>JAZNIX010000027.1:0-2505 GCA_045577715.1 Faecousia sp.
GTTGGTAGAGCAACTGACTCTTAATCAGTGGGTCCCCGGTTCGAGTCCGTGAAGGTGCACCAAATGGCCCATTGGTCAAGTGGTTAAGACAGCGGCCTCTCACGCCGTTAACATCGGTTCGAATCCGGTATGGGTCACCAAACTTTTTTCTTGACAAATCAGGAAAAGGGTGCTACAATGTCAAAGTTGAAAGCCGACGGGCTTTTAACATAGAAACGATGGGTTCAAAGCCCATCCAAAATAGTTCGTGTTGATTGTCATGTGGGTCCACCTGTTCCCATCCCGAACACAGAAGTTAAGCACATGTACGCCGACGATAGTTGCCGGGTGACTGGCCGTGAAAATAGGTAACGCGAACACAAAGATTCCCCCTTAGCTCAGTCGGTAGAGCGACGGACTGTTAATCCGCAGGTCGTTGGTTCGAGTCCAACAGGGGGAGCCAAAGGAAGCACACCAAGCGGTGTGCTTCCTTTTTTGATATTTCCAATACTTTGCATATTGATTTATTGACGGCTTTCTGCTAAGCTAGCTGTGGGGTGATGATATGAAAAGGATTGCAACTATCTTTTTGGTTATTGTTATGATGATGACCTTTTCTGCATGTTTTTTTGAAACGGATACGGAAGAAGTCATTTTTATTACCTCTGAGCAAAGTGCAGACGGCAACTATACCCTTTCCTTATACCAATTGGGTAGTCCCCGTTGGACCTTTGGCCCGGTGGATGCCAAACTGGTATTGACAGACCGTGATAATGCGGTGATCAACGAAGAGGAATTTCAGTTATTCAATGACGGCGCGGGCGTGTTTGCGGGGAATATTCAAAAGATAACCTGGCTGGAAAACCGGGTAGAGATTCTCTTGGGCGAATCGGATACTACGAGACAATTTACTATTATTTTATCTTATTTCGCATAATTGGAAGCACACTGCTTGATGAAAATTTCTGCGTAGGATTGCTGTTGCAAACTCGCTGTTTTGTGGTATAATAATCAATCATATAGAGGCGAAGGAGGAACCATTGTGAGAAGAATCCCCTGGAAAGGTATTGTTCTGGGATGTTTGGCGCTGGTAGGCCTGATAGCGGCCAGGTCGCTGGTGACTGTTGGCAAGGATATGTACTACGGCTATGATTGGTGGTTCCATCTGCTGTCTGACCCCTGGTTTTATGTCGGCATGGTTGCGGCTGCGGCGGGTCTGGGCGCACTGGTGGCCTATGGCCTGGAAAACAAAAAAACACAGCAGGATCCACAGTGATCCTGCTGCTTTCTTATTTGGGGAGCTTGTAGGAAAATACATCAAATTGGGTCAGTCCCATTTTCTCCAGCAATGCTTGGCTGCGGTGCTGATCCTCCGGGATGTTAAACTCCGGAATCAGAGGAACGCGAACCGTGATTCGATCCGGACCCACAATTTCCAGTAGTTTTTGAAGATTATCCAGCATCCGGGCATTGTCCTGCCCGGTGTAACGGCGGTAGATGGCAGGATTGGTATCCTTACAATCTATGTAGAAATGATCGATGCAGCCGGCAGCCAACGCCACCAGCTCCCAGGGGACATTGAGGGAGGTTTCAGCGCATAAGTGCCAATTTGGGCCGCAGATTTGGCGGAATTCTGCCAGGAAGGGGGCCTGCAGTAGGGGTTCACCCCCACCGAAGGTAATGCCGCCGCCGGTGGAGAGAAAATACAATTCATCCAGTTTCACCCGGTCATAAAGCTGCTGGGCGGTCATATCAGTTCTCTTGGTTTCGGGGGCGAAGGAATAGGCATTGATGCACCAGTGGCATCGCAGTGGGCAGCCATGAAAGGCCACCAATGTGGTGATACCTGGGCCATCCACCTGCATCCGCAGGCGGGCAAAGGTGATGACAGGAGCGGTATGTTCCATGGGCATCTCAGGAAATTTTGCCTTGCAAATCGGACTCGGTTTCGTCGGGCAGAAGTTCACCCTCCCAAGGCTCGGTGGGGTCTGCAATGACCGGCTCCCCCATGAGAGGCTCTGTTTCTTGTGTGGAGGAAGAAGGATGCGGCAGGGGAACTCCACCGTATTCCACGGGAATACAGCCGGAGGAGGCAATCACCAAAGCGGCAGCAATGCCGGCAACGGCCACCTGCTTGCCCAGCTGCTGTCGTTTCCGCAGCTCTTCTTCCAGATAGCGGACTTCGGCTTCACATTTGGGGCAGGTGCCGGAGCAGTTTCCCTGGAATTTGCACTCTGAGGTGACATAGGTGATATCATTCTCCAGGGCGATCTGACGGCGGATTTCCTTCAGAATTTTGCATTTGCTCTTTCCGTTCATGGGGTGTGCTCCTTTCGCATTTTACTGATTCTACTATTATACTACCGAAACAACAGGGAATCTTACACCATGCGCAGAAAAAAGCAAAAATTATGCAATTCCTATACAACGATTGACATTCGACAAGCAACAGTCCGCTGGACTGTTGCAATTTATTTTTCGAATCTCCAACGGCAAAAAACCCCGTGTCCCAAAGGACACGGGGTT
>JAZNIX010000028.1:0-20466 GCA_045577715.1 Faecousia sp.
AAAACTTTGCACCCTGCGGTTTTCCTCTCTTATGAGCGAGAAGCATACTACGCAAATGACGGCTCGGATTTTCGTGTGACCTTTGACGATACCATTCTTTGCAGGCAAGAGGACTTATCTTTGGAATCCGAAGTATACGGAACGACGATCCTTCCCGAAGGCAAGGTGTTAATGGAGATAAAATGCTCAGGCGGTATTCCGCTTTGGATGACAGAGGTGTTGTCACGTGAAAAGATATATAAAACATCCTTTTCAAAATACGGAACAGCGTACAGAACGTTGATTTTTTCTCAAACCCATACAATTAACGAACATAATATGTTGGAGGTAGCTATAAATGCTTGAAAATTTATTTAAAGGACTATTTGATACAGATTTAACTGCGGTCATCAGTGTTACCGATTTTCTGCTCTGCTTGGGGTGCTCTCTTGTATTAGGACTTGTAATGGCGTTTGCCTATATGTACCGCACCCGTTATACAAAGAGCTTTGTTGTTACACTTGCATTGCTTCCGGCGGTCGTTTGTATCGTTATTATGATGGTCAATGGCAACGTGGGAACGGGTGTGGCTGTAGCCGGTGCATTCAGCCTCGTGCGCTTCCGCAGTGTTCCCGGTACGGCAAAGGAAATCTGCACCTTGTTCCTTGCTATGGGTGCAGGGTTGATTGCCGGTATGGGTTACCTCGGTTTTGCGGCACTCTTTACCGTGATTATGAGTATCATTTTTGTTCTGTATAACCGTCTTGATTTTGGTGCAAAGAAAAATGCAGAAACCTATAAGACATTATCCATTACCATTCCTGAAGATTTAGATTACTCCGGTGTGTTTGACGATATCTTTGCTGCGTACACAAAATCTTACGATCTTGCCCGTGTAAAGAGTACCAATATGGGAAGTATGTTCAAGCTTACATACAACGTGGTGTTGCGGGATGTGTCCAGAGAGAAGGAAATGATTGATAAGATCCGTTGCCGCAACGGAAATCTGGAAATAACAGTGTCCAAACAAGGGACAACAGTGACAGAACTGTAAGGGAGATATGTATGAAGAGATTTTTATCAACTCTGTTAATACTGACCTTGACGCTCAGCCTTCTTGCGGGATGCGGCAGTAACAGTCAGGATAATACCGGTGAGAATGGGACTGTGAATGGCGGTGAAAACGGCACGTCGACTCCTGTTGACGTAGATTTTTCGCAAACGGATTCCGATATGTTTACCGAGAGAGACAATAAAGCCGACTATGATGACAGCAAGGCAGTTACGATCCATCTAAACGGCACATCAGCAACCGCCAGTTCCAACAGCGTTAATATATCCGGTTCAAGAGTCACGATCACCGAGGAAGCAACCTATGTTATTTCAGGTGAGCTGACAGATGGTATGCTGATCGTCAATGCAAAAGATACCGCAAAACTGCAGCTTGTTTTTGACGGCGTAAACATCACAAGCAAGACATCAGCAGCGCTGTATGTTTTGGAGGCAGACAAGGTCTTTTTAACCCTTGCCGAAGGAACAACAAACACGCTTGCTAACGGCGGCAGTTTCTCCGCTATTGACGATAATAATATTGACGGAACTTTGTTCTCAAAACAAGATTTGACACTCAATGGAGCAGGCTCGTTAACCGTTACATCGCCCGCAGGACATGGCATTGTTTGCAAGGATGATCTGGTTGTTACAGGCGGCACTTATACGATTCATTCTGCATCTCATGCAGTAGATGCCAATGACAGTGTAAGAATTTCCGAGGCAGCCTTTACGATTGATGCGGGTAAGGATGCCATTCATTGTGAGAATACAGAGGATGCTGAAAAGGGATTTGTTTATATCTCAAGTGGAAGCATTAAAGCGGAGGCGGAGGGCGACGGTATCGCCGCAGGAGCTTATCTTCAGATTGAGGACGGCACCTTTGATCTTCTTATCGGCGGTGGCAGCGAGAACGGTTCTAAAGCATCCTCCGGTAACTACGGCGGTTTTATGGGCGGCGGCCCCGGCGGTATGCGGCCTGGTGGCTCACAGAGCTCAACCACCACGACAGATGAAAACAGTACGAGTATGAAGGGCATTAAAGCAGCAAACAGCCTTCGGATCAGCGGCGGCACTTTTAAGATCGACTCTGCGGATGACGCTGTTCATTCGGATGTATCTGTGACCATAAACGGCGGCACATTTGAAATCACATCCGGCGATGACGCTATCCACGCAGAAGAAAGTCTCACCATTACAGCAGGCACTTTCAATATTACCGAAAGTTATGAGGGCTTGGAAGCACTCAACATTGATGTCAAGGGTGGAGAGTTTAAGATTGTCGCCAGTGATGATGGACTGAATGCTGCAGGCGGAACGGATTCCAGTGGTACGACCGGTGGTCGTGATGGTATGTTCGGCGGTGGTAAACACGGCATGGGCGGAGGTTTCGGTGGAATGTCCTCCGGTAACGGCAGTATCGTAATCTCCGGCGGTGTTCTTTATGTAAAAGCTTCGGGTGATGGTATTGATGCAAACGGTATTCTTGAAATCACCGGTGGTTATACGGTCGTTTGCGGACCGACACAAGGTGATACCGCAACTCTTGATTACGACAGAAGTGCTACAATTACAGGCGGCACATTTATTGGTACAGGTGCTTCCGGTATGGCACAGACCTTTAGTGATTCGGAACAAGGTGTTGTTGCGGTGCGTGTGGGTAATCAAGCCGCAGGTACAAAGATCGTCCTGAAGGATCAATCCGGAAATATTATTATCGAGTACGCTCCGGAGCTGAATTTTGCGGTGGTTATTCTCTCAAGCCCCGACATCAAAAAGGGTGAAACTTACACAATCGCGGTTGGTTCTCAATCCGGAGAATTTGAGGCAAGCTAATACACACAGTAATGACGGCAGGGAGGCTGGACCTCTCTGCCGTTTTAATATGCAATATCCAAATTATTTAACGGTTTATCGGCAACAAAGATTTTATTAAACGGAAGACTCTGTTGATACTTTGCTGATAATATAGTATAATACAAGCAAAGAAAAATTGCCGGGAGTTTACTATGGAATATGTATCTGTCGCTAAAATAGCTGAAAAATGGGAGCTTTCAGAACGAAGTGTGCGAAATTACTGTGCCATGCAGAATTCGTGACGCCAAGCTTATCGGCAAAACTTGGTACATTCCAGATGACGTGCAGAAGCCGGAGCGTGTGAATAAGAAAAACGATACGCCTACATTGCTGCAGATCCTACGGGAGCAAAAATCTGCCAGGATGACCGGCGGTATTTATCATAAAGTGCAGATCGACTTGCGCACCCCGCAAGAATACAGCGAAGGACATATCCCGGGAAGTAAAAATGTTCCGCTGCAAACCCTTGACAAGGTAAGGTCTGTAGTGGAAAATAAAGATACAGAATTGTTTGTATATTGCTATTCCGATGCCGGAAGCAAGCAGGCTGCGTCGGCACTCGGACAGATGGGCTATACCAATGTTCGGAATATTGGCGGCATTGCCGCTTATCACGGAAAGGTGGAGTCTATATGAAAATTGTGATCGTAGGAGGCGTGGCAGGTGGAGCAACTGCCGCGGCAAGAATCCGCAGATTAGATGAGCAGGCTGAAATTGTTGTGTTTGAGCGGTCAGGCTATGTTTCCTATGCCAACTGCGGTCTGCCTTATTATATCGGTGGTGTGATTGAAGACCCTGATGATTTGACCCTCCAGACCCCGGAGAGCTTCTTCTCCCGATTCCGTATACACATGAAAGTACATCACGAAGTCATCGCAATCCATCCCGACAGAAAGACCGTTTCTGTAAAAAACTTAGAAATCGGCGAGGAATTTGAAGAAAACTACGACAAGCTGCTGCTTTCACCCGGCGCAAAGCCTGTATGGCCGGGCCGCGCGGGGATGGACAGCGACAAACTGTTCACTTTGCGCACCGTAGAGGATACCTTCCGGATCAAGGAATTTGTGGATCAGCACAAGCCGAAATCTGCGGTGATGGTGGGTGGTGGATTCATCGGTTTGGAAGTAGCAGAGAATCTACGGGAGCGTGGCATGGATGTGACCATCGTCCAGCGGCCCAAACAGTTGATGAACCCCTTTGATGCGGATATGGCTTCCTTTATCCACAGCGAAGTCCGCAAGCACGGTGTGAAACTGGCACTGGGGTACAGCGTGGAGGGCTTTGCTGAGCGTGACGGTGGTGTGGATGTTTTGCTGAAGGACAGAGAGGCCATCCATACGGATATGGTGGTGCTTGCCATTGGTGTTGCTCCGGAATCTACCCTTGCCAGGGATGCCGGTCTGGCGCTCGGTATCAAGGGCAGCATTCTGGTGAATGGCCGGATGGAAACTTCCGTACCAGATATCTATGCCGTGGGGGATGCCGTTCAGGTGAAGCACTGTGTTACCGGTGAGGATGCTCTAATCGCACTGGCAGGCCCGGCCAACAAGCAGGGACGGATCGCAGCGGACAATATCTGCGGCGGCGACAGCCGGTACTTAGGCAGCCAGGGGAGCTCTGTAATCAAGGTCTTTGATATGACCGCAGCCACCACCGGCATCAACGAGACCAATGCCCGAAAAGCCGGACTGGATGTGGATACCGTCATTCTCTCTCCCATGAGCCATGCGGGCTACTATCCCGGCGGCAAGCTCATGACCATGAAGGTAGTCTTTGAAAAGGAAACCTACCGCCTGCTGGGCGCTCAGATCGTGGGCTATGATGGTGTAGATAAGCGCATCGATGTGCTGGCTACTGCCATCCATGCAGGACTGAAGGCAACCGATCTGAAGGATTTGGACCTCGCCTATGCGCCGCCCTATTCTTCAGCCAAGGACCCGGTGAATATGGCAGGCTTTATGATTGACAACATCTCCAAGGGTCTGAAGCAGTGGCATCTGGCGGATGCAGCAAAGCTGCCCCGGGACGGAAGTGTGACCTTGCTGGACACCCGGACTGTGGGTGAATATAGCCGAGGACATATTGAGGGTTTTAAAAACATTCCCGTTGATGAGCTGCGGGAACGGATCGGGGAAATTGAGGCGGGAAGGCCTGTATATGTCATCTGCCAGAGCGGTCTGCGCAGCTATATTGCCACTCGGATTTTGGAAGGGTACGGCTTTGAAGCTTACAACTTCGCCGGAGGCTTCCGATTCTATGATGCGGTCATGAACGACCGGGCATTGTTCGAAAAGGCAAGCCTGTGCGGTATGGACAACTAAAAATGATACAACGCTTTCCGTTCTGGCGAGAGTGGTATTTTGTGTGATATTATCACAGATGAAATCCCGGCCACAGGTTATACTATAGATGTATTCAAAAACAACCAATCAACAGAAAGGTGGTATTATTATGAAATTGAATGGAAAGTCTGTAGTCGTGACCGGTGCTTCCTCCGGTATGGGAAAGGCAATCGTGGAACGGTTTGCCAAAGAAGGCGCAAACATTATCGCCGTTGCCCGCCGCAAGGAGCGGCTGGATGAATTGGCAGCGTCGCTGAAGGATGCGCCCGGAAAGGTTACCCCCTTTGCTGGGGATGTTTCCAAAGAGGAAACCATGGTATCTGCCATTGACCTGGCGGTAAAAGAATTTGGCCGTTTGGATGTCCTGATCAACAACGCCGGCATTATGGACGACATGAGTCCCATTGGCGACGTGAAGAATGAGAAGATCGACCAGGTATTTGCCGTCAACGTTTACGGCCCGATGTATTCCATGCGAAAAGCGGTCCAAGTGTTCCTGGAGCAGGGAGACGGCGGTAATATTATCAATGTGGCATCCTTTGGTGCTATGCGGACTGCTGCCGGTGCTGTATACGGCGCATCCAAGGCGGCACTGGTATCCCTGACGAAAAACACAGCCTATATGTATATGCCCAACGGCATCCGCTGCAACGCCATCGCGCCCGGCGGTATCGCAACCGAGATCAGCACCTCTATGGGAATGCCCAATATGAACGGCTACAACCGGATCAAAAATGTTATGGCGACTGCACCGGCTCCCGGAAGTGCCGACCAGATCGCATCGGCTGCCTTGTTCCTGGCAAGTGACGAATCCAGCTATGTGAGCGGCGACGTACTGCTGGTAGACGGCGGCTGGGCCGCAGGCTAATTGCAGAAACACAACAAAATTTGGGGCGGCCACTCAGCCGCCCCAAGTAAAAAAGACGCAAAAACGGAAGAAGGGATGTATATGCGTAAAGAACAGTTTGATATTACCGGTATGACCTGCTCCGCCTGTTCCTCCAGAGTGGAGGGCTGCGTTGTGAAGCTGCCGGGAGTCAAGGATGTGTCCGTGAATCTGCTGAAAAACAGTATGGTAGTATCCTACGATGAGTCAGAAATGAATACTGCCGGAATCGTAGAGGCAGTTGAGAATACCGGCTATGGTGCGATTCCTAAGTCCGGTCCTCGGCACAAAACCGGAGCAAAGCAGGAAATCAGTACCGCACAGGCAGAATACAAGGCTATGAAGCAGCGGCTTATTCTGTCTGCGCTGTTTACCCTTCCTCTGTTTTACATCTCTATGGGACACATGATGAACTGGCCCTTGCCGAGCTTCCTGTTGGGAATGGAAAATGCCCTTGTTTTTGCCTTTACCCAGTTTCTCCTGCTGCTTCCGATACTCATTATCAACAGCAAATACTTTAAGGTGGGTTTCCGCTCCCTTTTTAAGGGTGCACCAAATATGGATTCCCTGATCGCCATCGGTTCCGGTGCCGCTGCTGTTTATGGTATTTACGCCATTTACAAAATCGGTATCGGTATGGGACACGGGGATATGGACACGGTCCATACCTTTATGATGGATCTGTACTTTGAATCTGCAGGCATGATTCTGACTCTCATTACTCTGGGTAAGACACTGGAAGCCCGGGCAAAGGGAAAGACCTCTGATGCGATTACCAAATTGATGAATCTGGCTCCTAAGGTTGCCACAGTGGAACGGGACGGTCAGGAGCATCAGATACCTGTAGAGGATGTGCAGCTTGGGGATATCCTCATCGTGAAAGCCGGTGAGTCCATCCCGGTGGATGGCATCGTGGTGTGGGGTAATTCCTCTGTGGACGAGTCCGCCCTGACCGGCGAAAGTATCCCGGTAGAAAAGCATGCCGGAGATAAAGTGATCGGTGCCACCATCAACAAGTCCGGCTTTCTCAAGATGAAGGCCACCAAGGTGGGCGATGACACCACCCTGGCACAGATTATCCGGTTGGTGGACGAAGCTACCAGCTCCAAAGCCCCTATTGCAAAGCTGGCGGATAAGGTCAGCGGCGTGTTTGTTCCCGCTGTCATCGCAATTGCGGTGATTGCCACTATCGTTTGGCTGTTGGCCGGATACGGTCTGGAATTTGCCCTCTCCATCGGCATTTCCGTTTTGGTCATTTCCTGTCCCTGCGCTTTGGGGTTGGCAACGCCTACTGCGATTATGGTGGGAACCGGTAAGGGTGCTGCCAACGGAATTTTGATCAAATCCGCGGAGGCACTGGAAACTGCCCACAGCATTGATACGGTGGTACTGGATAAGACAGGAACCATTACCGAAGGCAAGCCTGCTGTTACGGATATTCTTTGCCGTGAAGGCACTTCCGAAAAAGAACTTTTACAGATTGCGGCATCTCTTGAAAAGCTGTCGGAGCATCCGCTGGCAGATGCTATCGTAGCGGAAGCTGAGAAAACAGGCTATGCAAACTTAAGCGTTAGCGATTTCAGCCAGATACCCGGTCAGGGAATTACCGGTGTAATTCAAGGAGAACTTGTTCTTGCCGGCAACCGCCGTTTGATGGAAGCCTATAACATCCCCGGTAGTACGCTTATGACAAAGGGAGAGGAATTGGCATACGACGGAAAGACCCCGCTGTTTTTTGCCAAGGATGGCAAACTGCTGGGTGTCATAGCGGTAGCAGATGTGGTGAAGCCTACCAGTGCCCAGGCAATATCCCAATTGTCCAGTATGGGAATTGAAGTGGTCATGCTCACCGGAGACAACTTAAGAACTGCGGAAGCCATTCGCCGTCAGGTGGGTGTTGACCGGGTGGTAGCAGAAGTGTTCCCTCAGGACAAAGAACAGGAGATCCGCCGCTTGCAGAGTGAAGGCAAGAAAGTAGCCATGGTGGGTGACGGCATTAATGATGCACCGGCTCTGGCAAGAGCGGACGTGGGCATTGCCATCGGTGCGGGAACCGATATCGCCATGGAATCAGCTGATATTGTTTTGATGAAAAGCGATCTGATGGATGTGGTTACCGCTATCCAGCTGAGTAAGGCAACCATCCGTAACATCAAGCAAAATCTGTTCTGGGCCTTTATCTACAACATCATCGGCATTCCGGTGGCAGCGGGTCTGTTCTTCCCGCCCTTTGCCCTGAAGCTGAATCCCATGATCGGTGCTTTTGCCATGAGCTTCAGCTCTGTATTCGTGGTAACCAATGCCCTGCGCCTGCGGTGGTTTAAGCCAAAGCATATCACCAATAAGAATAACAGCGCCGCTGAAACAGTATCGGCGCAAACAGAAACGGAAGGAGAGATTCCCGTGGAGAAGCTTTTGAAAATTGAAGGTATGATGTGCAACCACTGTGTGATGCACGTTCAGAAGGCCCTGGCAGCCGTTCCCGGCGTTGCAGAAGTAACCGTAAGCCTGGAGGAAAAGACCGCTAAGGTGAAACTGAACCAGAATGTAACGGACGAAGTATTCAAGACTGTCATCGAAGATGCAGGGTATCAGCTTACTGAAATTATCTGAGAAGAATGTCCGCCACTGCAGCTGCATCGGCGGACATCGTTTATTCTTCGCTCAGTTCTTCTAACTTGGTTTTGTCTGCAGGCGCAACTGTGCCGCGGGAGAGCTTGACCATTCCTTCGTTCTGAAAGTATTTCAGCATTCGAGTGATGACCTCACGGTGAGAGCCAAGGTGACTCGTAAAGGAGGGCGTAAAGATGAAAATCAAAAATTGGCTTCGTCCACTGTTGTTTACCATAGGCGGTGCGCTTGTGGGACTTGGGTATTATTATGCCGTTGGTTGTTCCAAGGGTAGTTGTCCAATTACGTCAAATCCCATTATTACTATGATCTATATGGGAGTGATAGGACGATTGCTCTCGGGACTTTTTGGAAAGGGGTGTGACGGTAAATGCAATATGTGATCGCATTTCTTGAAGGCATTATAACCTTTATTTCACCGTGCCTGCTCCCAATGCTGCCGATCTATATCTCCTACTTTGCAGGCGGCGGCGAACGGACTACGAGCAAAACGCTGAAAGGCGCGCTCGGCTTCGTTACCGGCTTTACTGTTGTATTTGTGATGCTCGGAGCCCTTGCGGGAACGGTAGGAAGCTTCTTAAGAGAGTACCAGACTGCCGTTAATATTGTCTCGGGCCTTATCGTGGTATTCTTTGGCCTGAATTTCCTTGGAGTGTTTAAGCTGAACCTGTTCCGAGGTGGTGGAAAGTCGGTTAAAACCGATAATATGGGATTTTTCCCGGCACTGCTTTTCGGCATGGTATTCTCTGTCGGTTGGACGCCTTGTGTGGGAGCGTTTCTCGGCTCAGCGCTGATGCTGGCATCCCAACAGGCACATATCGTAGAAGGCATGCTGATGCTTTTGGCATATTCGCTGGGACTTGGCATCCCGTTCGTTCTCAGTGCGGTGCTGATTGATTATCTGAAATCGGCATTCAACTGGATCAAGAAAAACTACAAGGTTATCAATATCGTCAGCGGAAGTTTGCTCGTTGTAATCGGTATTCTGATGGCAACGGGAATGCTCGGACGGTTTTTGAGTCTTCTCGGGTAAGCTGAGGGGAGTCGAATCCCGACAGCCCCACAGCAGTTCTTTTGTTTGTATTTTTGCTTATCTTCCTTGCCTTGCGTCAGCAAGGCTGCGTCATCTGCACCAAAATCCAAAGCAAAACTTCTTGCTGTGGGGTGCTGTGCAGTTTTGACAGAGCTGTTTTATTGGCAAGGCAAGAAAAATCACGAAGGGAATACCCGTTGGTATTGTCAAGGGATTTTCCGCAGCGTTGGCAGAAAACAGCCTGACAAAACCTATCGTGGTTCGATTCCCCTCAGCTTAAGGAGGAACTATGAGTAAGAAGAAAAATATAATCATACTTGTGTTGGCGTTTGTTCTTCTGATCGGCGGTGCTTCGGTGCTTTATACGCAACTTAGCAAAGACGATACTCCCGACAGGTTGCTGATACAGGGAGAGCAAAATAAGAATGATAACGAAAGTCAAAGCGACAGCTCGGCTACAGGTGGCACGGAACAGCAACTGACCAAGGCCCCTGATTTCACTGTTTATGATGCATCGGGAAACAAAGTCAATCTGTCTGATTATATTGGGAAGCCAATCGTGCTGAATTTCTGGGCAAGCTGGTGCGGCCCTTGCCAAAGCGAGATGCCTGATTTCCACGAAAAATATCTGGAGCTTGGGAATGAGATCCATTTCTTGATGGTCAATATGACTGGCGGCCGCGAGACACTAAGCTCCGCAAAAACGTTTATTTCTGAGAAAGGATATTCCTTTCCGGTGTTCTATGATACAGACTCAGATGCGGCAACGACCTACAGCGTATATTCTTTGCCTACCACTTACTTTGTCGATGCGGAAGGATATCTTGTTGCACAGGCAACCGGAGCTATCTCTGCGGATACACTCCAGCGTGGGATTGATATGATTAAATGAAACAAGATACCCCGTCTTTTTTGTGAAGACGGGGTGTTGTCATAGGCTCTGTTGCATTGGGTTTTTCCCGGTAGTTACACTTTTCCCATACAGCTTTTGTACACCCTTTTGGCAGGCAGATGCATGGAGTTGCGTGAAGATACATTTTAGTCAAAATTCCGGAAGTCCTTGTGCCACAAAGGTTTATCGGGGCTTTGTGGATTCATATTGAAGAAGATTACCCTAGATTGTTTTCTGATTCAGAACCTTCCAGCAAATACTCCTCTGCATAATGGGCGGCCACAGCGCCGTCTGCGGCGGCGGTGACGATTTGCCGGACTGCCTTGGTTCTGACGTCGCCTACGGCATAAACACCGGGGATGTTGGTTCTGGTGGACTCGTCAGCAACCAGATAGCCGGCTTCATCCAATGCTAACTGGCCCCGAAACAGCTCTGTATTGGGGCTTCTTCCGACGCTGATAAAGAGCCCGTCCAGTGCCAGCTGAGATTCCTCTCCTGTTAGGGTGTTCTTCAGCTTTACGCCGGTGAGCTTATCATTGTGGAGCAATTCGGAAACGGCACTGTTCCAGCAAAATTCGATATTTTCCGCCTTTTTCAGCGGCTCGTGATAAATCTTTGTGGCCCGGAGTTGGTCTCTGCGGTGAATCAGATAAACCTTT
The DNA here is from genome assembly GCA_045577715.1 of Faecousia sp. GTDB lineage: Bacteria > Bacillota > Clostridia > Oscillospirales > Oscillospiraceae > Faecousia. Next base: position 11,330 of record JAZNIX010000028.1, read on the forward strand.
TTCGCGATGCGCGACAGCACCATAGCATCCGCCGCCGCAGAATTGCCGCCGCCAACAACCGCAACGGTTTTGTCCTTATAAAACATTCCGTCACAGCTTGCGCAGTAGGCAACCCCCCGGCCGGTCAGTTCTTCCTCCTTTGGGATGTCAAGATGCTTGTGACCTGCACCGGTGGCAATGATGACCGCCTTGGCGGTAAAGGAACCGTCATGGGTTTCAATTCGCTTTTCAGCCCCCTCCAGCTGAACGGAAATGACTTCGGTATTCCGGGTTTCAACACCAAAACGCTCTGCGCCCTGCTGCATATTCATAGCCAGGGAAAAACCGTCGATGCTTTCGTGAAAGCCGGGATAATTGTCGATTTGTGCAGTTTGAGTCATTTGACCTCCGGCATAGAGTTTTTCAATTACCAGCGTAGAAAGGCCTGCTCTGGCGGTATAAAGGGCTGCAGTATATCCTGCCGGGCCGCCGCCGATGACGATAATATCGTAGTTTTGTTTCATAGCGATTTCTCCTTTTGTGCAATTTTAGATTTCCCAGTTGTTTTATAGTTTAATTATAACCGGTAGCACGGGGGAATACTGTGATAAAATCACAATACAGGGCGAGATGGAGGCTAGGACAGAGCGGTAGTTTCGGCTCTGTGCAGGGCCTCCATACTTAATTCGCCGGCTAGCTTAAATAGGGCGTCGCTGAGGACCTGCTCCAGGGGAATTCCTGCGGATAAGGCGATTCTGGTATAAAAAAGAACCAAAGATGGCTCCAGTGTCAGCGTGATTTGTTTCATGCCATAACTCCTTTACAGGAAAAGTTATTTCATCCTATGCAAATGCTTGACAGGTGTGCTACAATATATGGAAAGTATAGGAATAATTTGAGAGGATGATTCATGTGGCGAAAGAAAAAAAGGTAGAACAGATTACGGATATGGAAGTGGACTTTGCACAATGGTTTACCGATGTGTGCAAGAAAGCCCAGCTGATTGATTATTCTTCCATTAAAGGCGTGTTTATTTATCGGCCCTATGGCTATGCCATTTGGGAGAATATCCAGAACATTATGGATAAGGAATTTAAGAAGCAGGGAGTAGAGAATGTCTATATGCCCTTGCTGATTCCTGAAAGCCTGCTGCAAAAGGAAAAGGACCATGTGGAGGGCTTTGCCCCCGAGTGTGCTTGGGTCACCTACGGCGGTATGGACAAGCTGGAGGAGCGTTATGCCATCCGGCCCACCTCGGAGACTCTTTTCTGCGAGCATTTTGCCAATGTGCTTCAGTCCCATCGGGATCTGCCCATGAAATATAATCAGTGGTGCAGTGTGCTCCGCTGGGAGAAGACGTCCCGGCCGTTCCTGCGTCACCGGGAATTCTTGTGGCAGGAGGGGCATACCATTCATGCCACGGCAGAGGAAGCCAGAGAATTTACGGAAACCATGCTGAATGTTTACGCGGATTTCTGTGAAAATGTCCTTGCCATGCCTGTGACCCGCGGTCAAAAGACGGAGAAGGAAAAGTTCAACGGTGCGGAGGCTACCTACACCATCGAGTGTATGATGCATGACCGGAAGGCCCTGCAGGCCGGTACTTCCCATTATTTTGGAGATGGCTTTGCCAAGGCCTTCGGAATTGAATTTACCGATAAAAACAACCAAAAAACCAATCCCCATGAAACCTCTTGGGGTGTGTCTACCCGACTCATTGGCGGTATCATCATGACCCACGGTGATAATAACGGTCTGGTACTGCCTCCGAAAATTGCGCCTGTTCAGGTTGTGGTGCTTCCCATTGCCCAGCACAAGCCGGGTGTTCTGGAGGGCGCAGCCGCAATTCGGGACCGTTTGCAGGATGCAGGACTTCGGGTAAAAATGGACGATTCCGACAACTCCATGGGCTGGAAATGTGCTGAATATGAAATGAAGGGCGTACCGCTCCGGGTGGAATGCGGCCCTCGGGATTTGGACAACGGCCAGGTGGTTCTTGTCCGCCGGAACGACGGAGAAAAGACAGTTGTCAAACTGGAGGAGCTGGAGCAGGCCGTAGCCGAACAGCTGGAGCTGGTGCATCAGGGTATGTATCAACGGGCAAAGAAAAATCTGCAGGAGCATATTTACGAGGCCCATTCTCTGGAAGAAGCGAAAGAGCTTCAGGAGAAGAACGGCGGCTTTGTAAAAACCATGTGGTGCGGCCAGCTGGATTGTGAGCTTGCTATGAAAGAAAAGGCAGGAATGTCTTCCCGCTGTATTCCCTTTGCACAGGAGCATCTGGGCGATACCTGTGCCTGCTGCGGCAAGCCAGCAAAGAAGATGATTTACTGGGGCGTTGCCTACTAAGAATATTTTGAAACGCAGGTCTGTATTTGCAGACCTGCGTTTTGGTACGTTTGAGGCGTTTTATATATATACTGTAATGCCAGAAGGGAATAAAAGACACTTGATTCCCGATATATTATGTGATACAATCCGAATGTGCAAAAAACAACAAAATATTTATCAGATACAATTTTAAGGAGCGTGCTTATGTATTCCGTTAATGAGTTATATGACTTATCCCGTAGTATGGCCGGGGACTATTTGGCTTCCTTTACTTATCCCTGGGAGGCTCTCAAGGGAATTGGAGAGCTGATTTGTCAGCTTGGAAGTCAATTGGATACCAAGGAATATACTCAGGTTTCTGACCGGGTTTGGATTCATAATACCGCAAAGATTGCCCCCGGTGCGTTTATTGCCGGGCCGGCCATCATCGGTGCAGATACGGAGGTGCGCCACGGGGCGTTTATCCGGGGCTCTGCTTTGGTGGGAAAAGGCTGCGTGGTTGGCAATTCTGTGGAACTGAAAAACGTAATTTTGTTTGATTCTGTGCAGGTGCCTCATTATAATTATGTGGGGGACAGTATTTTAGGCTACCGTGCCCACATGGGTGCTGGCTCTTTGACCTCTAATGTGAAATCCGATAAAACCCTGGTGGTGATTCACGGACAGCAGGATATGCCCACCGGCTTGAAAAAAGTAGGCGCTTTCCTGGGAGATTTTGCAGAGGTGGGATGTAACAGCGTTCTCAATCCCGGTACGGTCATTGGCCGTAACAGTAACATATATCCGCTGTCCTGCGTCCGCGGTGTTGTGCCGGAGCGCAGCATTTATAAAACCGGCGGTGTAATCGTAGAGAAAAAGGAGAATTGAAATATGGGTAGATATTTTGGTACAGACGGCTTTCGTGGAGAGGCTAATGTGAATTTAACGGCTGACCATGCCTATAAAATCGGCCGTTTCTTAGGCTGGTACTATGGCGAGTGCAAGCGCAAAAACGGGAGCAAGGAGAAGCCTAGAATTGTCATTGGTAAGGATACCCGGCGCTCCAGCTATATGTTTGAATATACGCTGGTAGCAGGCTTAACAGCCTCCGGTGCAGATGCTTATTTGCTCCACGTCACCACCACACCTTCGGTGGCTTATGTGACCAGAACCGACGGCTTTGACTGCGGCATTATGATTTCTGCCAGCCATAATCCTTTCTATGACAATGGCATTAAGCTTTTGAACAATGCCGGAGAAAAAATGGATGAGCAGACCATTTCTTACATTGAAGATTACATTGACGGTAAGCTGGAACTGTTCGGTAAGCACTGGGCCGAGCTTCCTTACGGGAAGCGCGAGCATGTGGGTGTGACGGTGGACTATGTTTCCGGCCGGAATCGCTATGTGGGTTATTTAATTAGCTTGGGACTGTTCTCTTTTAAGGGTATTAAGGTGGGCTTGGACTGTGCAAACGGTGCGGCATGGAATTTGGCGAAGTCCGTATTTGATGCTCTGGGCGCGAAAACCTATGTAATCAATGCTGACCCGGACGGCACAAATATCAACCAGGACGCCGGTTCCACTCATATTGAGGTGTTGCAGAAATTTGTTGTAGAACAAGGCTTGGATATTGGCTTTGCCTATGACGGCGATGCGGACCGCTGCCTGTGTGTTGACGAGAAGGGAAATGTGGTTAACGGCGACCATATTTTGTATATCCTCGGCCAGTATATGCAGCAGAGGGGACAATTGGATAATAATACGGTGGTTACCACGGTGATGTCCAACTTCGGCCTGTATAAGGCCCTGGAGGAAAAAGGAATCGCCTACGCAAAAACTGCAGTAGGCGACAAGTATGTCTATGAATATATGGTAGAAAACGGTTGCCGTTTGGGCGGTGAGCAGTCCGGACATATTATTATTTCCAAGTATGCTACCACCGGTGACGGTATCTTAACCAGTCTGAAACTGATGGAGGTTATGCTGGATAAGAAAAAGCCCATGAGCCAATTGACGGAAGGACTGCAAATTTATCCCCAGGTGCTGAAAAATGTTCGTGTTCGCTCCAAGCCCGAGGCCCAGAACGACCCCAAGGTACAGGCCGCAGTTGAGGCAGTTGCTAAGGAATTGGGAGATTCCGGACGGATTCTGGTTCGGGAGTCCGGCACAGAGCCGGTGATTCGGGTGATGGTAGAAGCTCCCAGCGAGGAAACCTGCAAGTCCTGCGTAGATTACGTTGTGGATGTGATTTGCAGACAGGGTCACGCAAAATTGTAATTGCCAAAGGTCGGCAGACTTCAAGGAATTATCGGTTCTTCCACTGAAGAATGTGATAAATCCCATCCAGAAGTCTGTCGACTTCTTCTTTGGAGGTTTCCCGGCTGAAGGAAACCCGGAAGGTGCTATCAATCACCTCTGGGGGCAAATGCATAGCGGTAAGCACATGGCTTCGGTGCCCCTTTGCACAGGCAGACCCGGCAGATACACAGATTCCTCTGTCCATCAATAGGTTGATAATATTCTGGGTGGGGACACCGGGGATGGAAAGGGAAAGAATATGCGGTGCTTCATGGGCACCGTTTATTCTTACCTCGGGAAGTTTACATAACTCTGCAACAAGAAAGTCCTTCAGAGCCTTTTCCTGTTGTCTATCTTTTGGGAAGTCCAAGGCGACAGCGCTACAGGCCGCGGCAAAACCGAAAATAGCGGGCGTTGCCTCGGTGCCGCTGCGATAACCCATTTCTTGCCCACCGCCTAAAAGCAGGGGAGGAAAGGATTTCAGCCGGGGGGAGATATACAACGCACCTGCCCCCTTCGGACCGTGAACCTTATGGGAGGAAACGGAAATCAAATCCGCTCCCAGCGTTTTTGCAGCAAAAGGTATTTTTAGAAAGCCCTGTACGGCGTCAGTGTGAAAAATGGCATTGGGGCACAGCTTATGGGACAGCCTTGCCATGGCGGAAATGGGCATTATTGAGCCTACCTCATTATTGACCATCATGACGGAAACCAAAATAGTGTCACTGCGAAGGGCATCCTTCAGGGATTCGACAGTGATGTTTCCCAAACTGTCCGGCTGAAGATAGGTCACATCAAAGCCCCGGGACTCTAAATCTTTCATGCAGTTTAATACCGCAGGATGCTCGATGGCGGTAGTAACAATATGATTTCCACGTTTTCCCAGTCGCTTAACAGTACCGAAAATGGCCCAGTTGTCCGCCTCTGTGCCGCCGGACGTGAAGAAAACCCGATCCGGCTCTGCGCCCATGGCGGCGGCAACCTTTTGCCTTGCAAGCCGGAGCTCCTTTGCGGCGTTGATGCCAAAATCATACAGCCCACTGGGATTGGCCCATTGCTCCTGCAAGGCATTGTTCGTGGCAGAAATTGCTTCCGGGCAGGGTCTGGTGGTAGCAGAATTGTCTAAATAAATCATAGCTTATTTTCCTACACAAAATCTTTCAAAAATTCGGGCGGTGATATCTTCCCGCACGGTGGCTCCGGTGACCTCACCCATGGCTTCCATAGCACTTTCAATGTCTGTCAGCACAGCGTCAGGAGTTAAGCCCAGCTTCAATCCCTGTAAGGCAGACAGCATTGCCTCATAGGCTCGGCGAACCGCATCAAATTGACGGGGATTGGTGAGAATTGAGCCATCGCAGGGAATATTGCCTGCAAACATGGTGTCTACCACATCTGCCAACTGGTCAAGACCGGAGCCTGTATTGGCGCAGATTTCCAGAATGGTTGCAAAGGGCAGGTCGCTGGGATATACGACTTGACCCAAATCGGTTTTGTTGATTAAGGCAATGGCGTTTTCGTGTTCCAGGCACACATCAATGACCGCCCGGTCTTCACCGTCCAGAGGACGGGAACCGTCGCAGACGAAAATCACCAGGTCTGCCTGCTCTAAGGCCTGACGGGAACGCTCCACACCCATGGCTTCTATGGTATCTTGTGTTTCGCGCATACCGGCTGTATCGATAAGCCGCAAACGGGTGGAACCCAGCATTACGGTTTCTTCCACCGTGTCCCGGGTTGTACCGGCCACTTCGGTAACAATCACACGCTCAAACCCTGCCAAAGCATTGAGCAGACTGCTCTTTCCTACATTGGGCTTGCCGACAATGGCCGCAGAAACGCCTGCCCGGAGAATACGGCCCTGGCCATAGCTTTTTAACAATTCATAAAGTGTTTTTGCATTTGCTTTCAAGGGCGCTTCATAATTGGCTAGCCCAAAATCTTCAATATCCTCGTCCGGATAGTCCAGCACCGCATGAAAATGACTGCAAAGGTCTGTAAGGTCCTGATATACCGGAGTCAATTTTCGCTGTAATACACCGCTGACTTGCCCGGCCGCATTGGCGGCGGCGTCAGCAGATTCTGCCTCAATCAGGTCGATGACGGCTTCTGCTTCTGTCAATCCCAGCTTGCCGTTGAGGAAAGCCCGCTTTGTAAATTCTCCACGCTTTGCAGGCTGTGCACCGGCCAGATACAGAGCTTCTAATCCAGCAGAAAGCACAGCAGGAGACCCATGACAGTGAAATTCCACTGTATCTTCACCGGTATAGGTGTGGGGGGCCCGGGAACAAATCACACAGCAATGGTCAATGGTTCGCCCGTCCCTATCTTTCAATGCGCCCAGCATTAGCTTTCTCTGGGGCACATCGGACAGTGACTTACCATTATTCAAATGAAATACCTTTTCGGCAATCCCGATGCAATCATCCCCGGAGAGCCGTAGAATGCCAATGGCACTGACAGACAGTCCGGTAGACACTGCGGCAATGGTATGCGACATATGATTCACCCCTAAAATACTTTTTTCATACTATACCATTGATTGTAAAAAAATGCAATGCACTTAAATTCCTGTGTCGCTACATTTCATATGGTTAAAACAGACAAATATAGGGTATTCTACTTGGGAGGTGATCCAATGCAACAGAGAATGTACCCCGGTGACATGACAGATGAAAGCATTTCTGACATATTTGAAGGCGCAGGGGATTTTCAGCGCCGGGTGCTTCAATGCGGGCAGTGGTCGCTGTATGCGTATGCCATTGATGGGCTTACCTCCGGCGGAGATATATCCCATTATGTCTTCAAACCCATAACAGAGCATTTGTCAGCCAATTCTCTGGAGGAGCTGTACCGATTTGCTTTGGAGGGGATGATTTACAACTCCGTTGCGAACGCCTGTCAGGATTTGGACGATGTGGCGCTGAAACTGGTGAACGGCTTTTGTGTAATTCTTTTTCCCAGTGTGGGGGCAATCGCCTTTGAAACAAAAACCTCGGATAAGCGTGGACCGGAACCGCCGGCAGTGGAAAATACAGCCAAAGGACCAAAAGATGCGTTTGTAGAAACAATCCGCAGCAATACCAGTTTGGTTCGCAGACATTTGCGCACACCGGATTTGCGCTTTTATGAAACGCAGGTTGGCAAACGAAGCCTTACCAATGTTTCCGTTGTATGGGTTGAGGGAATTACCGATCCGGTACTGGTAGAAAGGATGAAACGGCGGCTGAGCAGCATCCAAATTGACGGTATGCTGTCACCGGCATCCGTTGAGGAATATGTCACAGGTTCACGGGCAACGCCCTTTCCTATGCTTCAATACACCGAGCGGACAGACCGCTTTTGTCAAGGCCTATTAAACGGAAGAATCGGCCTGTTCGTAGATGGCTTGCCCCTGGGATATCTTGCGCCGGTGGATATTGGATATCTCATGAACTCACCGGAGGACCTGGGGAGAGATTATATCTCTGCATCCTGGGTTCGCATCCTGCGGTATATTGCATTGCTCGCTGGTGCATTGCTTCCGGCTTTCTATATTGCTATGACCGTGTATCATAGGCAATGGATTCCGGAACCTATAATACAGATGATAGAAGAGGGAAGAGACCAAGTTCCGTGGTCCTCCATTTGGGAAGTGTTGGGATTACTGATTGCCTTTGAACTGTTGCAGGAATCCGGAATCCATCTGCCGCAGAGTATTGGGCAGTCGGTATCGATTATTGGTGGCATTGTGGTAGGCACTGCAGCGGTAGAGGCGGGGCTTATATCGCCAATGGCATTGATTGCAATCAGTATAGCCGGCATTTGTGGCTTTGTGATGCCAAACCGGGATTTTGCGGCGGCAATTCGTGTGTGCCGATTTGGCTTGGCTGTGCTGGCATCTGTTTTGGGTCTGATTGGCGTAGGAATCGGTCTGGCTGTAATCATGCTCCATCTGGCCGGCAAGAAAAGCCTGGGCGTTCCGTATTTTCGCATTTTTTCTCCGACACTGTTGCGCAAACGGCTGAAAAATGAAAAATTTCGGGATGGAAATTTAAACCCACAGGATAAACGAAAACAAAAATAGTCTTGTGAATATTGCACAGCAAGGATGAAAACAGTGGTTTTAGGGCTGCTATTTAGGGGTAAAATAGGAAATAAAACACAATGGGTAGGATGTGAAAAAATGATGTAGAAAAGGAAGAAAATGCCTTGACAAAACGAGCGGTATTTGTTATTATAGCCAAGCTATCTGCAAGGATAGCGGAAATGTAGCACAGCATGAAAATAAGTTGTCAAAAGGTGAAAAAAGTGCTTGACAACAGAGGAAGGTTGTGCTAGAATAAGCAAGCTTTCACCGCGAAAGTGGGAAGCATCTGTACCTTGTAAATTGAATAATGTGAGACAAACAAAAACACCTTGGACAATAAATGGATTGTTTAAGCGATGTAGAATCGAAATAACAGCCAACGAAAATTCTTGAGTAAAATTTGCTAGACAAATTTTCTTAAAAACATGATTTTAAAGCTTCGGCTTTGAGATACCATTTTTTGAGAGTTTGATCCTGG
>JAZNIX010000029.1:0-125555 GCA_045577715.1 Faecousia sp.
TGTGGCGAAATATATGAAGGAACACCCCAAAGACACGAAAGAGAAAGTTGATGCTTATCGCCAGCGGCTGGAGAACCCGGCACCCATCAGTATCCGTGGTGGCAACCGGGAGCGAGCCATCGCCCTGGGCCGCCCCACGGAGTATGATCGGGTGGCGGTGCGGATCGCATCTGTCTATGCGCTCTCCCACTGGGTCGACGAGAGCACCATCAGAAACTATCTAACCAAGTGACTTTTTTGTTAGAAAACCGAACTTGAAATCATTATTAAGATGGTACAACCCCAGCTGGTCCGATGCGAAAAGCATCGGGCGGGCTCCCGGGGTGGCTCCCTGGGAGCTGTACTGGGGCGTACTTTTGTCGGGCCGCCCCTGCGGAGGCAGGGGCGGTTTTCTAAAATCAGGAAAGGAGGAATGCACAATGTTGAATAGGTTGTTAATTGCTTTCATATCCTGCGTTGAAAGAACACTAGAATACATCCGCACACTGCTGCACGACAAACATGGCACTTGGCAATTGCCACCAAACATAATTCAAGAAATCGCCCGGTGTCTGCTGCCGGATGTGGTTGCTTACTGCGAATCGGAAGAAGGCAAAGCCGAGTTCGCCAAATGGAAAGCAGAGCAAGACGCCAAGAAAAAAGAACAGAGCAAGGTCGTATGACCTTGCTCTAACCGCATTTAGTAGGGATATGAAAAACAAACAGCAAATTCGGACCTTCACTAGCTGGCAAAAAGCTCAGATTTATATCGTGGGAACAACGAACAGATTTATTAGACGGAGTGCATCATTAAAGAAGATTCGAAGGTCATGTCTTACTTTGTGATTCTGTTGATGGAAAACCCCCTGTTTCGCCGGCAGATAATGCGTAGCTTGTGCGGGGCTTTTATTTTATGAGAACTCAATTTATACGACATAATCATCATATCGAGCAATTCTTGTTGCGAGATAGCAGCTCCCTCTCCACTTTCAAAAGAAGTTGTGCCTGCACCCAAAACCGGAATGCATACATCTTTTTCGGAGTAGTAATACTCAATTTCCCTCCACAACAGATCTAGGCATTCGAGATACTCGTCGCGTGTAAAGAATCGACCCTTGCCCCGCTCATCCAATTTTGCAAATGCCATCAGCAAATCGTCCCCATTAGGAACAATGGTACCAGAATCATATCGGGGTTTGCTTTGATATTTTGACTTACAACGTGCTGGCTTGGCATTAGATGCATCAATTAGCTGTTGCATATTCAGGTCTGGGTGCGCTAGTAAATACTGCCCACAAATTGAGGTGGGATTTATATCGGCAATTGCGCTACCAACTTTGTCTGTAAAGCACTCGTCAAAGTTAATTACACGTTTGCAGTTCCTCCTTTGAAGTATATCACCATACTCCACTCTAATCGAGTAATTATTCCCAATTATAGTTGTCCATTGCCGCAGTCCAAGAAATATTGCAAACACCATGCAGGTTCCTAGCCAAACAAGTACAAAACACAGGAGGCGTGAGATAATCACATTAATATCTTCTGCATCCAAAGCCGAGAACCACTGGCTCTTCGTTAATAATTCCTGTTCAATCCACTCGCATTCTCCAAACACAGATTCCGGTACAAAGGTAAAAATGCCTGTCGTAACGGCAAATGCTACTGTTAGGCTCTTACCGAAGAAATTGCTCAAAATCCAAACACCTCTTTTATGTAGGCATAGTCACCAACTCTTCTACCATATGCATCGGTTTTCCAAAATGGTCTTGCCACATCTTCGTAGCCATTCATGTAGGACGGTAGCCAAGTTGTCTCTTTTCGTGTAGAGTTATAAACTATGACGATCGTCTTATTCCGCTTTTTTGCTTGTTCAAATTCATGACGAAGATAAGAAAAACGATTTATGCTGCCATAGTTGTCGCTGGGACCAGGTGTGAACATGCTGGAAACTTTACACAATTTAGATCCACCTGAATTATGCTTGTATGGCGTACAGAAGCATTGCCATTGCTCTTTGTCTACACGCTCACAGGCACTTCCTGCTGTACGATATTTTGTCATATTACCAACGACAAAAAGCACCACAGAAGAGGCATTGATTTGACGGTTAAACTCGGCCTTTAAATCACAAATGCGGCAATCGTCTCCATCAGCGACACTGCCGGTTGATACCTTTGACATATCTATAAAGTCAACTGCATGAAGGTGGTCAATTCCCCAGTTGTTCAGTTCGTTTACAACAGCCTGATCACCACTAGTCGGGTCATAGTCTGCGCTGATATATACTTGCTTCCGCATAAAAATCACACTCCTTTTTTTACCTTAACCTACAATATCATACCAATATATACATATTATATCGCTAAAAACCCGTTTCCGCAACCTGAAGCAAGAAGTTTCTCTATAAACAAATAATCCTCGCCAGCATTCATCGGGAATGTTAGCGAGGATTTTTGTGTGATATGAGGAGCTGTTCTGTTGTGTCAGTTCATTCAGAAGAAAACAACAAATCCGAACCCTTCACCAACTGGTAAAAAGTTCGGATTTGTTACTCTTGGTACGCCGGAAGGGACTCGAACCCCCGACCTACTGATTCGTAGTGCGGTATGGAGTGTAAAGTGCCATGTTTTGATGTGTTGAAATGTTGCGTTTCACAGGGCTTTAAGGCGGATTTCATAACATTTCATGCTGTGACATTTGGGGGTGTTTTGTAGGGTGTGGCCCAAAATTGGCCCAAAATTTGGAGCTCTAACAAAAATCCGGGCGTTGATCATACTATCTCCTATGCAGGTATATGCAAAATCTGCATTGATACAAGCCGGTGCATCCACCATATTCTCACGATTCACAGGAATCACAATCCTTTGCAGCGTTGTAACTATCCGTGTAATACATTAGCCAAAGGTCGGCAATGGCTTCCGCAGTTTCGTCATGACGTCCCGCTTCAAGACCAAACACCTTGCAAAATAGTTCGCAGAAAAAGGCTTTTGTCCGAGGAACTCGTCCTGATGCCATATCAAATCTGGCCTGTTGTTTTACCTGATTCCCCACAAGCTCCACATGTTCTATAATAGCGATGACTTGTTCACAAGGCTTTTTGCCATACTCCAGTTCGTAAGCATTTACATACTCTTGGATTTTCGTAGATGATTTCATAATCATTCTCCTTTTATTGATCTTTGTAATTGACTTTGAAGGGACAGAGCCTTAAAATAAGGATGTCCCCTCCGTGGGATGTTAGGCTCTTTGCATCGTGCTTTGGTCGGCGGTGATGCAAGGAGCTTTTCTTATGCGCTCAGTACAAAGCGGCGGGTGATGGTCTGCCGGGTGAACTGTTCCCAGATCGTGGGGGCCGCAGCCTTCAGGGCCTTGCTGTCCAGGCGACTGCTGGTGACTTCCTTCCAGGTGATTTTGAAGCTAGGGCCGTGCAGTGTGTCCGCGTTATTGGCGGCCATGTAGGCCTTCAGCTCGTCCTCGGTGGCGGCGATCTCGGCGGCCAGTTCGTCCTGCATCCGGCGCAGTTCCCGGAGCTGGGCTACCTTCTGCTCCAATTCGTTCATGCTCATTGTGTTTCCTCCTAGTTTTGGTTTGCCGTCTCTCCGTGCTGCCGAGGCTACTTTGTGTTTGTTGTAGGGGTTACAACATGCCTTGTTGAAATTGGGCTCCCCTGTTCTTTATGTCTATATTATATATTGTCGGCACTATAATTTCAAGTTGGAATATTGCACAAATATAATGCCGACAATATGTGCATTTTTCTATATTGACGACAGTAGACATCTATGCTATAATACAGGTACGGTGGAAAAGGACGCGCCGTTTCCCGGCCGCCCCCACACTTTGAACAGACGGAGGCCAACAATATGGCTATTTCTAAAGCCCAGCAGCGGGCAACAGCAAATTATGTAAAAAAGGCCTATGACCGCATAGAGGTCAAGGTCGCCAAAGGCAGAAAAGAGATCATCCAGGCACACGCTGACAAGCAGGACGGTGGCAGCCTTAATGCCTTTATCAATCGCGCAATCACCGAAACCATGGAGCGCGACGGTGCCGCAACAGAGGGAGTATAAGTATGGGAAAAGATTTTCAGTTTTTGATGTATCAGTCTGCTGATGAAGAAGTTTCGATTAACGCCATGGTAGAAGGCGAAACCATTTGGTTGACTCAAAAAGGAATGGCCGAATTATTCCAGACCTCAAAACAATCTATCAGCTACCACGTCAATAACTGCTTTAACGAGGGCGAACTGAATCGAAATTCAGTTGTCAAAGAATTTTTGACAACTGCTGCCGATGGCAAAGAATATGTTACCCAGTTTTATAATCTTGATGCCATTATTTCTGTAGGCTACCGTATCAATTCCCGCCGCGCTACGCATTTTCGCATCTGGGCCACCGGTGTTCTTAAGGAATACATGATTAAAGGCTTTGCGCTGGATGACGAACGACTCAAGCAGGGCAAAACCGCCTTTGGAAAAGACTATTTCCGCGAATTGCTTGAGCGGGTGCGGTCGATCCGTGCCAGCGAGCGCCGCATCTGGCAGCAGGTAACTGATATTTTCGCAGAATGCAGTATCGACTATGATCCTAACGCACCTATTACCCAAGCCTTTTATGCCATGGTGCAAAACAAATTCCACTACGCCATCACCGGACAGACAGCAGCTGAAATTGTTCACTCCCACGCCGATCACACAAAAGAAAATATGGGCCTTACAACCTGGAAGAACGCCCCAGATGGGCGGATATTGAAGTCCGATGTTAGCATCGCCAAGAATTATCTGGAAGAAAAACAGATCCGACAGTTAGAGCGAACCGTAACAGGCTATTTCGATTACATTGAAGATCTGATCGAACGCGAAAACACTTTTACTATGGAGCAATTTGCTGAGAGCATCAACAGATTCCTCACCTTCCGGGAATACAGGATCCTAGAAGGCAAAGGCAAGGTATCAAAGAAAGCTGCTAAAGAAAAGGCCGAGGCAGAATACGATATCTTTAATAAAACACAGAGAATTACATCCGATTTTGATCGAGAGATAAAGCGACTTCTCGAATCCCAATAATGACACAAACCGGGAGCTACCCAATGTGTGGCGGCTCCCGGCTTGATTTTGCATGAAATAAGGCGAAATAGACTATTTTTGTTGGGACCACACCCCCTCACACGCACGCGCGCGGAGTAAAATGTTCCCCCGCCCTTCGGTCCCCTACATCCCCTAAATTGATTATTCACGGGGGGAGTGTTGCTGCTTGGATTCCTCCCGTTCCACATAAATTAGATATCTCTCTTGAACGCTCATGCCAGAATTCTTGAATGTACCCAACCCGGTGCCACTGTAATAGTCGAAATCATAGAAAGGGCGGATCTTCTTTGACAACCTGTGGTGACGGAGCGCTTTGAGCCCTTGACCTTCCAGTTTGCGCACATCTTCCGCTGTTGTTCCGATCTGCTGCGCCGCCCCCGCAAGCGTTTGCTGGTCATAATACCTTTTCTTGAGAACGGTGCTTTGTTCCTCTGGAAGTTCTGCCAGAACACTCTCTAGCGCATCGTGGAGCTGTCTCCGCCACAGAGCTTCCTCGACCGCATCCATTGTGGCGGCCGCCTTGGGATCTGGCACGAGTTCGCCAAAGGATGCCCCCTCCGTATCGTTGTCCAACGGTCTGTCCAAGCTTAGCGCATTGTTCAGTGGATCCAGCCGACCTTTTACTGTTCGATATCCGGTAGCTTCGGCAAATGCAGTTTTCAGGTGGAGCATCAACCAGCTGGAAAAAGATCCGTTCTCGGGTCTATAGGTTTCTACCGCCGCCACCAATGCCAAATAGCCGGATTGGTACAAATCGTCGAAGTCCACACCGGCACTGTGGCCTATCGCATTATTAACACGGTTTGCTTTCCACCGGACAAGATTTTCGACACCCGCCCACAGTTCTCCCATCAGTTCTATTTCGCCGGCTTGAATCTGAACAGCGATTTCCTCATTTGACATTGCAGCAACCTCCCTGTATAATGGTCTTGCCTGCAAATCCCAATCGATTGGGATTTTTGCCATCATCACAGAGGCTCCTGGGTTATTTGCCCGGGAGCTGTTTTCGTATTACCCCTCCCCCCTCACGCGCGCGTGCGAGGATTTCCGGAATGTCCGGGACCCTACCGAGTATTTCATTCCGGAAAACTCAGATTTTTTCTGACCGGGGGTACAATGCCAATTATTAGCGCAGGTTTATTGCCTATTTCTACATGACACCTGTCAAAACTGCAAAACAGGTCCGAAATGTACCGACAGCAAGCATAAAATAACCTGCAGGCCCACTATTTTCCCAACCTGAAAAGGAAGAGGCTGCAGCTTTGTGGTGATGGCCGACGGTTAGCCATTTTCCCAATCGTTTGGGATTATCTTATCGTTATTTTCCGTACTGAATCCCAGACCTGTGCCAACCAATCGGATAAATTCACCGTGCCACCGAGTGGCAGTTGTTCCTGATATGTATAAGTGCAAGGCAACATCCTCTATGCGTTGCTCAGCATTTCCCCAATAAACGCCCCTGATCAGTGCAAGTAATTCCTTGCCTTTGCGCTTTTGCATGGTAATTTCGATTGCTTTGGCTACAGCTTCCCGATCCCTCAGATCGTCCTCTGCCAAACACTTGGCGGCCATCAGCTTTGGGTATGCACGCACCACATTTCGTGCATAGCCCCACCACCGATATCTTGGTTTGCTCATAAATTGCCCTCCAACCCGCTATCCTGCCGCCACCACTTGAGGATGGTCTCATAGTGATTCTTGACACGTGCGCCCTTATCAATGATGAAGGCAGCCAGCTTGTCTACATAGTGATCGAAGGCGTCCAAATCCAATTTTTCCAGTAAATCTGCTATCTGTGCATCTGATAGAAAAACCACACCCTTGCCCAATTCGCCTTTGAATAGTTTTAACTTTCTGTCTGCCATTATTTCTGCTATGGACATTTCCTCTACATCAACCTCTATCTCATACTCATTCTCTATCTCTTTCTCTACCTCTTTCTCCCTTGCAGTTTGCTTGCGATTTGCTTTCGGTTTGCTTCCGCCTTTTGCGCCGCTTTCTGCCTTTCGACGGCCGGAATCAAGTGTTGGACGAATCAGTTTGAAGGCCATAGAAGCGGCAGGTGACAGTCCCGTGGGCTCTGTTTCATAAATGGCATAGCCACAAACCGCTAAGATTATATCCGCGCGCTCTTCCTTCGGTAGTTCTTGGACTGCATCGTAATACGACCGATAAAAAGTAAACTGGTTTCTCGGTTCTGCCATCCCGCCACCTCCTTCTTATTTTGGACAGGCCACTACCTTGACATGTGGCGGCACCGCTCTGCGTACTTTGTTGATAAAATGTCCCTCATGGCTGGTCGCCTCACTCAGATGCAGTAAGTAGATCTCCCGGCATCGGGACAGATCCAGCCGCCGCAGGTAATCGCACAGCACATCGATCTCCATGTGGGTATTGCTGACACGGTGGCGGATCTTCTCCGGCATCCGCTGGCACTGTTCAAGAATATATTTGTCATAGTTGGCCTCGATAGCCAAAAGACTGACGCCGGGAAAGCGGTAATTCAGATTCACCGTATCCGTGGCAAAGGCCAAAATGTCCCCATCCAACCGGCTTTGGAAAAGAAAACCCAGCGGCTCTTTTGCATCGTGGAAGGTAGCAAAGGGAACAATGTCGATGGTGCCCTCGGTGATCTGCCTCTGATGTTCCACTGACTCGGCAGCTTCCAATGCATTGCCCTCCAGACCCAGTGCCACTGCCGTTCCCTCACTCATATAAACCGGCATGCCACCGGCTAGAAGATCCGCTACACAGGCGCTGTGATCCTTATGTTCATGGCTGACCACGCATGCGCTGATATTCGACAACCGGAAACCACTCAGCTGCTGCAGTTTTTTGCGGGAGATCCCGCACTCCAAAAGAATGCGGGTCTCCTGATCGCTGACGATGTAGGCGTTACCGTGGGAAGAGCTTGCCAATGCTTCAAATCTCAAAATGGTAAACCTCCCTTGTAATTGCCCGCCACAGACGGCTGCACAGCCTGACCGGTTGTCTGTTGCATTGCCGCTTGGAAGTTAATGCCGGGAATGTTTTGGGGCATCTGGAAGGCCTGCCGGGGCTGCTGTGCTCCCTGTACCGCCACAGTTTCCACCGGAAGATGCTCCTTCTGATACTGGGTGGACTTCTTGATCCGCTCCTGAGCCCAATCGGGTAGCGCATCAAAAGCCGCCTGATCCCAATTGTCTGTATCAAATCGGATCAGCTTGCTCAGCGGATGCGGCACATCGATGGGAATGCCAGCGGGCAGGGGTGCAACGCTGTCAATGTTGGAGTACTCGCCGGTTTCGTTCAGCACCACCGTCAGTAGAGCAGGCTTGCCCACATAATCGTTGGTGTCCTTGTCTAGATATTCATCATCAGAAAGCTCCTTGGCTTCCCATGCGCCGATGAATTTGCGCAGACCGCTCTTTTTGCCCTTAGTGGCATTGAAGGTTTTGCTGAGCACACGAGGCTCCTGCTTGCCGTCTATCTCCACGGTCTGCCCACAGATCTCAAAACCGAGCATGACCTGATTAAAGTAATTTTTTGCCTTTCCTTCGTACTCGCACAGCTGCTCACCAATGCCAATAGAGTACACACAGATTGCCAGATAGGTACCGCCGGGGATGGGCGGCAAACTGGGCTTTACGTTATTTCTGATTTTCATACCATCCTCAGCTCCTTATCTTGTTCAGATACCACCAGGCGGATCACCTGGGCACTGCATTCCCGCAAACGGGTTACACTCTCCGCATTGTCCACAAACAGGGGCACGGTCACGTCATAGTGGCGGCTCAGGGTGTTAATAATGTCAATGCCAACGTTGATCTTGGCACCATTGTTTAAGCCCATGTACGGCACACCATCAAAAACTACATCGCATCGCTCCTCCAAGCCACCGTTGGCCTGCTCACGGAACAGACGGAACCGCGCAATTTCAAACAGACTATTGATTCCATCCTCCACGTAGCGGGCTTTGTGGCGGGTAAATTCTTCCACCAGGTACAGCATCTTTTCGATTGCCTCTAGGGCTGTGGCGGCGTTCTGGGCATCTTCCCGCAGATCCTCGATGCGCTGTCTGGCATACTGCAAAACGCCTTCCTTTGCTATCATTTCACGGGCACCCCGAAGTTTGCCGGTAACCTCAGCCAGCTGGGCAGAAAGCTGATTTTTCGCCTGGGTCGTACCGCCCATCAGCTGCTGCAGTTCTCCCTCCAGAGCTTCAATACGTACCCGGGCAGCCGCCACATTTTCCGCATAACCAGGCATATCCACAGGCTCCACAGCAGCCGCCACAGTAGCTTCACAGGTCCGTTCCAGCTGAGCAATATGTTCCTCCCGCTCTCGGATCTCGTTTTCCGTGTCGCGGATATTCTGCTCTGCATTGGCCTTTGCCTGCTTTTGCAGTTCTGCGCTGCGGGTGATCTCCTGCAGGCGGCGCTGTTTCTGTTCATCAAACCCCGCCACAGCTTTCTGCAGCTGATCAAATGGAAGGTTCTGTCCGCAGGTGGGACACACGCCACCGGCAAAGCTTTCCGAATTAACCCGGATCCATTCCTCCCGCAGGCTATCAACTGCCCGGTCGTAAGCTGAAATCTCTCCCTGTTTGTGCTCCAGGAGCGTCTTAGCCGAATACAAGCGAGTTCTCTCCAGTGTGACTTGGTGGCGGATGTTATCCAGATTTGGCCCCTGGGTGGCCTGCTGCGCTCTGTAGGCAGTGTTCTCCGTGTTCATCTTGTCCAACGCAAGCTGCGCTTCGCGTATCTCCAACCGCTTGGCATCTGCTGCAGCGTTGTGGTCCAAAGCAATCATCTGTGCGGACAGTTCCTTCTGCTGTGCTTCTAGCGCCGAAACCGTTGCCTTTGCGCCTTCAAAATCCACGCTCTGCAGGTCTCCGATGGTCTTTTGGCACTCGCTGATTCGGGCCGGGATTTCGTCCTTGACGCCAGAATAACCCTTTTTCTCAGCCAACAGCTTCTTTTTGTAATCATCCAGGACAAGCTTTCCCATGGCATCTAGCAACGGGACAAAGCGGGAATCTGTGGCCATAATGTCCCGATCCGTCATACTGCCGGCTATGTCGAACAGTAGGCCCCGCCGTTTCTGCCAGGGCAGGGTGGCGGCAAAATAGTCTACAGAGGTTAGCAGCCGGAAAAGATCCTCCGGTACCAAGGCTTTGATCTTTTCATCAAAGGTGTACTTTTTGCATGGCACACCATCCACGAAATATTCCGAGGTATTGCCGTCATAGGTGGCTTCACTGTTGCCCCGCTTGGTGCTCCAGATCTCCCGGTATGTACGCTTCAGGGTGACGGTTTCGCCACCCGCCACAAGTTCAGACTCCACGCTGGTGATTGCTTGATGGTCCGCCACGGTGCCGGCGCTGCCCAGAGGTTTGATTTCGATGTTCTTCTCGCCGTTGCCGGCGCTGTCCTTACCGAACAGCAGCCAGGTCAGCGCATCATAAATACTGGTCTTTCCGGTGGCATTGTCGCCGTAGATGGTGGCGTTTTTGCCCTCGAAAACCAGTTCCAAATGCCGGTGACACTTGAAATTCTCAAGTACCAGCCGCATGATTCTGATATTAGTCATTGCCTGATCTCACTTTCTGTGGTACAATACCACTGTCATTAATCGACTTGTCTGTGTCGTTAGTGTCACTGCCGCTTTCGGAGGTACCAGCTCCGGGAGCGGCTTTTTCATTGTGGCGGTTATCTTCATCATCAAACCAACCGGGGATTCGCACTTGTCCTGTGGCGGCATCCAGTGCCCGCTGAGCTGATTCCGCTGCTTTCATAGTGTTCCTTGCTCTGGCGTACAAGGTCCGTGTAAAGCGCCGCAGTTCGGCCGGATCATTGGATAAGTAATATCCGCCACCAGTTGGATCCGATAAGATTACCGCACCGGCGGCTCGCTCTGTCTCTACCGCTTTCTGCAGGTCCCGCACCGAGCGAAAGCCTAGTATCTGTGCCAATGTTTGGGACGGAATCGCATTCTCACGGCCATAGCGCAATGCATCATGTACACTCTTTCGCATGCCGCCACCTCACATGTCGATACGGCGAATGCCTGAAGCAGCCGCCACCGTGGCGGGCTTATTATCGCCGCCATCCTCACACCGCAGGTACCGTACCAAATTGGGGTAGAAGATAAGAATCTTCGTTCCGGCTTTCCTTACAGGTACCACGCCGGTGCGGATCCATTGTCGCAGCGTGTACTCTGATACCGGGAAACCGTCCTGTTTGGCTCGCTTGACGGCTTCTCGAACTGTTACTACATTGGGCATCAGGACGCCTCCATTCTCTCTGCCGCCAGCGTTTCGATGATCTTTAAGATCTCTTTCTTCTCCTGGTCAGGCAGTTCACGGCGCAGTTTGCGGGAAAAGGCACTATCCTGGATACCCAACTTTTCGGCGATTTCCCAGTGATACACACCTGCGCTCTTTGCCGCGCTTTTGATTTCTCTGTTAGTTTCCTTGCACATTGTTAACTTCCTCCATTTCATATAAAATTATTATTGACAGCAAGCGCCACTTGCTTTATAATAATTGTAGCAAATAATAATAACAAACGCAACCATTTTTTGCTATGCTTAACAAAACGCAACAGATATTTGCTATAGGAGCTGATTTTACCATGCCTCGCAAAAGAACCGAACAGAAGGTGCAAACCGAAAACTATCTCAAAGCATTCCCTACCGTGATGCGTGAACTAATGAAAAAGACCACACAGGCCGAACTAGCCGCATATTTATCTAAAAGTCGCCAATCCATCACATATTATTGTGACGGCTCATCTTCTCCGGATTGGGAAACACTGGTAAAAATAGCGGACTTTTTCGATGTTTCAACCGACTATCTCTTAGGGCGCACCAATGATCCTAGCCGCCACCCTAGTGCAATGGACGAATTAGGGCTTTCTGTTGATGCTTTGACTCATATTCGTTATTGCAAAGATAGAGGAAAGCTCGATGGCCTTGACGCACTGTTAGCAAACTTCAGGTTTGCAGATCTTGCTGTAGAAATTGACAATTTTTGTCATAACATCACAAATAACATTTATATTTCTCAAAGCTACAAAGAAAATACACCTGTCAAGGAAGGGACTCGTGCCGACTACTATAAAGTTCGCCGCAGTATGGATGAAGAAGCTTTGATGTCTGAGCTAACAAAGCAAATCGAAGCTCAAAATCCAGGTCTTAGAGGAAATATTTCTCTATTTATCGGAAGTTATGCTGTAGAAAATCAAAAGCGTCACATTGTCGATTCATTCGAGGAACTATTACGACATGTTTCTAGATATGACGAATTCAGAGATGATGTTTTTAGATTGAACGATTTCTTTTTTGCACAAAAGCACAATCCTTAAAAGCTGCACCAATATCAACACCATTTTCCACGCAACCAATAGGAGGGATTAAATGGCCACTATTGAAAAAATCACCGGCAAAGCCGGCACCACGTACCGCATCAGCGTTTCCGGTGGCTTTGACACCTCCGGCAAGCGCATCCGCCACAGGACGACCTACAAGCCCGCCCCTGGCATGACAGAGCGGCAGATTCAAAAGGCCGTCCAGAGAGCCGCTGCGGACTTTGAGCGCTCTATTGAACAGGGGTATGCGCTGGACAACCGGCAAACCTTTGCGGAGTATGCCGCCTATGTTATCGACCTGAAGGAGCGCACTGGCACAAAGCACCGCACCGTGGCGGGGTATAGGCGGCTACTGACCCGCACCAACCAGGCAATTGGCCACATGGCGATACAGGATATTCGGGCGGTGCATCTGAACAGTTTTTATAAGAATCTGGCAGAAATCGGTGTCCGGGAGACTGCGCCCAGAGCGATGCCGAAGGGTGATCTTCGGGCAGCTTTGAAGGAAAAGAAGCTCTCCATGGCCAAGGTCGCCAATCTGGCCGGGGTGGCAGAATCTACCGTTAATGCGGCAGGGAAGGGAGAGCCGATCCTGAAGGAAAAGGCGGAGTTGATCGCAAAGGCCGCGGGGATCCCTTTCGATAAGCTTTTCACGGTGAACGAAAGAAACGAACCGCTCTCCACAACCTCCATTTTGGCGTACCATCGGTTTATCCATATCGTGCTTGCACAGGCGGAAAAGGAAATGCTGGTGCCGTATAACGCTGCCGACAAGGCTACCCCGCCACAAAAAGAAAAATCGGAGGTAGGAACATTCCAAACCTCCGAACTGATCGCCATTCGTGCCGCAGCGGCCAAAGAGCCGATCAAATGGCAGATGATTATTCACTTGCTGATGATCACCGGCTGCCGGCGTGGTGAGATTGTAGGATTGAAGTGGGATCGTGTCAACTGGGCGGATTCCTCGATCCGCATTGATACCACGCTGTTGTATACCCCGGAGCGGGGTGTGTATGAATCCACCACTAAGACCGGGGCGGAACGGACGATCAAGTTACCAAAGGAAACTATGGATCTCCTGCGGCAATACCGGCTATGGCAACTGGAGACACGCTTTGTAAACGGTGACCGATGGAAAGATACGCCCTATGTGTTTACAGGGGAGCGTGGCGGACCGATGCCTCCTGACAGCCTCAGCGGCTATTTGAGCCGATTTGAGAAGAGATACAACCTCCCGCATATCCACGCTCACAAGTTCCGCCACAGCATGGCATCCGTGCTTTATTTCTCCGGTGCAGATCCTGTCAGCATTTCCAAACGCTTGGGACACGCACAGGTAAGTACCACGCAAAACATCTATTCACACCTGATCGAGCAGGCCGATACCCAGTCTGCAGAGCGAATTGCGGACGCAATTTTCCGCACTGAAAAGCGCTCTAGCTGACCCAAATTTTTGCAATTGGCCCAAAATTGGCCCAAAATGCAGAATAACCGAAAATGAAAATGGCCTAAAAAGTACGAAAAAAGCCCGGAATCGTGAAGATTCTGGGCTTTTTAGGTGGTACGCCGGAAGGGACTCGAACCCCCGACCTACTGATTCGTAGTCAGTCACTCTATCCAACTGAGCTACCGGCGCATAGGCGCTGTCTAAAGCGCCTGTATATATTAGCACAAGGATTTTGAAATTGCAAGTCTTTTTTCGCAAAAATACGGATTATTTTCTACTTCTTTCAGCCTGCTGCCGTTGCCGGGAACGTTTCTGATGGTGCGCCCACAGCAACACAGCAACCAGCATCCCAATTAAAATAAATAAACAGGTAAGCGCAATCCACAAATCCCGGGCATCCTTTGCCTTTTGCTGTTCCCGGCGGGCCTGCTCCAATCTCTCCTGTTCCAGGCGCTCCTGCTCTAACCGCTCCTGTTCCAGCCGTTCCTGCTCCAGACGCTCTTGCTCTAACCGCTCTTGCTCTAACCGCTCCTGCTCCAGACGCTCCTGTTCCAGCCGTTCCTGTTCGGCATAGGTGACAATATTTTCGAGGAAATCGTTTTTCTGCACATCCGCACCCACAGTGGAACGGTAAAGGCCAAATTTACAGGGGTTATAATCCTCGATTTGGGATGCCCTGATAATGGGCGTTCCGTTGACTCGCATGCCCTCCCAGTGCAACCATTTGGTAAACCAGGTGTACTGCTGGGATTCATGGCAGGGATATCCTAGTTTCCGGGTCACCTCAAAGGCAGTAAGACCCTGAAACGACTCCAGCGGCACGTCGTAATTGATCACGATGGGATTGGTTTCATATAAATGCAAGTATGTTTTCGGGATATCCCACAGACCGTATTTTTCAGCGGATTCCGGGAAACAGGTGGCATCGTTGGTCATATCCAGCGCCTTTACCAGCAAATCCGCATATACCATGTGCATACCGTGCTTATATTCGCCCTGCAAATCATGACCCACAGCTACCTGGGGCTTAAACCGCCGAATCTGCTCCACCACAAAGCTTTGGAGCATATCCTGGGTTACGCCCAGCTTGGCATATTCGTCATAGGTGCCCTGCTTGTCTTCTATAAGGAAATCATCAAAGCCGCCGAACACCGGATATGCCCGCACCCCCACGCTCCACAGTCCGTTGAGCATTTCGTGGGTACGGCTGTTTGTCAGATTTCGGTGGTCTGTCATGTAAACCACCTGCACGGCACAGCCTACTTCCTTTGCATAATAAGGAAGCAATCCGGCAAAAAAGAGCTGTTCATCATCCCCGTGGGCGGCAAAAAGCACCAAATCCGCTTTGCCCTCCAGAGGCGCATCCCATACCTGCACGAAGTCCGGAGCTTCTCCTGTAGAGAAAACGTACAGCTCGCTGAGCCGCACCTTGCCATTGGAAAAACGAACCGTCACAGAGGTAGTGGTGTTTTGTAGGGCTATGTATTCGTGAAGAAAGCCCTGCGCACCGGCCGTGACGGTGTTTCCTGTATCGTTATCCGTTACGGTATATTCGCCGTACTCCAAATCAAACAGGAGGTACAAACTGCCGATACCCTTTGGATTCGTGAGTGTGATTTCTGCATTCGAGGTAGAAGATGTGTAATTTTTAACATTTCCGTCTTTCAGGAAGGCCAAGCTGGCAAATCCGGTGCCGGAAAAGTCCGTTTCCTTGGTGATGTCCGCTGCTGTGCTGACAGATGTTTCCGCAAAAACGGCAGGTGCGGTGCTGAAAAGTAACGTTAACATTAAAAAAGCAGCGGCAAGCCGCCGAAGCTGTCGATTCATGGAGAATCCCTCCGAATTTTGATTTTCTTTATTCTAACAGAAATCCCCCTGTTTGTCAAAACCAACCGTTTCCGGTCGGTTGACACCGTCCGGCCGGCTGATGTATAATAGAAAAAACGAGAGGAGGCAGCCCCTTGGAACAAGACAGACTTTCCCAACTGCCCGGGGCATTGCTCCCTTGGTATCAAAAAAATAAACGAAATCTTCCTTGGCGGCAGGACAAAGTCCCCTATCACATTTGGCTGTCGGAAATCATGCTGCAGCAAACCCGGGTGGAGGCCGTAAAAGGATATTACGCCCGGTTTCTGGGGGCACTGCCCACAGTTGCTGCATTGGCAGAATGTGACGATGAAGTTCTCCACAAGCTGTGGGAGGGACTGGGCTATTACAGCCGGGTAAAAAATTTGAAAAAATGTGCCGGTGTGCTGATGGAGCAATACGGCGGTGTCTTTCCCCAATGCTATGACGAAATTTTGAAATTGCCGGGTATTGGCCCGTACACCGCCGGTGCCATTTGCTCTATCTGCTTTGACGCCCCCACCCCGGCGGTGGACGGCAATGTGCTGCGGGTCATTACCCGGCTCACCGGAGAGGATACTCCTGTGGATTCTGCACCCTTTCAGACCAAGGTGCGGCAGAATTTAGCCGAAATCTATCCGGTGCAGGCCGGCGATTTTACCCAAGCCCTTATGGAGCTGGGGGCAACCGTTTGCGGTCCCAACCGCAAACCGGACTGTGAACGCTGTCCCTGCCGCCGCTTTTGCCGAAGCGCCCAGGAGGGCAATCCGGAAAAATATCCGGTAAAATCTCCGAAAAAAAGCCGCCGGGTGGAGGAAATGACCCTGTTTATCCTATCCTGTGACGGAAAATATGCTTTGGAAAAGCGGCCAACCAAGGGCTTGCTGGCAGGCCTTTGGCAGTTTCCCAATACTCCGGGAATTTTAGCTGTATCGGAGGCCGTTTCCTATCTGGAAGCCCTGGGAATTGCTCCCCGGGAGCTGAAGCGGCAAATCCGGCGAAGCCACATTTTCACCCATATCCAATGGGATATGCAGGGATTCTATCTGGAAGTCAGCAAGGCCGTTACCGAATTTTCTTGGTTGACCCCGGAGGAAATAAACACCCAGACTGCCCTGCCTACTGCTTTCCGACAATTTTGGGAGGAAGAATGCTATGTTTGATTACCATTTACACTCTGCCGTTTCCTATGACGGCCGCGGCACACCGGAGCAAATGGCCCAAGCCGCAGTCAATGCCGGCTTAAAGGAAATTTGCTTTACAGACCATCTGGACTATATGCACTGCTTGCCGAAAGAAGAAACTGCCTACTGCGTGGAAAGCTACAACCGGGCATATAACGCTTTAGCACTCCCGGGACTTATGATCCGTCGCGGCACAGAGGTGGGGCTGACCCCATGGAATCAGGAAGAAATTGCGGCGGATTTAAGCTTGCGGTCTTACGATTTTGTTCTCGGTTCTGTCCATTTTATTCAGGATGTTGACCCCTATTTGCCCCCCTACTGGGAGAATCGAAACCCCTTCGATGCAGAAACGCAGTATTTTGAAGAATTGCTGAAGTGCGTGAAGATCCATGACCATTTTGATGTGCTGGGGCATTTGACCTATATCAGCAAATGCAAGGCTCACCCCCATCCCCGAATCATTCCTTTGGCAGAATATCGGGACATCATTACAGAAATTATGAAGCAATTGATTGCCAAGGGCAAGGGCCTGGAGGTCAACACCAGCGGTGTAGACCGATGCGGCGATTTTCTCCCCGGTCTGGAATATTTGAGGCTTTTCAAGTCTCTTGGGGGCGAGATTGTTACCGTAGGCTCCGATGCCCACGATACGCTCCGGGTGGGGCAGTATACCACCGATGCCTGCCATATGCTGAAAGAGGTGTTCGGCTATGTTTGCACCTTTGTAGACAGAACCCCTGTTTTTCACAAACTCTAATCCAAAATCCGCTCCCTCAAAAAAGAGGGAGCGGATTGTTTCCCCAATATATTGTGTCTTCTTTTGTCGAAAAACCCAAAAGGTTGACTTTACAGCAAAAAATGCATATAATATACTTGCTAAAATGGATAAGTATGGTAGGTTTTTATTATGGCGATTAAGAAGCAAGAACAATACGGAAATTCCAGTATCTCCATGCTCAAGGGAGAAGACCGCGTTCGCAAACGCCCTGCGGTTATCTTCGGTTCCGATGACCTGGAAGGCTGTAAGCATGCTGTGTTTGAAATCCTCTCCAATGCCATCGACGAAGCCCGGGAAGGCCATGGAGATACCATCATCGTCACCCGCTATGAAGACCTCAGTGTGGAGGTAGAAGACTTCGGCCGGGGCTGTCCTGTGGATTATAACGAGAAAGAAAAGCGCTATAACTGGGAGCTGGTGTTCTGCGAAATGTACGCCGGTGGTAAATATGGAGAAAATGGGGAAAACTACGAATACTCCTTAGGCTTAAACGGCCTTGGCTCCTGTGCCACCCAGTATGCTTCGGAATTTTTTGATGCCACCGTCCGTCGGGACGGCTTCCGCTATGACCTGCACTTTGAAAAGGGCAGAAACAAGGGCGGACTGAAAAAACAGGAAACGGACCGGGGTCGAAAAACTGGTTCTGTGTTCCACTGGAAGCCGGATAAGCAGGTCTTTACGGACATCAACATCCCGGTAGACTATTATCGGGACGTGCTGAGGCGGCAGGCGGTGGTGAATAAGGGCATCACTTTCAAGTTCCGCAACCAGGTAGGCGGAAAATTTGAAACCGAGGAATATTGTTATACCGACGGTATTCGCCAGTATGTGGAGGAGCTCACCGGCGACCAGGCCTTTACCATGCCTGTCTATTGGGAAACGGAGCGCCGGGGCCGGGATGCAGAAAATCGGCCGGAAATGAAGCTGAAAATCACAGCCGCCTTTAGCTTCAGCAAGCAACTGAACCATATCGAGTATTATCACAATTCCTCCTGGCTGGAATATGGCGGCAGCCCCGACCGGGCCGTTCGCCTTGGATTTACCGCCGCTTTCGATAAATACCTGCGGGATACCAACAAGTATACCAAAAATGAAAATAAGATTATTTTCCAAGATATTCAAGATAGTCTGGTGATGGTTACCAACTGTTTCTCCACCATCGGCTGCTTTGAGAACCAAACCAAAAAGAGCGTCAACAGCAAATTTACCCAAGAGGCCATGACGGCGTTCTTCAAAGAGCAGCTGCAGGTTTGGTTTATTGAAAACAAGCAGGATGCGGACCGGGCTGCCGAGCAGGTGCTGATTAACAAGCGGGCCCGGGAAAGCGCGGAAAAAACCAAGAGCAATATCAAGAAAAACCTTTCCGCCAAGGTGGATATCGCCAACCGGGTGCAAAAATTTGTGGACTGCCGCAGTCGGGATACGAACGTCCGGGAGCTGTATATCGTGGAGGGCGATTCCGCATTGGGAAGCGTCAAGCTGTCCCGGGATGCAGAGTTCCAGGGGATTATGCCGGTGCGCGGAAAGATTCTCAACTGCCTGAAGGCAGATTACACCAAAATTTTCGCCAGTCCCATCATCACCGATTTGATGAAGGTGCTGGGCTGTGGTGTGGAGGTGCAGGGCAAAAAAGCCAAGGAGCTTTCTTCCTTTGACATTTCCCAGCTTCGCTGGAGCAAGGTGGTTATCTGTACCGATGCGGACGTGGACGGTTTCCAAATCCGTACCCTGATTCTGACAATGCTGTACCGGCTGTGTCCTACCCTGATTCGGGACGGTTATGTGTATATTGCAGAATCCCCCCTGTTTGAAATCACCTGCAAGGACAAGACCTGGTTTGCCTACAACGAATCGGAAAAAGCGAAGATTCTCAAGGAATTAGAGGGCAAAAAGGTGACCATCCAGCGCTCCAAGGGTCTGGGCGAAAACGACCCGGAAATGATGTGGATGACCACCATGAATCCGGAAACCCGGCGGCTGATTAAGGTCATGCCGGAGGATGCGGAGCGCACCAGCCATTACTTTGACGTGCTTCTGGGGGATGCCCTGCAGGAGCGTAAGAATTTTATTGCGGAAAACGGCGCCAAGTATTTGGAATTGGCGGATATTTCCTAAGAGAGGTTCCACATGGCACGAAAGAAAAAAGAACCGGAACAGAATAAGAAGAAAATCAACACCGACGGCATTATGGGATTGCAGGGCTCTACCACCGAGCAGGCCATTTCTGAAACCCTGGAAATCAACTACATGCCCTACGCCATGTCGGTCATCGTTTCACGGGCCATCCCGGAGATTGACGGCTTTAAGCCCTCCCACCGAAAGCTCCTGTATACCATGTATAAAATGGGGCTTTTGACCGGCTCCCGGACCAAATCTGCAAATATTGTCGGCCAAACCATGCGGTTAAACCCCCATGGCGATGCCGCAATTTATGAAACCATGGTGCGCCTTGCCAAGGGAAACGAAACCTTACTGCACCCCTTTGTGGATTCCAAGGGTAACTTCGGTAAGGTCTACTCCCGGGATATGGCCTATGCCGCCGCCCGTTACACGGAGGCCAAGCTGGACAGCATCTGCGCAGAAATCTTCAAGGATATCGATTCCGATACGGTGGATATGGTGGATAATTACGATGCCACCATGAAAGAGCCTGCCCTGCTTCCCACCACCTTTCCCAATGTGCTGGTTTCTGCCAACCAGGGCATCGCCGTGGGCATGGCCAGCAATATCTGCTCTTTTAACCTCAAGGAGGTCTGTCAGACCGCCATTGCATTGATGAAAAATCCCGACCATGACGTCTTGGAAACCCTACCGGGTCCGGACTTTTCCACCGGAGCGGAGCTTTTGTTTGACGAGGCCGCTACCCGGGAAATCTACGCCACCGGTCGGGGCAGCTTTAAGCTTCGGGCAAAGTGGCATTATGTGAAAGAGGGCAACCTCATTGAAATCACGGAAATCCCTTACTCCACCGCCTCTGAAGTGATTATGGACAAGGTGGCAGAGCTGATTAAGGCAGGCAAAATCAAGGAAATTGCCGATATGCGGGACGAAACCGATTTGGGCGGTCTGAAATTGACCATTGACCTGAAACGGGGCGTAGAGCCGGATAAGCTGATGCAAAAGCTCTTCCGTTTGACCCCCTTGCAAGACAGCTTCCCCTGCAATTTCAACATTCTCATTGGGGGTAATCCCCGGGTAATGGGCGTGGGAGAAATTCTGGAGGAATGGACTGCCTGGCGAACAGACTGTGTCAAGCGCCGGATTTTCTTCCAAATTCAAAAGAAGGAAGAACGGCTGCACCTGCTAAAGGGCTTGGAGCGCATCCTGTTGGATATCGACAAAGCCATTGCCATCATCCGGGAAACAGAGCTGGAAAGCGAAGTGGTGCCTAATTTGATGATTGGCTTTGGCATTGACGAAATCCAGGCAAACTACGTGGCAGAAATCAAACTGCGCAACATTAACAAAGAGTACATCCTGAAGCAAACCAAGGCCACCTCCCAACTGGAATCCGAGATTGCCGACCTTCGGGCCACCTTAGGCAGTCACAAAAAGCTTCAGAATGTGATTATTTCCGAGCTGACAGCTGTGGCTGAAAAATTCGGCCAGCCCCGGAAAACGGAGATTCTTTATGAAACAGAGGAAACCTCCTACGAGCCGGAGGAGGAACAGGTACCGGATTATCCTGTGACCTTGTTCGTATCCAAAGAGGGCTACCTAAAGAAAATCACCGCCCAATCTCTGCGGATGTCCGGTGAGCAGAAGTTCAAGGAAGGCGACAGCCTGTCTTTCTCTGTAGAAACTACCAATCGCGCGGAAATTCTGGTCTTTACAGACCGTTTCCAATGTTACAAATCCCGACTGTCGGATTTTGAAGACGGAAAGGCCTCCCTGCTGGGAGACTATCTGCCTCAAAAGTTAGGGTTTGAGCCGGGAGAAGCGGTACTGCAGGTACTGCTGCCGGGAGATTATAAGGGATTTTTGCTGTTTGTGTTTGAAAACGGAAAGGTAGCAAAGGTGCCGTCGTCCGCTTACGAAACCAAAACCAACCGCAAAAAGCTCACCGGCGCCTACTCGGAAAAGAGTCCCTTAAAAACCGCCCTTGCCATGTCTGCAGATGAACAAGTGGCTGTATATTCCAATGACGGACGGGCTGTAATTTTCTCCACAGCACAGCTTTTGCCCAAAACCACCCGCAATACTCAGGGTGTCAGTGTCCTGTCCTTAAAGAAAAAGGCCGGAGTCACCCATGCGGTACTGGCCGCCGACAGCGGCATCGTCAACCAAAGCCGCTACCGTACCAGAACGCTGCCCTCTGCCGGGGCGGTTCTGAAGCCGGAGGATGCTCCGGAAAAACAAATCAGCTTTGAAGTCTAAATTTCTCCGGAGGAATGCATGAAAAACCTAGGAAATACCCTTTGGTGGAGTGTAAAAATCATACTGGGCTGTGTCCTGTTTGCCGTTAGCTTTAACCTGTTTTTGGCACCCAATAACTTAAATGCAGGTGGTCTTTCCGGCCTTTCTATGATTCTTGTGCACCTGCTGGGAGTTGGTACGGTGGGTACGGTTACCATGATTATGAATTTCCCCCTGTTTGCTTTGGGCGGAATTAAAATCGGGAAAACCTTTTTTATCGGTTCTCTGATTGGAACGGTAGGCAGCTCTGTGGCCTTGGATTTATTGCAAAGCCTGCCGGTTCCCCAAACAGAGCCGCTTTTGGGCGCTGTCTACGGCGGCGTCTTATGCGGCCTTGGTCTGGGAATGGTTTTTTCTGCAGGTGCATCCACCGGCGGTTCAGACATTATTGTCCGGCTGCTGAAACGGAAGATGCAGGATGTGCCCATTGGCACAATCAACATTTTCTTTGACCTGGTTGTTGCAGTTCTCACAGGACTTGCCTTCCAAAACATGAGCAGCACCTTATACAGCGGTGTGACTATTTTCATTACCGGCAAGGTTATGGATGCGGTGGTTTATCGGTTTGATTACTCTATTGTAGCGCTGATTATTTCCTCCCGGCATGAGGCGATTACACAAGCCATTGCCGCAGAGCTGGACCGGGGTGCTACCTATCTCCACGGCCAGGGAAGCTATACCAACGCGGACCGGGAAGTAATTTTAACCGCTGTAAAAAAACAGCAAATTACAGATTTGAAGCGCATGGTAGCGGATATTGACCCGGATGCCTTTATTATTCTGCAGGAAGCACACCAAGTTTTGGGTGACGGCTTTTCCCGCTACGGCAAAGAATCCCTCTGAGATAAGGAGCAACCCATGAAACGGTTTTTCATTGTATGTATTTGCCTATGCCTGCTTTTAAGCGGATGCAACTCCATTTTAGACGGAAATTATCTTTGGACCTCGCCCCATCAGGCGCCGGCCAACCCCAACGAAGCAGATATGCTCCAGGCCTCCAACTACCGGGAGCTGTTGGCGGCGTTGGCCGATATGGCGGAAAATGGCACACAAAGCGGCATGATATATCTTTCTCAATATGAAGCTGCCGATTTCCAGGAAGAAATCGGAAAAGCTGTGGATGCAACCCTGAAAAACAATCCCATTGCCGCCTACGCTGTCAATGAAATCAAATGGGAGCTGGGGACCAGCGGAGGTCAGCGGGCTGTGGCGATTACCACAAGCTACCTCCATAACTGGACAGAAATCCAAAAAATTCAGCATGTGGCCACTACGGAACAGGCAAGCGAAAAAATTTTTGATGCTCTGAAGAAAATTTCTCCCGGCATTGTCCTTTATTTGGAAGATTATGAACACACAGATTTTGTTCAGCTCATTGAAAATTACGCCTTTACAAACCCGCAGCACGTCATGGAAATGCCGCAGGTTACAGCCAATGTCTATCCCAGATGGGGTAGTTCCCGGGTGATTGAGCTGAAATTTTCCTATCAAACACCAAAAGATTCCCTGGAGAGCATGCAACGGCAGGTTAGCCCCATTTTTTCTGCCGCCAAGCTGTATGTCACCGGCGATGCGGAGGATTTCCGAAAGTATTCCCAGCTTTATTCCTTCCTAACGGAACGGTTTGACTATAAAATTGAAACCTCCATCACACCGGCCTACAGTCTTTTGCGCCATGGGGTGGGAGATTCTAAGGCTTTCTCTACGGTCTATGCGGTTATGTGCCAGATGGCCGATATGGACTGTCAGGTGATTAGCGGTACCCATTTGGGAGAACGCTGGTACTGGAATCTGATTTATATTGACGGCAATTACTACCACCTGGATTTGCTGAAGTGCAATAACGCAGGGCATTTCCAGGTACTCACCGATGATGAGATGCAGGGCTATGTCTGGGATTATTCTGCATATCCCGCCACACCGAAGCCCACACCGCCTGCGCCTTCTGAGCCGGCGGATATACCAAGCACAGAGCCCAGCACACCCCAGACCGAACCGACTACATAAGGAATTCTCCTCCGAGGCAAGCCCGGAGGAGAATTTTTGTAAAAAGGTGTTGACATTTTGGGGGAATCTGCTATAATAATTTTCGTTCCGCGGGTGTAGCTCATCCGGTAGAGCGCCACCTTGCCAAGGTGGAGGTAGCGAGTTCGAGCCTCGTCACCCGCTCCAGAAAAGAACCCATATTTGTCTACGACAAGTGTGGGTTCTCTTTTTTTATATTTCGAGACTCGAACCATTAAAATCCAACCGTCCACCGGACGGTTGGTCGCTCCGGCTGGACGGAGCGAATCCTCTGTTTTGCTTTGCAAAACGCAAACGAGCCTCGTCACCCGCTCCAAAAGAAGTCGCCATGGCGGCTTCTTTTTTTGTAATAGGAAGCCAGACGATGGTTATGATAAACAGACAAAGGGGCAGGCGTAAGCCTGCCCCTTATGAAAATAAAAACAGTCTCTATTTAGCTTCGGTTCTCCAAAGGGTGGGATTTGAACTGAAGCTCCTGATTCTTAATGGTCACAGTGGTGTTGGGGGCTATGGAGCTGGTAATAAAGGCATTAGAGCCAATGACACTATCTGCACCAATGACCGTATCTCCCCCTAAAATTGAGGCGTTGGCATAGATGGTCACATTATTTTCAATGGTGGGATGCCGTTTTTTGCCCCGTAAACGCTGACCGCCCCGGGTAGAAAGACCGCCCAAGGTGACGCCTTGGTAGATTTTTACGTTTTCACCGATGGTTGTGGTCTCACCAATGACAATACCCGTGCCGTGGTCGATGAAGAAATAGGCTCCGATGGTGGCGCCAGGATGAATGTCAATACCGGTAAGGCTGTGGGCATGCTCCGTCATGATTCTGGGAATCATGGGAACTTCCAGCCGGTACAGCTCATGGGCCAGCCGATACACCGTAATGGCGAACAGCCCGGGATAGGAGAAAATCACCTCGTCATAGCTGGTGGCGGCAGGGTCCCCGTCGTAGGCTGCCTGCAGGTCTGTTTGTACCAGAGCCCGCACCTTGGGAATCTCACGAAAAAAAGCCAGCGAGATAGCCTGCCCCCGAGCCTCTGCTTGGCTTTGCTCTATGCCGTTTCCTTGAAGCACTAAGGCAATCTGGTGGCTGAGATGGAACATCACGTCCTCAATCAGCATAGATAAATTGTGCTTGGCGTTATAAATCCGGTAGTTTTTATCCTTGGAATAGCCGGGAAGGACAATTCTGCCCAGCTTTGCAATCATATCCACCACCACATCCTTATCCGGCAGGCGAAACGGGTCCATTTTGTCGATTTCCCGGTTTCCCCGGTAATCCTCCAAAATTAAATCAACCACATTTTCAATTTTTTCATTCATGGATGCCATAGCAATGCCTCCTTTTGCCTTTTTATGGTTATAACATAATCAAAGTCCAAAGTCAACTGATAAGACGGATTGACAAGTGCAGGGCGCTTTTTGTATAATCAACATCAAAGGAGGAAGCTTCTATGGCAAGAATTTATACATCTACGGAACAATTGATTGGGAATACCCCCCTATTGGAGCTGACCCATCTGGAGCAGGCAGAAAATCTGCAGACAAAGCTGTTGGCAAAGCTGGAATTTCGCAACATCGGAGGTTCTGTAAAGGACCGGGTTGCGAAATCCATGCTGGACGATGCAGAGGATAAAGGACTGCTTAACCCGGATACCCTGATTATTGAACCTACCTCCGGCAATACCGGCATTGGGCTGTGTGCCGTTGCCGCCGCCAGAGGCTATCGCTGTCAAATTGTTATGCCCGAAAGCATGAGTATAGAACGCCGCCGTCTTATGGCCGCCTACGGCGCTGAGGTGGTGCTTTCTCCGGCGGCAGAGGGGATGGCAGGCGCCATCCGCCTGGCAGAAGCCTTGGCAAAGGAGAATCCCAACAGCTTTATTCCCGGTCAGTTTAGCAACCCCGCTAACCCAGCCACCCATATGGCCAGTACCGGTCCGGAAATTTGGACGGATACCGATGGGAATGTGGATATTTTTGTAGCCGGTGTGGGAACCGGCGGTACAGTTACCGGTGTAGGAAAATATCTAAAGGCAAAAAATGCCGCCATTCAAATCGTTGCCGTGGAACCGGCAGGATCTCCTGTCCTTTCCGGTGGCGAGGCAGGAAAACACGGTCTGCAGGGCATCGGTGCCGGTTTTATCCCGGAAATTATGGATGCCTCCCTTCCGGACGAAATCATTACCGTTACGGAGGAGGAAGCATTTGCCATGGCACGGCGAATCGGGCGCACGGAAGGGTTTTTGATTGGCATTTCCTCCGGTGCGGCGTTGCACGCTGCCTACCAGCTGGCACGTCGCCCGCAAAATGCAGGAAAAACCATTGTGGTTCTTCTGCCGGACTCCGGGGAGCGGTATCTGTCTACCGATTTATTTGCATAAAAAACAGGGCGCAAGCCCTGTTTTTTTGTATAAAAAGGAACCCCCGGTAAAACCGGGGGGCTTTTAATCTTCTACTCTGCGGATTTGTGCGCCCAGGGCTGTCAGCTTTTCAATCAGCCGTTCATAGCCCCGTTCCACATAATGGATATTCTTTACGCAGGTGGTGCCCTCTGCGGCCAAGCCTGCAATCACCAATGCCGCACCGGCCCGCAGGTCGTGGGCGCAAACCGTTGCGCCGTACAGCCGGTCGTTGCCTGTGACAATCGCAGTCTTTCCACTGATTTGGATATCTGCACCCATGCTCTCCAGCTCAGTACAGTAGCCGAAGAATCGGGTTTCATAGACACTTTCCGTCAGCCGGCTGACACCGGAAGCAATGGACATACACACACAGATTTGTGCTTGCATATCCGTGGGGAATCCGGGATAGGGCCGGGTTTTTACTGTAGTATGCCGCAACCGGCCGTTGCAGGAAATCTGGATGGCGTCATCGTAGTTAGTCACCTCTGCACCCATTTCCACCAATTTGGAGGTAATGCAATCCATGTGCTTCGGGATAACATTTTTGACCAATACATTTCCGCCGGTGGCGGCGGCCACTGCCAGATAAGTACCGGCTTCAATCTGGTCAGGAATAATTGCATATGTACCGCCCTGAAGGCGCTCCACACCGCGAATCTTCACCGTGTCCGTACCTGCACCGGAAATGTGGGCACCCATGGTATTGAGGAAGTTGGCAAGGTCAACAATATGGGGTTCTTTTGCCGCGTTTTCAATGACCGTCTGACCGGGCAACAGCACCGAGGCCAGCATAATGTTTACCGTCGCACCTACGCTGACCACGTCCAGACTGACCCGGTTGCCCTGCAAGCCGTTACTGCCGGGTTCCATGTCAACGTAATCCTCTGTTTCCTCCACCGCCGCGCCCAGGGCTGCAAAGCCCTTGATATGCTGGTCAATGGGGCGGGAAGCAAAATTACAACCGCCGGGAAGCGCCACATGGGCACGGCCAAACCGGCCAAGCAACGCGCCCATCAAATAGTAGCTAGCCCGCATTTTCTTTACCAGCTCTGCATCCGGACAGGTCTTGGTAATGTTGGAACAATCGATTTCCACAGTCCCAGTTTCCTCTGTGCAAATCTGCGCTCCCATATCCTCTAAAATAGAAAGCAGAATCCGCACGTCGGAGATGTCGGGAATATTTTCAATTCGGCATTTACCGCTAACCAAAAGCGTTGCCGGCAAAATAGCGACGGCAGCATTTTTCGCGCCGCTGATGGTAACTGTGCCGTTCAGGGGGATGCCGCCGTTAATAACATATCGTGCCAAGGATAATCCTCTCCTTGCGAAAATTGGAATTATTACCTACTTTGCTTATTATACCACACTCTGAATCCTGTGTAAAGTCCAAAATCAAGACATTCTTCGCAAACCCTTTGGGTAGTGGTTTTTCAGCCATGTGCCGTCGCCCTTGCCCCAACCCAGAGAATAACCGCCTACGGTTACCAAACACCAGCCCTTTTGGCGAAAGGGAAGCACCTCGCCGTGGAGGTAGGCCGAAACCTGAGAATCCTGAGGGTCTAACGCCAGCATCCGATTACAGCGCTTCAGCCACAGAGCCAGGGCATGGGCCGGCTCAAACCGCCCCTTTGTCACGGTTCCCAGCTCCAGTCCGGGGCGCAGTACCTTCAGACCATCCAGAGTGGGCATATCCTCGGGAATCCAATAAAGGCTCTGTCCGAAGGAGAGGAACGCCCCATCCGGCAAAGAAATATCCAGTTCCCGGGCAAAATCGCTCCATTCCCTGGGCGGCTGGGTCGCGGTGCGCTGGGGATATGTTTTCGACTGGCCGCCGGTTTTTCTTAAAACAGCGGCAAAATGCCCCTCTCCCAGCAGTTTGTGGGGCCACATCCGGAAATTTCCTGTTTCTCCGGCTTCAAACCAGGGAACATCCACTGCCTCCCGTTCAAATTCGGGGTGGCTTTCCAAAAAGGTCGCTACCGCCAGTTCATCCTCCTCCGGGGCAAAGGTACAGGTGGAGTAAACCAACCGGCCACCGGGACGTACCAGCTGTGCGCCGGAGTGGAGAATCTCCCCTTGTCGGCGGGCGCACATTTCCACCGTTTCCGGACTCCAATCCGTAACGGCCGCCTCCTCCTTGCGGAACATACCCTCCCCGGAGCAGGGGGCATCAATCAGCACCCTGTCAAAAAATGCCGGAAGCCGTTGGGCCAGCTTTTGGGGAGATTCATTGGTAACCAAACCGTTGGCAACACCCATGCGCTCTATATTCCGGGACAGGACTTTTGCTCGTTTGGGATTGATTTCATTGCAAACCAGAATGCCCTCGCCCATAAGGTGCCCGGCAATCTGGGTGGATTTTCCGCCGGGTGCGGCGCATAAATCGCAGATTCGCTCACCGGGTTGGGGGTCCAGCAGCATTACCGGTGCCATGGCGCTGGCCTCCTGTAAATAGTATACGCCGGATTCGTGATATGGGTGCAAACCGGGGCGGGATGTGGGGTCATAGTAATAGCCCATAGGCTCCCAAGGCACTTGACCTTGGACAAAAGGCAAGGCGGGGGGCTCTCCTTTTAAGGGATTGAACCGCAGAGCTACTGCCCGGGGGCGGTTAAAGCTCTCCAAAAAAGCCTCGTATTCCTGTCCCAGTTGGGATTTCATTCTATCTAAAAATCCTTGCGGCAGCATAACTTCCTCTCCCGTGGTTTATTTTAATGGCTTTACCAGCTGGGTGTAGCCCAGCACTTCAAATCCGGCAGCTTGATAAACGTGCATGGCATGGGCATTTTCCGGCTCTGCCTCCAACCGCAGTCTAACGGCCTGTCCGGCATAACGCTGTGCCATAAAGTCTAAAAAGGCCGAGCCTGCGCCCTTTCCCCGGTGTTCGGGAGACAGATAAATATCTTCTATCCAGATGCACAGCCCTCCGGCCTCGGTAGAATAGCTTTTGGCTACCATGGCGTAGCCGGCGCGCTTGTCCCCATCTTCAAATACATAGCCCTCCAAATAAGGACCCTCTGCCAGACAGTCTGTTAAGGTTCTGCGGAGCACTTCCTCACTGGGATGTATCAGCAGCGCCTCCGAGGCATAGAACACTTTCATCATAGCTAAAATGTCTTGTGCATCTGCCGGGCACATCTTCCTGATTTTCATAAAAAAGCTCCTTTTTGTTTTTTACAGTATAGCAAATATAAGCCTAAAAAGCAACCATCCCGCTGCAATCGCAACGGGATGGCAAATAGACTTTTATTATTCTGCGTCGTTCTTTGCTTCTTCGATAATCTTCGCCTGATTGGCCTTGGGGACTTCTTCATACCGGGCAAATTCCAGAGTGAAGGAGCCTCTCGCCTGGGTCATAGGCCGCAGGTCAATGGCGTAGCTGCTCATTTCTGCCATGGGGACTTCCGCATCCACAACGGTATTGCCCTCATTGTCGGGATTCATGCCCATAACCCGGCCCCGGCGCTTGTTCAAATCGCCGATGACATCGCCCATGTAGGCATCGGGAACGGTGACTGCCAATGCACCCACAGGCTCTAACAGGGTGGGCATTGCATTGGGCATTGCTTCCTTATAGGCCAAGATAGCCGCCAGCTTAAAGGCCATTTCATTGGAGTCTACCGGGTGGTAAGAGCCATCATACAAGGTAGCCTTCAAATTTACCATGGGATAGCCTGCCAGAGGTCCCTTGAGAACCGCTTCCTGGACACCCTTTTCGACCGCGGGGTTGAAGTTCTTGGGCACAGCGCCGCCAACAACAGCCACGTCAAAAATCAGTGCATCCTGCTCTTCCTGGGGCTCAAAGCGAATCCACACATCGCCAAACTGACCGCTGCCGCCGGTCTGCTTCTTGTGACGGCCGTGGGCCTCGACCTTTTTCTTAATCTTCTCCCGGTAAGCCACCTTGGCAGGACTCAAAACCGCATCCACGCCAAAACGGCTCTTCAGCTTGGACACCAGAACATCCAACTGCTGGTCGCCGGCGCCGGAGATTACCAGCTGATGGGTTTCTGCGTTGTTGACCAAGGTGAAGGAGGGGTCTTCTTCATTCAACCGGTTCAGACCGGAGCCGACCTTTTCTTCCTGTCCCTTTACCTTAGGCGCAATGGCCATGGAGTAGCAGGCCGGGGCATAGGGGATGCCCTTCAGGGAAACCACCTTACGGGGGTCGCACAGGGTATCGCCGGTTTTTACCTTGTCCATTTTGCCGATGGCGCCAATATCGCCGCAGGTCAGCACCTTTACTTCGGTGTTCTTCTTGCCGCACACGCTATACAGACGGCCCAGCTTTTCTGTTTCGCCGGTTCTGGCGTTCACCAGAGTGGTATCGGAGGTAATCTCACCGGACAGAACCTTTATGAAGGAATACTTGCCGTACTGATCAGAAACGGTCTTCCAGACAAAGGCGGAAGGAACGCCGCCGGGGGAAACCACGAATTCCTCGGTGGTGCCGTCAGCCAGGGTGGCCTTATGGTAGTTACCCTCCACAGGGTTGGGCAACAGCTCAATGATATGGTCCATCAGCATCAGACTGCCCAGGCAGGTAACACCGGAGCCGCACAGCACGGGGTACAGGGTATGGTCAACCACGCCCTTATGCAGGCCCTTAATCATTTCCGCATAGGTGAAGTCCTCACCGCCGAAGAATTTGTCCATAAATTCCTCGCTGGTTTCCGCAACGGATTCCTTCAGCGCATCGTTAAATTCCTCAATAACAGAAACCTTATCCTCGGGCACTTCAATTTCCACCCGCTTCAGATTCTGCATTTCATAAGCCCGCTTATTCAGCACATCGATAATGCCGGTGACCTTTTTGTTGGCATCCCAAATGGGAACCACCACAGGCGCAACCTTGTTGCCGTACTTTGCACGGAGCGCATCGAAGGTGGCGTTATAATCGGAATGGTCCTCATCCACCTTAGAGATGTAAATAAACCGGGGCATATTCCGCTCTTCGCAATATTTCCAGGCCTTTTCAAAACCGACGGTAATGCCGTCCTTTGCAGAGCACACCAAAATTGCGGCATCCGCAGCGCGGAGGGCTTCCATAACGGCGCCGGAGAAATCAAAACCGCCGGGTGTGTCCAACAGATTGATTTTTGTATTGTGATATTCCAGAGGAACCACCGCTGTGGAAATGGAAATATTCCGGCGAATCTCCTCGGGGTCAAAGTCACAAACGGTGTTGCCGTCGGCATTCTTGCCCATACGGTCTATGACACCGGTCATGTAAAGTAAGCTCTCTGCCAGAGCAGTCTTGCCGCTGCCGCTGTGGCCCAGCAAGCAAATGTTGCGAATGGAATTGGCTGTGAACATGATAATCAATCTCCTTTCGGGAAGGCGTTTGCCCTCCGCTGTTGCAATGAGGTGCATCGCACCGCAATAAGGACATTATACACGAAGAAAGGCAAGATTTCAATGCCAATTTTCAGCATAATGCAAAATTGGTGAAATTGGTGGACGGACGTTTGTGCTTCTGTGCAAAACACACAATTTTTTGCGGCAAAAAACAGCACCCTGCACAAACTCCAGGGGCGAACATTCCCTGTTACAAGAAAAATACGGGAGCGCTCGCTCCCGTATTCGTCAAATCGCTCTGGTCCACTCTGTAATTAAAAGGCCGGGAA
Source organism: Faecousia sp. (assembly GCA_045577715.1). Taxonomy (GTDB): domain Bacteria; phylum Bacillota; class Clostridia; order Oscillospirales; family Oscillospiraceae; genus Faecousia. The sequence continues at coordinate 32,146 of JAZNIX010000029.1, forward strand.
CTGTCCAGACCAGTCCGTACAGCAAAACATTCATGGGGGTCAGTAAAAATTCTGCCCCTACCAAGGCAAGAATCAGCATAATCAGCAGGCCCAAAATGCCGCTGAATATATGCATCCCTACGCCGATTACAGAGGCTGTGCGAACTGCCCGGGCACCGGTGACACCGTAAGCAAAGCTGGAAAGGCCCTCGTGGGTGGTCAATGCCAAGGCCTGCGCCGTTTCCTCCGGCACTTTTTGTTGCAGTGTCTGCCGGGTTTCCCGATTGGGGAAAACCATCTGCCGGGTGTTGATGCCAAACTTGTTGCGCAAAAAGCTTTCTGTCAGCATAAAATCGCCGCCTACCATAATCGGAGTCAGTCTGCGATAGCCGCATAGGGTAGCTAAGCCGCTGGCGGCCGCTTTGGTCTTGTTATAGGAAAGGGCAAATACGCCGCTAAGCTGACCGTCAATGGATACATATACCGCCTGATTGACCCGCGTGCCTGCCGGCATATCCACACCCATATCCTGCATGAATTGCAAAGTGCCTGCCAGCACTGCCTCCTCGTTGACAATGGCGCCAACGCCTCCGGGATAACCCCGAAGACCCTGGGCATCATAATGATGTCCGTTCCGGCTGTCCAACAGTTGGGTAAACAGAGGCTCCATACCGCCGCCGCAAGCACCCATCAGTGCCGCTGCGTAGGCCACCACCTGATCCGGATTCCGTTGCCCGTAGAATTTTACGCCATTCATTTTTGCCGTACCGGCAGGAAACAGGTCGCTGTCATTCACAGGAAATACGCCGGACTTGCTCAATTCCACAATGCCCTGCCAGCCGCACAGGACAGTACCCAGCTTATGCAAACGCCGTTCCAGCACCGCCATGGGGCGGGACAGTGTTACGTAGGCCGAAGCCGGCACTGCCACCAGCAGTGCGGATGCAAAGGCCTGGACACCCAATACCGGGCTGTAAATACAGCCAGCCACTACGCCAATTACCACACTTGCCAGCAGTACAGCCAGCGCATATTTGGACATTACCTTTTCCGGACCGGAAACGGTGTTATAACGGTCCATGAAGTCTTCCACCTGGCCCTCTCCCCGTAAAAAGCCGGGGCGGCCTTCATAATAATCCGGGCAACTGACCACGCTGTCCAGCCGGGTGGCTTTCCGCATGGTGTCCATTTGGCCCAGCTCGGTATTCCGTTTTTGATAGGTGCTCCACAGGGACATGGTCATACTCAAACTAAAAGCGGCACAGCAGGGAATCCGCACCTGCTGCAGTCCGATAATTCCGTCGGTCAAGCAGGCAACCAGGCTGAACAGCAGCAGGCTGTTCAGGGAAAACCGCCTCTTTAGAATATCCCCAAAGCCCTCTGTCAGCTGATAGCTGCCCAGCAACGCAGAAAGCAGCAGAGACAGAAACTGAATAAAAATCACAAACCGGGTGCGGTCCTGGGGGACCGCTCCCATAGCGTGCATGAAGATAGTACCGGCAGAGAGCAATGCTACCAGCAGATTGCAAAAAATTGCCAGCTGTAGCTTGCCAAGTCCCAGCTCGGACAGCTCATAATACCGCTTTTCCGGGCCGGCCACCAGCTTGCGCTTCAGCTCCTGCAGTCTGGATTTCGGACGGAAAACGATAGGCTCCGGCGGGGTATATTCTCCAATGGGCTGTTCATATTCCGGCTCCCAATCTTCAGAATAGGGCTCTACCTGGGGCGCTTGGGCATATACCGGCAGCGGTTCTTCTTCCTCCGGTGCTTGTCCTACCGGGGTGAAGGTAAGGGTCTGCTCCAAATCCGAATCCGCCATTTTCTTTACCGCTTTGGTCACCTCTCCCAGAGGCACCGTATCTCCAAGGGACTGGGCCTTGGGAGCGGGAGATACCGGCCCGCCATTCCAAATCAGAACATCTTCTTCCTCTTCCGGCTGACTGGGAGCTTCCTCTGCAGTATCTGCAAATTCCTTCAGAATTTCTTCCAGGTCGAAGGTATCCTGTTGTTTTTCGTCCATGAGGAAGCACCTCCTTACCGGCTCAGCCGCTGGCGAACCGCTTCATAGAGTAAAATCGAGGATGCGGCGGAGGCATTTAAGGAAGAAATCCGCCCCCGCATGGGAATATGCACCGTGACATCGCAGTTTTTCCGCACCAGCGGGCTCATGCCGTCACCCTCGTTGCCGATGACCAACGCCACCGGGCCAATGAAATCTGCCTGATACATGGGGATAGAGCCCTCTGCCGCTGTGCCGAAAATCCAAACACCCTTTTCCTTCAGCTGGGCAATGGCGTTATTGATATTGGTAACTCTGGCCACCTTCATATATTCCACCGCACCGGCAGAGGCCTTGGCAACCGTTGCCGTCAGCCCCACACTGCGGCGCTTGGGAATGATAACGCCATGGGCACCGGCGCATTCTGCCGAACGGATAATTGCACCTAGGTTGTGAGGGTCTGTCAGCTCGTCGCAAATGACAATCAGCGCATTTTCTCCCCGGCTGGCGGCTTCCTCCAGAATATCGTCAAGGGTATAATAGGCATGGGCCGCCGCCAGGGTAATCACTCCCTGGTGGGCATGCGTTACACTCATGGCATCCAATTTCCGCCGGTCCACCGGCACAACCACCGCGCCGGCCTCCTTGGCCTGGGCTGCCAGATGCTGTAAGCCCCGGTCTGTTTCTCCGGCGGCAATGAACACCTTGTCAATGGTTCTGCCGCTGCGCAGAGCCTCTGTCAGGGCGTTACGGCCCTCCAACTGGCCTTCTATCTCTTCCACAGCTTCTGCAGGCATATTACGGCGCGGTTTTTCTCTCATAATTTCCTCTCCAAACATAAGCAGTATGAAAACCTTCAAAATTTTGCGGCATTTTCTTTAGTATAGCAGAAAAATCTTTTTCCGACAACTGCTATTTTCCTACCGTGCCAAAAATCTTCATAAAAGTCTCATTGATTTTTGATGCGTATTTCATTATAATGGTAAAAAATTGCAATAAAGGTTGTGTTTCAGGATGAAAAAACAATCTCCCCGGAAAAAGCATTCCAAAGGATACCACATAGGGACAGGTCTTCTGTGCCTGTTTATCAGCATTGCTTTTTTATGCTTTTTTTCCGCCGCATGGTATGTAAATGTATATGGCCGCATCGGCTTTGACTCGGTGCTGTTTACCTTAATGTCCGATTTAGGCGGCGTGCAGGGGGATTTGGTGGTATCCTACCTGTTGGGCGGGGCATTGCCGGCAGTTCTTTGTGCCACAGCAGTGTGCTTGGTGCTGTTTTTGCAGGTCAAGGTATCCTTGGGAAAATTTCGGCTTTTGCCGCTGCGGCGATGGGTTGCCTGTCTGCTGGCTGTAATACTAAGCTTGGGGCTGATTGTTCATGCCGCCTTTCACGTGCAGCTTGTGGATTATATTTATTCCCGTTTTCAAAAAACTGAGCTGTATGAACGGGAATACCGGAATCCCAACGATGTGACCGTCACGTTTCCCGAGCAGAAGCGGAATTTGATTTATATTATGCTGGAGTCCATGGAAACCAGCTATTTATCTCAGGATTTGGGCGGTGGACTTCCCTATAATCTGATTCCGGAGCTAACGGCTCTGGCCCAGGATAATATCAATTTCTCTCACAATACTTCTTTAGGCGGTTTCCGGGAAGTACCCGGTGCCAGCTGGACCATCGGCGCCATGGTGTCTCAGACCTCCGGTGTCCCTCTGGTTACGCCGGATGATGTTTCTGACTGGCAAAACGGCTACGGCAAGGACGGTATCTTTTTGCCCGGCTTGACCAGCCTGACCAACATTCTGGAGGAAAACGGCTATTATCAAGCGTTGATGGTAGGCTCGGACGCTAATTTTGGCGGCAGAAAAACCTACTACGCGACCCACGGAATAGACACCATCTACGACATATACACCGCCCGTAAAGACGGCATCGTAGCCCCCAACTATTTTGAATGGTGGGGGATGGAGGACAAATACCTGTTTGAATATGCCAGGGAGGAAATCACAAAGATTTCTGAAGCGGAACAGCCCTTTGCCTTTACCCTGCTCACGGTAGATACCCACCATATCGGCGGTTACAAATGTGAATACTGCGGAAGCACTTATGAGGAAAACTACGAAAATGTGATTTCCTGCTCCAGCAAACAGGTGGTGGAATTTGTCAAATGGCTCCAGCAACAGCCCTTTTATGAGAACACCACCGTTATCGTTACCGGCGACCATTGCTCCATGGATAAGGGCTATTTCAATCGAAATGTGGATGAGCAGTATGTCCGGCATGTTTATAATTGCTTTATAAATGCTGCCGCAACGCCCATGCGCACAGTCAACCGGGATTTTTGCGCCTTGGATATGTTCCCCACCACGCTGTCAGCCATGGGCTGCGAAATCGAAGGGAATCGGCTGGGATTGGGAACGGACCTATTTTCTGCCACACCCACACTGATAGAAAAATACGGTTATTCTGCATTTGCCCAAGAACTGTCAAAACGGTCACCATATTACTCTGAGCACTTTTACAGTGTGGAGGAATCCTCTTAATTTTTTCATCCGCAACCCCTTTTTGGGGGTTGCGGGTCCTATTTTAGGGGAATTTAACAGAAAATTTACGGCTCAGGCATGAATCATTCATTGCTACTTGCGAAAAAATGTGCTATGATAAGCAAGGTTATGACGATGCAAGGAGGAAAATCATGGAACCGAAGAATAACGATTCTAAAAATCGTAATGATAGAAACGGCGACGGAAAGCGCCCTAAGGGAAGTATTTGGCTTGCCCTAATCATTACTGTTGCCCTGGTGCTGATTATCAGCTCTGTATATAACATGGTAGTAAACAGTCAGTATACCCAGACCACCTACTCCGATTTCTTAACGGCCATGGAAAAGGGCGAATTGGTAGAAGTAGAGCTTCAATATGACCGGATTGTATATCTGACCAAAGAAGAAGATGCCAAGCCTGCCGCCGATCAAAAAGCGTTTTTTACAGGGCTTCCCAGCGGCGGCGATAAAATGGAGCTGGCAAAGCAACTGCACGACATGGGCGTCAAGGTAGATGAACAGATTGTGGAAGATAATTCTACCATCATCATGATTCTCTATTATGTATTTATGTTTGCCATCATTTTCTTTACAATGCGAATGATTACCAAGCGCATGAGCGGCGAAGGAATGATGGGCGGCTTTGGCCACAGCAAGGCCAAAATGTATATGGAAAAGCAGACCGGTATTACCTTTAAGGACGTTGCCGGTCAGGATGAGGCCAAGGAATCCCTTCAGGAGATTATTGACTTTTTACACAACCCCCAGAAATATGCCGAGATTGGTGCAAAGCTACCCAAGGGCGCTTTGTTGGTGGGCTCACCCGGTACCGGTAAGACTCTGCTTGCTAAGGCGGTGGCCGGTGAGGCAGGCGTTCCCTTCTTCTCTATTTCCGGCTCGGACTTTGAAGAGATGTTTGTGGGTGTGGGCGCCAGCCGGGTTCGGGATTTGTTCCAGCAAGCGACCAAGGTCGCCCCATCCATCGTATTTATTGACGAAATTGATGCTGTGGGCCGTACCCGGGATTCCCGGTTTGGCACCAACGACCAGACCCTGAACCAGCTTCTGGGTGAGTTGGACGGCTTTGATTCTTCAAAGGGCGTGGTCATTCTGGCCGCCACCAACCGTCCGGAAATTCTGGATAAGGCACTGCTTCGTGCCGGCCGGTTTGACCGCCGAATCATCGTAGACCGGCCCAATCTTCAGGGCCGTCTGGATACCTTAAAGGTGCACACCCGGAAGATTAAGCTGGCAGAGGATGTAGATTTGCGGAAAATCGCCCAAGCCACAGCCGGCGCGGTCGGTGCGGATTTGGCCAATCTTGTGAACGAAGCCGCCCTGCGAGCAGTTCGCCAAAACCGTAAGGCTGTGAATCAGGAAGACCTGCTGGTGTCCTTTGAAACGGTGATTGCCGGCACAGAGAAGAAAAACACGGTGCTGACGGATAGTGAAAAGCGGCTGGTTGCCTACCATGAGGTGGGTCATGCTCTGGTGGCCGCTTTGGAAAAGCACGCACAGCCGGTGTCCAAAATTACCATCGTTCCCCATACCTCCGGCGCTTTGGGCTACACTATGCTGATGCCCGAGGAGGAAAAGTTCCTGAATACCAGCGAGGAATTGATGACGGAGCTGCGCACTCTGGTGGGCGGCCGGGCCGCTGAAGCGGTGGTGTTCGGCGTAAAGACCACCGGTGCGGCCAACGATATCCAGCGCGCCACTGCATTAGCCCGGAACATGGTGGCCCAATATGGCATGAGCGATGCGCTGGGTCTGATGGCCCCTGCCTCGGTGCAAAATCAGTATCTGGACAATCAGGCCTATATGGATTGCTCTCAGGAAACTGCATCCTTGGTAGACAGAGAGGTGCAAAAGCTGCTGGAAACAGTTTACGAGCAAACAAAGGCCCTGTTAATTGCCAACCGGGCATTGCTGGATGAGGTTTCCGAATATTTGCTGACTAAGGAAACCATCACCGGTGAAGAGCTGATGGCTTATGTCAATGCGGACAAGGAAGCTGCCGTCACGGCAGAGGATTTTGAGGAAAACAGCGAAGCATCTACGGAAGAATAAAAATCAAAGGGTGCTGTAAGAAAATACAGCACCCTTTCCTCATTTTTTGACGAATATTTTCAAAAATCACCTCTTTACAAATGAAGTCCCTTCTGTTATAATAACTTGGCTGTGAAACAGATGCACCGGTGGCTCAATGGATAGAGAATCGGATTCCGGTTCCGAGGGTTGGGGGTTCGAGTCCCTTCCGGTGTACCAAAATAGCAGATATCCCTTTTGGGATATCTGCTATTTTCTTTTGCAGAGGAAGGGACTCGAATGATTAAATGCAACAGTCCGGTGGACTGTTGCCGCCGACGGCTCGACGGAGGCGAACCTTAATTTTCGCCAAAGGCGAAAATGCAAACGAGTCCCTTCCGGCGAATGCACCTTTGCTATAAACGTAAACGCGTCCGTTTGTGGCTGCCTGATTTCTTTCGTATATTCCCGCCTCCTTCGGTCAAACTAACGAAAAGGGGGAAGTAACGGATGAAGCAAGATGAGAAAAAACCGATTACTTGGGAAGTGGCAGACCCAAAGCCACCGGTGATTCAGTCCGGAAAATTGGAAAACAGAAAAGAAAACTAAATATTATGTAAACCTTAGGAACAACAAACAGGGCAGGAATTTTCCTGCCCTGTTGTCATTTGCAATTAGCCTTCGGCGCGCATCTGAGCGAAGCACTCGCTGCAGAACACGGGACGGTCGGACTTGGGCTCAAAGGGAACCTTTGCCTCGCCGCCGCAACGGGCGCAGGTAGCGGTGAAGAACTCACGGGGGCCACGGGCAGCGTTCTTGCGAGCATCACGGCAAGCCTTGCAGCGCTGGGGCTCGTTCTGGAAGCCACGCTCTGCGTAGAATTCCTGTTCACCGGCGGTGAAAACGAACTCGTTGCCGCACTCTTTGCAAACTAAAGTCTTGTCTTCGTACATGGAAAATACCTCTCTTCGGTTGTTTGCCCCGTGAAAGCCCACCAAACTGACTGGTTGTAACGCGGAGTCAAATAGTAATTATGTGGATACACCACAAATTGCATTATACACATTTGGAAATTAAATGTCAATCCTCTATTCACAATTTTTTTACAAAAAATTCCGAAAATCCCGGCATCCGGGGGGAATTGTCCTATAGTTCCAGTTGGATTTGCCCCTCAAAGGGAATATGCAGATGGTCATAGGCCAGGGGTGTGACACAGCGCCCCCGGGGTGTCCGGGTCAAAAATCCAAGCTGCATCAAGTAAGGCTCATAGACATCCTCCAAAGTCACTGCCTCCTCGCCAATGGTGGCGGCCAGCGTTTCCAGACCCACAGGTCCGCCGCCGTAGTTGCGGATAATGGCAGAGAGCATCCGGCGGTCAATATTGTCAAGTCCCAGGGAATCTACTTCCAGTCGCCTCAGGGCCAAATCGGCGGCCTCCTTGGTAATGGTGCCGTCGCCTAAAACCAGCGCAAAATCCCGTACCCGACGCAAAAACCGGTTGGCGATTCGGGGTGTGCCCCGACTCCGGGAGGCAATCTCCATCGCGCCGCTGCGGTCAATGGGCATACCCAAAATGGTGGCAGACCGGGTGACAATTTTGGCCAGTTCTTCCGGTGTATACAACTCCAATCGGAGAGAAACGCCGAATCGGTCCCGCAAAGGGGCAGAAAGCTGACCTGCCCTGGTGGTGGCGCCAATCAGGGTGAATTTAGGTAAATCCAAACGAATGGAGTTGGCACTGGGGCCTTTGCCTACGATAATATCAATGGCAAAATCCTCCATGGCAGGGTACAGAATTTCTTCTACCACCCGATTTAGGCGGTGAATCTCGTCGATAAACAGAATGTCGCCGGGGTTTAAGTTGGTCAGCAAGGCCGCCAAATCTCCGGGCTTTTCAATAGCAGGGCCGGAGGTGATGCGGATGCCTGCGCCCATTTCGTTGGCAATGACACCGGCCAGGGTGGTTTTGCCCAGACCCGGAGGGCCGTAGAGCAGTGTGTGGTCCAAGGGCTCGTTTCTGCGCCGGGCGGCCTCAATGTAAACGGAGAGATTTCCCTTGGCCTTCTCCTGACCGGTATAGTCGGAAAGCAGTTTGGGGCGCAAACCGATTTCCCCGGCATCCTGTGGCGCAAAGGTGGGGGAGATAATGGGGGTATCCAATTCCTGAGAAAATTCCAAGCTCATAATTACCTCCGGTAATTTTGATTGTTCTGATTAAAAAATATTATTTATTTCACCGGCGCGGCAAACCACAATTTACCCCTTCATCACCATGGCTCTAAGGGCATAGCGGACCATTTCCTCAGTGGTAGCATCAGGGGCAACACCCTTGAGGGCGGCAGAAATTTCAGCCGGGGAATAGCCAAGCTCCTGTAAGGCGGCATGGGCCAAAGCGGCGTTGTTACCCTGGACGGCAGGCATGCTGACGGTGGGGCCGGAAAAGTCCAGCTCCACGGAGCTGCCGCCGATTTTGTCCTTTAACTCCAAAATGATTCGCTGGGCAATTTTTTTGCCGATGCCCTGAGCGGCAGTAAGCATTTTCTCGTCCCCGGTCATGACTGCCAAGGTGAAATTCTGGGGGCCGCCGGAAGAGAGGATGGCCATGGCGGCCTTGGGGCCTACCCCGTTGACAGAGGTAAGTAATTCATAGCAGCGCTGTTCCTCCCGGTTGATAAAACCGTAGAGGTCAAAGGCATCCTCCCGAATGGATTCCGTGATGTAAAGCCGGGCACTTTGGTTTAATTTCAGCTGACCGGCAGTATAGGCAGTGACGCGGCAGCCGTAGCCCACGCCGCCGCAGTCAATCACGGCAAGACCGGGCTCCAGAACGGTAACCGTACCGGAAACATAATAAAGCATGAAAATCCTCCCTGTTATTTAGAAATCTGGGAAAGAAGCGAGGTGCTGGAGCGGGCATGACACAATGCGATGGCAATGGCATCGGCGGCATCATCGGGCTTAGGCATTTCTTTTAGATTCAAAAGCCGTTTGGTCATATCCTGCACCTGATGCTTGGTGGCGTTGCCATAGCCTACCACCGCCTGCTTCACCTGCATGGGCTTATAGGAGGTGACCTCCAGCCCTGCTTGACGAATGGCAAGCAGAATGACCCCCCGGCTTTGGGCAACGCCGATACCGGTGGTTACGTTCTGTCCGAAAAACAGCTCTTCGATGGCGACGGCATCGGGTTTGGAAACCTCTAAAAGCTTTCGCATATCTTCATAGATGATTTCCAGCCGAGCGGAAAAATCCATTCCCGGGGGTGTGGTGATGGCACCGCATTGCAACAGCCGGGAAGCGCCCCGATGGGCTTCAATCAGCCCAAAACCGGTAATTCCGTAGCCGGGATCAATTCCGAGAATCCGCATCACAGTCCTCCTGTGGCGATTTGATATACATAAAGCAGAAAGGCCACAACGGCAATCACCAGACCAAACCGTGCCGCCCAAAGCTGCCAGGCAGGCCGGGGAGTGTAGGGTTTTTCCTGGGAAAGTTCTTCCGTTTCCTTATGCTGGTCATCCATGTCATTTCACCTCAAAATACATGATAGCACATTTGTTCCAATTTTCCTACCTATTTTTTGAAAAAACCGAAAAGAATCTTTGGAAACAGTTACATGATTTCCTGCAATTGGGGAATACTGCCTATGAAAAGGCGGTGGAATTTTGAAAGAATTTTCCTGCAAAACAAAGATAGTAAGCGGCACAGGGTCGGTGGCGGTGCTGAAAGAATTGGGTATCCGGCGGCTCTTTTTGGTGACTGACCCGTTTTTTGCAAAAAACGGAACGGCCCAGCGGATAGCAGTGCAGACCGGCGCAGAAGAAGTGGAGATATTTCAAGACGTGGTGCCGGACCCGACAGTGTCGCTGGCGGCACAGGGAACGGCCCGGGTCAAGGCCTTTCAACCGGATACGGTGGTGGCATTGGGGGGCGGCAGTGCCATGGACTGCGCTAAGGCAATGCTGTACTTTAGTGGATTGGCTATCAGATTGGTGGCAATTCCTACTACCTCCGGCTCCGGTTCAGAGGTGACGGATTTTGCAATTTTGACCCATGAGGGGGTCAAGCATCCTCTGGTGGATGCGAAATTGGCCCCGGAGCTGGCAATACTGGATGATGAATTACTTCAGGAGCTGCCCCGGAGCCTGGTAGCGGATGCCGGCTTCGATGTGCTGGCCCATGCGGTGGAGGGATATGTGGGAAAGCGTGCCAGCCCTATCACCGATGCGCTGGCGAGGGATGCTTTTTGTGCGGCGTTTGGGGCACTTCCGGCATCCTTTAACAGCCGGAAGGATGTGCGGCTGAAAATCCATGAGGCGGCGACGATGGCTGGAATGGCCTTTACCCAGGGAGGGCTTGGTATGTGCCATGCCATCTCCCATGTATTGGGTGGGATGTACCATGTGCCCCACGGAAGGCTCAATGCCATTTTGCTGCCGGCGGTGATTGGGTGCAATGCTTACAGCGCAGGCAGTAAGTATGCAGAGCTTGCCAGAGCGGCAGGTTTGAGCGGCAGTGCGGATACTGTGGCAGTGCGGAATTTACGCAATGCCTTGGTGCGTCTGCGCAAGGAGCTGTCACTGCCTGAAACCTTGGCCCAAGCGGGGATCCCACCCCAAAAGCTAAGACATGATATGGATTCCATCGTAAAGTCGGCATTGGCAGATGAGTGCTGTGCAACCAACCCCATAAAGGTGGAGGACTTTATGATTCGCCAGGTGCTGGAAGAGGTGACAGGCCGTGTCTGAACGGCTGAAAAGTGTGGGGCTGGATATTGGAACCACCACCACCCAATTGATTGTGTCGGAGTTGGAGGTAGAAAATCTGGCTGGGAGCTTTTCTGTTCCTCAAATGCAGATTATAGGCCGGAAAATCCTTTATAAAAGCCCGGTGCATTTTACACCCCTGCTGGACGAGAGCCATGTGGATGCCACAGAGCTGAAGAAAATTGTAGAGGCAGAGTACCGCCGGGCAGGGGTAGAAAGGCATCAGGTGGATACCGGTGCAGTGATTATCACCGGGGAGACTTCCCGGAAGGAAAATGCCCAGGCGGCACTAAAAGCATTGGCAGAATTTGCCGGAGATTTTGTGGTAACCACCGCCGGGCCGGATTTAGAAAGCATTTTAGCCGCCAAGGGTGCCGGGGCGGATGCCTATTCGGAGAAAACGGGACAAACCCTTTTGCACATGGACATTGGCGGCGGCACCAGCAATCTGGCATTGATACGCGACGGTGAGATTCTCTCCACCGGCTGTTTAAATGTAGGCGGCCGGCTGATAAAGCTGGACAGACAGGGAAGGATTACCTATGTTTCTCCGGTGCTGCAGGAAATCTGTCCTTTGCAGGTAGGAGATACCCCGACCCGGGAGCAATTGGAAGCGGTTGCAGATACTCTGGTGCAGGCCTTGGAAATGGCCGCCGGACTGCGAGCGCCTACCGAACTGCTTTCCCGACTGACTACGGAGGGAACATCCATGGAGATACCCACAGAGCCGGTGTGCCTTTCCTTTTCCGGTGGGGTGGCGGACTGCATTGATACTGTCCGTGATTTTTTGGCTTTTGGAGATATGGGGCCGGTGCTGGGGCAAAAAATTCGGGCCAGCCGGTTATGCGCCGACCGTTACCGACTGGGGAGCGAAACCATCCGGGCTACGGTGATTGGAGCTGGCTGTCACAGCACACAGCTGTCCGGCAGTACGGTATTTTACCGCAATGTGGTATTCCCTGTTAAGAATTTGCCGGTGGAAATGCTGACGGAGAATCAGTGGAATTTACCGGCGGATGCCTTTGCTGCCCACATCCGGGAGCGGGAAAAGCGGCATGACGGAAAGGTTTTGTGGTATTTAACAGGCATTTTGCCGGAATCCTACGGCGAACTTCGGGCGCTGGGAGAGAAGCTGGCCCGGGGCATGGGGAACATGGCACTGCTGGCGCTGGAAAAGGATATGGCAAAGGCTTTGGGGCAGGCGGTAGCATTAAGCCTGCCGAAAAACGCACCCTGTCTGTGTGTAGACGGACTGCACTTAAACGGCGACAGCTTTTTAGACATCGGCGTGCCGGTAGGGCCGGCCATCCCGGTGGTGATTAAGACCTTGATTTTTTCTCATTAGGAGGGAAATTATGAAACTGAAAACAGTGATATCCGGAAAAACATACACCTTTCGGGATATTAAGGATGTGCTGGCCAAGGCCAACGAGGAAAAGACCGGAGATAAGCTGGCCGGGGTGGCGGCGGAAAGCGCCCAGGAGCGAATTGCCGCCAAGGTGGTGCTGTCAGCACTGACATTGGGGGATTTGCGGGAGCATCCCGTGGTGCCCTATGAAACCGATGAAGTGACCCGCATCATTCAGGATGATGTGAATGAGACGGCATATGCAAAAATCCGAAACTGGACCGTGGCCGAGCTGCGGGAGTGGATACTGTCCGAAACCACCTCCGGGGAGGATATCCGAAAAATCAGCCGGGGACTGACCTCCGAGATGGTGGCGGCGGTGGCCAAGCTGATGAGCAATCTGGATTTGATTTATGGGGCGAATAAGATTACCGTGACTGCCCACTGCAACACCACCATCGGCCTGCCGGGAACCCTATCCTGCCGGCTTCAGCCCAATCACACCACCGATGACCCCGAGGGAATCACAGCCTCGGTGCTGGAGGGCTTGAGTCTGGGCGCAGGAGATGCAGTGATTGGCTTGAATCCTGTGACGGATTCCCCAGAGCAGGTTGGCAAAGTACTGCGCAGATTCCAGGAAATTAAGGAGCATTGGGCCATTCCCACCCAAATTTGTGTTCTGGCCCATGTTACGGCACAGATGAAGGCGGTCCGGCAGGGCGCGCCCTGTGACCTGATTTTCCAGTCCATTGCCGGCAGTGAGGCAGGCAATGCGGCCTTTGGTTTTAACGCCCAGACCATTGCCGAGGCAAGGGACCTGCTTCTTCGGGATGGCACGGCAGAAGGACCCAATGTGATGTATTTTGAAACCGGCCAGGGGTCGGAGCTGTCATCCAATGCCCATCATGGGGCAGACCAGGTGACTATGGAGGCCCGGTGCTATGGCTTTGCCAAGCGGTTTCAGCCCTTCTTGGTCAATACGGTGGTGGGCTTTATCGGCCCGGAATACCTGTACGATGCCCGGCAGGTCACCCGGGCAGGCTTGGAAGACCATTTTATGGGCAAACTGACGGGAATTTCCATGGGCTGTGACTGCTGTTATACCAATCACATGAAGGCAGACCAGAATGATATTGAAAATTTGGCGGCGCTGCTGACTATGGCAGGCTGTAATTACTTCATGGGGATTCCCCACGGAGACGATATTATGCTGAACTATCAGACTACCGGATTCCGGGAAACGGCAACCCTGCGGGAACTGACCGGAAAGACCGCCATCCCCCAATTCCAACGCTGGCTGGAGAAAATGGGTTTTGTGGAGGACGGGCGTCTGACCTCGAAGGCCGGCGATGGTTCTTGTCTGCTGTTTTAAGGGAGTGAGAGAATGAACAAACAGGAATTGACTGCCATGGTGGCGGAGATTTTAGGGAGCATGGGACATGAGCCCACAGTCAAGGGAAGCGATTACCGGCCGAAAAATCCCGGGCCGGAGAAAACGGATACGGGCTATACCGATGGGGACTTTGTGCCGGATGTAACGCAGCTTGATTTGCGAAAGCTTTATCTGGTGGAAAACCCCAAGGATGGGGATGGCTATCGAAGGATGAAGGGAAAAACCCCGGCCCGGCTGGGCTCCGGCAGGGCAGGCCCCAGATATAAAACCTTGACCATGCTCCGCTTTCGGGCAGATCATGCGGCGGCGCAGGATGCGGTGTTTTCCCAAGTGCCGGAGGATTTTGCTAAAAAGAACGGATTGATTCCGGTGCAGACCTGTTGCCAGGATAAGGACGAATACTTGACCCGCCCGGACCACGGCCGGTGCTTTGATGAGGAAAATCAGAACATGATTCGGCAAGCGGTCAAAGGTAATCCGAGAGTTCAGATTGTGGTGGGAGACGGGCTGTCCTCTGCGGCCATTCTGGCCAATGCCATGGACTGTATGGCGGCGATGGAGGACGGCTTGAAAGCGCGGGGAATCCCTACGGGCACACCGCTGTTTGTTCGCTATTGCCGGGTGGGCGCAGGAGATGCGGTGGGGGATGTGACCGGCTGTGAACTGGTATGCGTACTGGTGGGAGAACGGCCGGGATTGGTGACGGATAAGAGTATGTCCGCTTATATCACCTACAAGCCCCATACCGGTGTTTCCGAGTCTGCCAGAACGGTGGTATCCAATATCCACGCCCAGGGCACACCGGCGGTGGAAGCCGGTGCATATATCGCAGAGCTGATTGACACAATACTAAAGAAAAAGGTGTCCGGCGTGGGACTGCATCTGGAGGGAAATGCATGATTCCGGTAAAGATTCTGGCTGTGCGGTATTTGCCCGGTGCAGAACCGGGACTGGCAAAATCCTTGGGCGCGCCCGAGGGGTATCCCAGCTTGGGGATGCTCACCACCGACAGCGACGATGCCACCTATATTGCTCTGGATGCGGCCACCAAGGCGGCAGATGTTAAGGTGTGCTATGCCAGAAGCTTTTATGCCGGTGCGGCCAATGCCACCACGCCCAATGCCGGTGAGGTCATTGGAATTTTAGCAGGCCCCACACCGGGGGCGGTCAGAAGCGGTATGGATGCGGCGATTTCCGCTTTGGGACATTTGGGCTTTGATGAGGTGGAGGGCGTGCCCTTTTTAGCCCATACGGTCAGCAGTGCCGGGTCTTTTCTTTCGGGAGAGGCCGGGGTGAAGCCGGGGGCGGCGCTGGCGTATCTGATTGCTCCACCGCTGGAAAGTATGTATGCCCTGGATGCGGCACTAAAGGCGGCAGATGTAAAGTTATGTAAACTATACAACCCTCCCAGCGAAACCAATTTTGGCGGTGGGCTGTTAAGCGGAACCCAGTCTGCCTGCGATGCGGCCTGCAGTGCCTTTGCCCAGGCAGTGGCAGAAGTAGCGCAAAACCCAACCAAATTGTAGTTTTGCGCAGGACTAGGTGGAGTGTCCTTTTCTTGTTCGGATACAAGAAAGTAACACCCTGTTGTGGTGCAACTACAATTTAGACTCATAAGGAGGAATTATATGGAGTTTGACAAGGACTTGGCGGCGCGGCAGGAAGCAAGGCTTCTTTGCCGCCAGGCAGAGCAGGCACAAAAGGTGCTTGCGGAAATGTCCCAACAGCAATTGGACTCTATTGTAGAGGCGGTGGCAAATGCCTTTTCTTCCTCAGCCTTAGAGCTGGCAGAACTGGCAGTCCGGGAAACGGGCTTTGGCAATGTGGAGGATAAAATTACAAAGAATCAGTTCGCTTCCCAGCGTGTGGCGGCGGCGGTGCGGAATCTGAAAACCGTTGGGGTATTAAAAGAAGTTCCCGAGGAAAAGCTATGGGAGGTGGGCGTGCCGCTTGGTGTGATTGGGGCCATTGTGCCCAGCACAAACCCTACCTCTACAGTGTGTTATAAGGCCATCATTGCATTAAAAGCAGGCAATGCCATTGTGTTTTCCCCCCATCCCAAGGCGCTGGACTGCACATTGCGGGCGGCGCGAATCGTGGCGGCGGCGGCAGAAAAGGCCGGTGCACCGGCAGGGTCTGTGGCCTGCCTGAGCCTTGCCTCTATGGCTGGCTGTCAGGAGCTGATGGGGGCGAAGGAAGTTCGTCTGATTCTGGCTACCGGTGGCCCTGCCATGGTTCGGGCGGCCTATTCCTCCGGCAAACCGGCCATCGGAGTAGGGGCAGGCAATGGGCCTGCCTATATCCACCATTCTGCCGATGTGGCCAGAGCTATCTCCTGTATCCGAAAATCCAAGAGCTTTGATTACGGTACGGTGTGTGCCTCGGAGCAAAGCATCATCGTGGAAAAGGATATGGAGCAGACAGTGCGCCAGGAAGCCCAGCGGCAAGGGTTCTATTTTATGAACACCGAGGAAGCCGGAAAGCTGGCAAAGCTGCTGTTTAAGCCCAACGGCACACTGAATCCGGAAATCGTGGGCAGAAAAGCGGAAACCCTGGCCCAGATGGCAGGCTTTCCCGTACCCCGGGGAACGGCGGTGCTGGTGGCCAGAGAGCAGGAGGCAGGGCCTACCCGTCCTTACTCTATGGAAAAGCTGTGCCCGGTGCTGGCATTTTTTGTCATGGACAGCGAGGATGCGGTACTGCAAAAGGCCATTGAGGTGTTGACCCATGAGGGAAGCGGCCATACCTTTGCCCTCCATGCCAAGGATGAAGCGGTAGTGCGGAAATTTGCCTTAAAAATTCCGGTATCCCGATTCTTGGTGAATACTCCGGCGGCGTTAGGGGGCATTGGCGCAACCACCGGTCTGTTTCCGGCATTGACCTTGGGCTGCGGTGCGGTAGGCGGCAGCTCCTCGTCCAATAATATTTCGCCTCTGGATTTAATCAATATCCGCCGGGTGGCTTGGGATAAAGAGGAAATGACGCAATCTTCCCCTGTGACGGTGGACAGCGATTTGGTAGAGCGCCTGGCGGCACGGATTTTGGAACGTTTGGGAAAGTAAATAGCTGTGTAAAAACGACAACATTTATTTATGAAAGGAAGTAACAAATATGGACACAAATTCTCTGGGTATGATTGAAACAAAGGGGCTTATCGGAGCCATTGAAGCGGCAGATGCCATGGTCAAGTCCGCCAATGTGCAGTTGGTGGGCAAGGAGCAGGTAGGCGGCGGTCTCGTAACAGTGATGGTCCGGGGTGATGTGGGTGCTGTGAAGGCGGCTACCGATGCCGGCGCGGCTGCAGCAGAAAAAGTGGGGGAATTGATTTCCGTCCATGTGATTGCCCGTCCCCATGCGGAAGTGGATGCCATCTTGCCTAAGGACCGGAAGTCCGGTCCTGCACCTAAGGCCTAATGCTCTATACGGAGGAAACCGTCCGTGCCAATATCCGTAACCGGGAGGGAAAGCGGGTCTTTTTTCTGGGGAAAGAGGATACGCTGACCCCCGGTGCCCGGGACTTTCTAACCCGGGAACGGATTGAGGTTCGGGATGTCCGGGATGCGGGCATCGAAACCTACCGCTTGCTAAACGGCGGTTTTATGCGAGAAAAGCCGGAGAACATGACCCATTTGCATGGGGATGTTTTGGTAAGTAAGCAGCATCCCAGAATCCGTTTCCGGGGCTGTATCGACACCTTAGAGGCAGACCTGCTGCTGTGTCAGCTGGTTTTGGAAGAACCCTATAAACAGCAGCTAGAGCAGATTTTAACCCTGACAAGGCATCTGATTCGCTGTGATGTGCTGAACGAGCCTGTGCCGGAGGAAACCCTATGCAGTTTGACCCAGGCACAGATTCGGGAACGAAGCCACAGACCACAGGAGTATTACGGTCAGCCCCATTTTATGCCCAGTGCCGCCGACGGCTTGGGGGTGTTGGCGCTGAACCGGTGTCGGTGCAGCGCAAGAAGTGCGGAACTGGCCGGGGTACAGGCCTTTGCGGATGCCGAGGGGAATCCTACCAGAACAGATATCCTTCGGGCACTGAACCGCATTAGCAGTATGCTATATATTTTGATGATACAGCGGAAACGGCAGGCTTAACCGCTGAGGGAGGAAACCATGGGAACATTGCAGGAAGTGGCACAGGCGGGGCTGGCGCGGATTTTTGTGGAATTGGAGGCATCCGGGCGGCATGTCCATGTGACGAAGCAGCAGGCGCAGGCGCTCTTTGGCCATGGACTGACCCCCAAGCGCCCCCTGTCCCAACCGGGGCAATTCTTGGCCAATGAGCGGCTTACGGTCATCGGTCCCAAGGGAGAATTTGAGAATGTAGCAGTCCTTGGGCCGGAGCGGAAAGAAGCACAGGTGGAAATTTCTCTTACGGATGCCCGGACCTTGGGACTTCAGCCTCCGGTGCGGCTGTCAGGAAGTGTGGAGGGAAGTCCCGGGGCGATTTTGCAGACCCAGCGTGGAAAAGTAAAGCTGGAGCAGGGGGTCATTGTTGCCCAGCGGCATATCCACATGACCCCGGAGGATGCCACCCGCATGGGGGTAAAAAACGGACAGGAGGTGCGGTTGCAGGTGTTTACACAGCGGCCGCTGGTTTTTGAGGATGTGCAGATTCGGGTTTCTCCGGATTTTGCCACCTATGTCCATCTGGACTATGATGAAGCCAATGCCTGCGGCTTCCAACCAGGGGATTTGGGGAGGATATTGCCATGAATCGGGCGCTTCTAATCGGACAGGAGCCGGATGTACCCCTGGGCTACCGCTATGTGACGGAGGGGGAGCATGAGGCGGTGGTCATCGGGTCGCTGGGCCTTGTGGAGCTTCTGCGATTTTCCCAGGAGCCGGTGCTTACGGCGCTTGCCCAAGGGAAAACGGTGCTGTTATATACCCCCGGGTTGCCGGAGGCACCCAAAAATCGGGCCTTGGCGGCCAGCCTGACAGCGGCCCAGCGGGAGCTGAAAAACTGGGGCGTTATTTTTACCGATGGCGGAAGAAAGCATTTGGTGACAGCACAGGAGGCCCGCACATTGCGGCAACAGGGCAGACGCCCGGCCAAGGATGCGGTCATGACACCGCTGGCGCGGGAAATACTGGAGGGATCGGATTGAAAATCGGAAAAGTAACCGGCTCGGTATGGGCCACAAGAAAGGCAAGCTGTTTGTCCGGACAAACCTTTTTGGTGGTGGATACGGGGACGGAGGAATTGGTGGCGGCAGACCAGGTGGGCGCAGGCTGCGGCGACCAGGTGTTGCTGGCCACCGGCACTGTGGCGGCAAAATATTGCATGGAAGCGCCTGTGGATGCGGCAGTGGTAGCCATTTTAGACCAGGGCGGGAAGCGCAGCTGTGGGGAGGAACACAATGTCAGCCCATGAGATTTTGATTGCGGTGATGGCGGTCTTTGCAGTGCTGGGGGCTCTGGACCGGATTCTGGGGAACAAATTTGGACTGGGGCAGGAGTTTGAAAACGGAATTCTTGCCATGGGCTCATTGGCGCTGGCTATGGTGGGAATTATTGCGCTGGCACCGGTGCTGGCCAATGTTCTGAAGCCTGTGGTAGTGCCGGTATATACCTTTTTGGGGGCAGACCCGGCCATGTTCGCCGGCACAATCTTAGCCAATGATATGGGCGGCGGCGTCCTGGCACAGGAGCTGACAACGGACTCTCAGGCGGCTTTGCTGGGGGGCGTGCTGACCGGTTCTATGCTGGGAGCCACCATTGTGTTTATCATCCCTGTGGCCATGGGGATTTTAGCACCGGAGGACCGGCCTGCCATGGCAAAGGGGATTTTAAGCGGTATTGTGACCATCCCTCTGGGCGTGCTTGTGGGAGGGCTGGTTGCCGGCTTTCCCATTGGCATGGTGCTTAGGAATCTGATTCCCATTGTCCTTATTGCGGTTTTGATTGCGCTGGGACTTTGGAAAGCGGAAAAAGCCATGGTCAAGGGCTTTGCCATCTTTGGCAAGGTGATTGTGGCGGTGATTACCGTAGGCTTGGCGGCGGCCATTGTGGAGGCGCCGACAGGATTTGTGCTGATACCCGGCATGGCCGGCGTGGAGGAGGGCTTTCAGACCGTAGGCGCTATTGCCATTGTGCTGGCCGGTGCGTTTCCTCTGGTGTATGCGGTGACAAGGCTTTTGAAAAAACCGTTGCTGAAGCTGGGAGGTTTGCTGGGCATCAATGATACTGCCGCCGCTGGTTTGATTGCTACTATGGCCAATTCCATTGCAACCTTTGGGATGGTTCGGGACATGGATTACCGGGGGAAAGTGGTGAATATTGCCTTTGCCGTATCGGCGGCCTTTGTGTTCGGCGACCATCTGGGCTTTACGGCCGGTTTTGCCCCGGAGATGCTACCCGGTGTGATTTTGGGGAAGTTGGCCGGCGGCATCAGCGCCGTGGCTGTGGCATTGCTGCTGACCAGAAAAAATAAAGACCCCCTTGTGTAAAGGGACTTGCGAAACAAAGAAAAACTATTGACAAAACTGGGAAACTAAGGCTATAATGGCATCTATAGTGAAGAAATGCTGTGAAGAGGAGAGTAGGCAGAGGAAGCTGTTCAGAGAGTCCCCGGTTTGGTGAGAGGGGATACGGTGGGTACTGCGGAACATGGCCTTGGAGCAGGAGTGTCGATAGGTAGGCATTCCCGGGTGCGCCCGTCATCGCGCCAAGAGGCAGTGCAAACTGCGAAACAAGGTGGTACCGCGTCAATTTTGTCGCCCTTGGAATTTCCAAGGGCGTTTTTTCATTTTGGGAGGAAGAAAAATGAGCAAAGGTAACTATTACATTACAACACCTATTTATTATCCCTCTGCCAATCTGCACATCGGCCACGCCTACTGCACTGTGGCAACCGATGCCATGGCCCGCTACAAGCGGCTCATGGGCTACAATGTCAAGTTCCTCACCGGAACCGACGAGCACGGCCAGAAGATTGAGGACAAGGCAAAGGAAGCCGGTGTGACACCGCAGCAGTTCGTGGATAATATCGTTCTGGGCAAGAAGGGTGTTCTGGATTTGTGGAAGCTGATGAACATTTCTTATGACCGGTTCATCCGCACCACCGATGATTACCATGTTGCCGCCATCCAAAGGATTTTTAAGAAGATGTACGACAACGGCGACATCTACAAAGGTACTTACAAAGGTAAGTACTGCAAGGCCTGTGAGTCTTTCTGGACCGAGAGTCAGCTGGTGGACGGCAAGTGCCCCGACTGCGGCCGTGAGTGCGTGGATGCGGAGGAAGAGGCTTATTTCTTCCGCCTTTCCAAGTATGCAGACCGCATTCAGGACCTGCTGGAAAATAGGGATTCCCTGGAGCCCCGCAGCCGTGTCAATGAGATGGTCAACAACTTTATCAAGCCCGGCCTTGAGGATTTGTGCGTATCCCGTACCAGCTTTACCTGGGGCGTGCCCGTGGACTTTGATGAGGGCCATGTGGTCTATGTGTGGATTGATGCGCTGTTCAACTACATGACCGCCCTGGGCTTCTGCAACGAAAAGTACAACGATCTGCAGGAATTTTGGCCTGCCGATGTCCACTTTGTGGGTAAGGAGATCGTCCGTTTCCATTCCATCATCTGGCCGGCCATGCTGATGAGCCTGGATTTGCCCCTGCCCAAGAAGGTCTACGGCCACGGCTGGCTGAACTTCAACGGCGAGAAGATGTCGAAGTCCCGGGGCAATGTGGTAGACCCCTACATCCTCTCCGAGCGGTTCGGCGTGGATGCTCTGCGGTTCTTCCTGCTGCGGACCTTCCCCTTCGGCTCTGACGGTAATTTCACCAATGAACTGCTGATTTCCACCATTAACACCGACCTTGCCAATACCTTGGGCAATCTGGTAAGCCGTACTGTCGCCATGAACCAGAAGTACTTCGGTGGTACGCTGGCCGAGGGCGGCGAGGCTGCGCCCATCGATGAGGAGCTGAAGGTACTGGCAGCGGAGGTCTTTGCGGGCTACGAGAAGCAGATGGATAAGTTCCAGTTCTCCGTGGCATTGAACGAGGTGTTCCGCCTGCTGGACCGGGCCAATAAGTATATTGACGAGACCACGCCCTGGATTCTTGCCAAGAGCGAGGACACCATGCCCCGTTTGCTTACCGTCATGAAGAATCTGTGCGAGTGCATCCGCCTGGCGGCCATTTTGATTACGCCGTTCATGCCTGAGACCGCTGAGAAGATCTTCGAGCTGCTGAACGTTGCCACAGAGAGCCGCGCATGGGATGCAGGCAATTACTGCGCCGATCACAGCTGGAATACTGTTACCGGCGCGCCCCTGTTCCCCAGAATCGACATGGAGAAGGAACTGGCCGCCTTGGAGGAAATGAGCAAGCCAAAGTCCACTGTGGAAATTGAACCTTATGCCGAGGAGAATGTGGACTTTGACACCTTCTGCAAGTCCGATTTCCGTGCGGTGAAGGTTAAGGCTTGCGTTCCCGTGAAGAAGAGTGATAAGCTGCTGCAGTTTACGCTGGACGACGGCACCGGCACAGACCGGCAGATTCTTTCCGGCATTGCGAAATTCTATAAGCCTGAGGATTTGATTGGCAAGACCCTGGTGGCCATTACCAATTTGCCGCCCCGGAAGATGATGGGAAAAGAGTCCTGCGGTATGCTTCTTTCTGCGGTGCATACGGAAAAGGGCGAGGAAAAGCTGAATCTGATTATGATAGACGATGCCATTCCTGCCGGCGCAAAGCTCTGCTAAATAAGAACAAGCCTCCCTTTAACAAGGGAGGCTTGTTGCCTTATCCCAAAGACAGAACACCGCCCTGTGGAAATTCCACAGGGCGGTCATTATTTGCATAAATTATTCTTCCCAGTTGTGCCAGACGTTCTGCACATCGTCATCGTCTTCCATGATGTCAATGAGCTTTTCCATCAGCTTCACCTGCTCCTCGTTCTCCAGCTTTTGATAGTTCTGGGGAACCATCTCAATCTGGGCAGAGGCAAAGGTGTATTTTTTCTCGGCCATGGCATCGGCCACAGCGTTAAAATCATCGGGTGTGGTGTAAATGGTGAAGCAGTCTTCCTCCGCCTCAAAATCATCCGCGCCGCAGTCCATGGCATCCATCATGACGGTATCCTCGTCATAGTCGCCGTCTTCATTGTCGATGACCAGAACGCCCTTTCTGTCGAAGGACCAGCTGACACAGCCGCTGGCGCCCAGATTGCCGCCAAACTTATCAAAATGGTGGCGCATGGAGCCTGCGGTGCGGTTACGGTTGTCGGTCATGGTTTCTACGATGACCGCAACACCGCCGGGGCCGTAGCCTTCGTAGGTGATGGATTCATAGCTGTCGCCGCCGCCGGCACCGGCGGCCTTTTCCAGGCAACGCTTGATATTATCGTTGGGCATATTGGCGGCCTTGGCCTTGGTGATGACGGTAGCCAGACGGGAATTGTTGGCAGGGTCGGTGATGCCGCCGCCTTCCTTCACAGCCACAATCAGCTCTTTTGCAATTTTGGTAAAGGCGGCAGCCCGCTTTGCGTCCTGTGCGCCCTTGGTTTTTTGAATGTTATGCCACTTGGAATGTCCGGACATAGGTATCTTCCTTCCTGTTTTCTTCTAAAAATATCGCATATATTTTACCAGACGGATACAAAAAAATCAATAGAATTTCATAGGGTCCCTGTGGTTTTCCGAGATTTTTACGGTAATTTCCGGGAAACGGGCGGCAATTTTTTCTGCCAAAACGGTCATGACCGGGTTTTCGGTATGGAAGTGACCGGCATCAATCAGGTTCATGCCCAAGTCGTAGGCAGTGCGGAACTGATTGTATTTAATGTCAGCGGTGACGAAGGTATCACAGCCGGCGGCGTAGGCATCCATCATGTCAGAGCCGCAGGAACCACCGCCTACGGCCACCCGACGGACAGTGTTCGTGGGGTTTACATAACGCAGTCCGTCACAGCCCAAAGCGGTTTTTACCGTGTGCAAAAAGGCATCCATGGACTGCTCCGGCACATTCCCCATGCGCAGAAGCCCATAGGGGCGGTTCTCTCCATCCACGCCCAAGGGGCTCACCACGGAAATATCCGTAAGACCAAGGCGCTGTGCCAGCACATCGTTAACGCCCCCGGGAGCGCAGTCTAAATTGGTGTGGGCGTTAATGTGGGCAATGCCGTTTTCAATGAGGGCCAGGGTATGTTTTCCCCAGTCGGTACTGTCGTTGACAAAGCCGCCCTCCCAAATGAGCGCGTGATGGGTCACAAGAAGCTCTGCGCCCAGCGCCTTGGCTTCGGCAATGGCCTCGGCAAAGGGGTCTAACGCCACCAAAATTTTGGTAACAGCGGCTTGGGCGTGACCGCAGTTCAGACCCACGCGGTCCCATTCATATTTCATGTACTGGGGGGCAAGGCTCTCTATAAATTCCAAAATATCCTGTACGGTGGTCATAAAGCTTCCTCCTTGAGAAATTGCAAATGGGGGTCGTCAGTCAATTCTGCCAGCACTGCAGTTTCCACCGGGTCGGCATTCGCCCCGTGACCCATGACGGAAATTCTCAGTTTTTTCACTACCCGGCGGTAATATTCGGCAGTTTCTTCCCCAGGGTTTTCCAGCAGTGCCGGGGGAAAGTACCACTGGGCCGGTGTTAGTTTCGGATAAGACGGCTCCCAATACACTTCCATGACCGTATAAAGAAACCGACCGTCCCGCAAAACGGATTCCTCCGTTATCCGCCAGCCCTGGGAGGATAGAAACTGCCGCAGGGCAGGGGCTTTGCTTTGGCACTGCAAAATCAGCCGATATTGGGTGCTTTTCAGCCAGGGGGCGGCATCTAAAATAGAAATCATGGTGTCTGCCCCCATGCCGGCGCAGATTAAAGTATCAAAATCACGGGGGATTTTTTCCACGCCTGCAGAAAGATAAAAGGAAATATTTTCTATAACGCCGTATTTCTTTGCATTGCGCCGGGCGCTTTCCAGAGGGCCTTGGTTAATATCCGAGGCAATCACCGAGGAAGCGATGCCTTGTTTCAGCAGGTAAATGGACAGATAGCCGTGGTCACAGCCAATGTCTGCCACCCGGTTGCCGGGGGAAACAAATCCGGCACAGGCAAGAAGCCGGGGGGAAATGGGAAGATTCATATTCACACTCCAAAAAAGAAATGCCATCCCGGCAAAACGGGATGGCATAGCCGGTTTGTTTACTCTGCCTTGCTTGCCTGGTCTGCTTCATAAGCTTCCAGGAAATGGTTCAGCTGGGCAAGGAAGGGTTCGCAATCAATGCCGTGAACCATGCAAGCCTCTTCTACCGTTTCACCCCGGGAAGAAGGACAGCCCAAGCAGTGCATGCCGATGGCAAAAAACAAGGGCGCTGCGTGGGGTGCAATATCCAAAACATCACCGATAATGGTTTCTTTTTCGATTTTTACAGCCATAATTTGACCTCCTGTTGGGTTTCTTGCCCTATTATAATCGCTTATGCATAAAAAAACAAGAGGGAACATATATAATATGCTGATTTTAGCAGGAAAAAGCCTGCAAATTTCAGCTTGTGTTTCGTTGTGAGTATGATTTTCTTTCCCGGGGACATACTGGGAAAGCAGGTTAAATATGCGGGTCACTTCGCATTTTTCCCAGGATAAAGCCCAAGTGCATGGCTTTTTTGGGGTCGATATTGCGCCAAACGCCGTCACTGCCCTGCAGAAACCGGTCTCCTTTTTGCCGATAGCTTTCCTGACAGCCGTCGGAATAATGAAGGGTAATGTGATAATCACTGCCGTCAGCGGTTTCCGGATTTTCTGCCGGGTCGCCATAGGGGTTGATTTGGCGCAGGTAGTTTAGAATTTGACGTATTTTTTCGTCATGGGTATAGCTTCTTTGGGTGTGCACCGGGCCATAGTCATAAGCCACAGTTACCTCCGTGACCACTCGGCACAGGGTAGGATTGGAAACACCGGCCCGACGGCAACCGGACAAACCGATGCTGAGTATTGCGCAAAAAACTAGGATTTTTGCGATGCGTTTTGAGATACCCATACAAATCCCTCCCTGAAATTTAGGATGCACATCCTATGGGAGATTATCTGTGAGAATATCAGTAAAAAATAACGAAAAAAACCATAAAAACCGGGCGTGCCAAAATCGGCACGCCCATTAAAAGATAGGTTACAGCTCGCAGTTGCCTACGGTTCTGGGGAAGGGAAGCACGTCCCGGATGTTTGCCATGCCGGTTAAATACATGACGCACCGCTCAAATCCAAGGCCAAAGCCTGCGTGACGGGCAGAGCCGTATTTGCGCAAATCCATATAGAAGCCGTAGTCGTCAGGATTCATGCCCAGCTCCTCGATGCGGTTCTTAAGGATGTCATAATTGTCCTCACGCTGACTGCCACCGATGATTTCGCCGATGCCGGGAACCAGACAGTCCATGGCGGCCACGGTCTTTCCGTCGGGGTTCAGCTTCATATAGAAGGCCTTAATCTCCTTGGGATAATCTGTGACGAACACCGGCCGCTTAAAGACCACCTCGGTCAGATACCGCTCATGCTCGGTTTGCAGGTCACTGCCCCAATGGACAGGATACTCAAATTCTGCGTTGTGCTCCTCCAGAATTTTTACCGCTTCGGTATAGGTGATGCGGCCAAAGTCGGAATTCAGAACATGGTTTAGCCGCTCCAGCAGACCCTTATCAATAAACTGATTGAAGAAATTCATTTCCTCCGGTGCACGCTCCAGCACATAGGAGATGATGTATTTAATCATATCCTCCGCAAGGGCCATATCGTCGGACAAATCGGCAAAGGCAATTTCCGGCTCAATCATCCAGAACTCTGCGGCATGGCGGGTGGTGTTGGAATTTTCTGCCCGGAAGGTAGGGCCGAAGGTGTAGATGTTGCGGAAGGCCATGGCGAAGGTCTCGCCGTTAAGCTGACCGGAAACCGTCAGATTGGTGGGCTTGCCGTAGAAATCCTGGGAAAAGTCCACCTTGCCGTCTTCTGTCTTGGGAACATTGTTCAAATCCAGAGTGGTGACCTGGAACATTTCGCCGGCGCCTTCACAGTCCGAGCCGGTAATCAGGGGTGTATGGACATAGACAAAGTCCCGGTCCTGGAAAAACTGGTGAATGGCCATGGCGGCAAGACTGCGGACACGGAACACTGCCTGGAAGGTGTTGGTCCGGGGGCGCAGATGGGTAATGGTGCGCAAAAACTCCATGGTGTGCCGCTTGGGCTGCAGGGGGAAATCACCGGTGGAGGGACCCTCTACGGTGACAGTCTTAGCTTGAATTTCAAAGGGCTGCTGGGAACCGGGGGTCAGAACCACTTCGCCGGAAATAATCAGGGCAGCACCGATGTTAATTTTGGAAATTTCCTGGAAATTCTCAATGGTATCGTTATAAACCACCTGAACAGGATGGAAATAAGTGCCATCATTCAGCATGATAAAGCCAAACTGCTTGGAGGGGCGGCGATTGCGCACCCAGCCACCGATTTGGATGGTCTGTCCGGCATATTTGTCTACATTCTTAAACAATTCGCGCAGGGAAATCAATTCCATAATAACGCCTTCTTTCATAACGGAAAATATAGGTAGAGTATACGCCAAATTGGCAGATTTTACAAGAGGGAAACACAATTTTTGTGGAAAATATCCGGAAATATGGGGTTGGCTCTGTTGCAGGAACAGGCAAATCATAAAGAATTGGGTAAGTGTGGGAGCAATCGCAAAGAAACAGCCGCCGGATATCCGGCGGCTGAAAGGAATTTACTTCTGATTGGCAACGCCTTTGCGGACCAGTGCCCGGCGCAAACGTGCCTGTGCCAAAAGGATATCGGTTTGGGAGGCATCCTTACGGTCTAAAACCGCCTGGGCCCGGCGGGAGGAGGCCTCTGCCCGGTCAGCATCAATTTCATCCGCCCATTCAAAGGTGGTAGGTACCAGGGAAACATTGCCGTCAATCACCGACAGCATACCGCCGATGCAGGCGGCATAGCGGTGCTTACCGTCAATAATGACGGTGGCACGTCCCATACCCAAAGGCGCGACGCAGTTGACATGGCCTGCCAAAATTCCAATATCTCCGGAGGTGGAACGGACAATCAGCTCTTCCGCCTGACCGTCGTATTTTATCCCGTCAGGGGTCACGATCTTCAGCGGAAAGGTGTTCATTTGTTCTGCTCCTTCCATTTGGCAATTACGTCATCAATGGTACCGGCATAGAGGAAGCAGGATTCGGGAATCTGGTCGTGCTTGCCGTCAATGATTTCCCGGAAGCCCCGGACCGTTTCCTTTAAGGGAACATACGCGCCGGCAAAGCCTGTAAACTGCTCGGCCACGTGGAAGGGCTGGCTAAGGAAACGCTGAACCTTTCTGGCCCGGTTGACCGTCAGCTTGTCTTCCTCGGAAAGCTCATCCATACCCATAATGGCGATGATGTCCTGCAGCTCCTTATACCGCTGGAGAATCCGCTGGACAGCTCTTGCTACCTCATAATGCTCCTTGCCCACCACATTGGGGGACAGAATACGGGAGCTGGAATTGAGGGGGTCTACCGCAGGATAAATACCCAGAGAGGCAATGCCTCTGTCCAATGCCGTGGTGGCATCCAGGTGGGCAAAGGTGGTGGCAGGTGCCGGGTCGGTATAGTCGTCAGCAGGGACATAAACGGCCTGCACAGAGGTGATAGAGCCGTTCTTTGTAGAGGTGATGCGCTCCTGCAGTGCGCCCATTTCCGTGGCCAAGGTGGGCTGGTAGCCAACGGCCGAGGGCATCCGTCCCAACAGGGCAGAAACCTCGGAGCCGGCCTGGGTAAACCGGAAGATATTGTCAATAAACAGCAAAACGTCCTGATGCTTCACATCCCGGAAATATTCTGCCATAGTAAGGCCGGAAAGACCCACCCGCATACGGGCTCCGGGGGGCTCGTTCATCTGACCGAAGACCATGGCGGTCTTGTTGATAACCCCGGACTCGGTCATTTCGTTATAAAGGTCATTGCCCTCCCGGGTACGTTCGCCCACACCGGTAAACACGGAATAGCCGTTATGGGCGGTGGCAATGTTATAAATCAGCTCTTGAATCAGCACCGTTTTTCCAACGCCTGCACCGCCGAACAGACCGATTTTACCGCCCTTGGCGTAGGGACAAATCAAGTCCACGACCTTAATGCCGGTTTCCAGAATCTCTGTGGCGGATTGCTGTTCATCATAGGCAGGAGCACTGCGGTGGATGGGCCAGCTCTCGGTGGCATTGACAGGGGGCTTATTGTCGATAGGCTGACCCAGCAGGTTAAAGACTCTGCCCAGACATTCCTCGCCGACGGGAACCCGAATGGGCGCGCCGGTATCGGTAGCCAGAGCACCCCGCTGCAAACCGTCGGTGGAGGACATGGCAATACAGCGCACCACATTGTCACCGATGTGCTGGGCAACCTCGGCAACGATGGTCTCCCCGTTATGGGGAATTTCGATGGCAGACAGCAGCTGAGGAAGCTGGCCGTCTGCAAAGCGGATATCTAAAACGGGGCCCATAATCTGGGTCACTGTTCCTGTTATCTTGGACATGGGATTCAACTCCTTGTGTGGAAATAGGGACTCTGTTAAGAACCTGCGACGATTTCTGTAATTTCCTGAGTGATGGCAGCCTGACGGGCTTGGTTGAATTTCAGACTCAAATCCGCAATCATCTCATCGGCGTTTTGGGTAGCGGCATCCATGGCTGTCCGGCGGGCGGCCTGCTCTGCGGCCCGGCTTTCACATAAAGCGCCGTAGACAATACCGCCCAGATACTCCGGCACAATGGCGGAAAAGACCTCCTCGCTGCCGCTTTCATAGACAATTTCAGAGGTGGGATTTGCCTTGGGGACATCTTGCCGGACAAGGGGCAGCAGCTGAAACGCAACAGGGGTTTGAGAAAGGACGGACACAAAATTGGTGTATCCGATATAAATCTCATCAAATTCACCGGCTAAATACGCTTTACACAGCCCCTTGGCAATGGAGAAGCAGTCACCTACGGAAAGGCTTTCTGCCTCGGCATACTGCTCTGTCATTAAGGGCAATTTCCGGCTGCGGAAAAAATCCACAGCTTTTTTACCAATGGGAAGAACAGCAACCTCTTTGCCTGTCATATGGGAAAACATCAGCTTTAACACGTTGCTGTTATAGCCTCCCGCAAGTCCCCGGTCACCGGCAATTACCACATAGGCGGTTTTTTTGACCTCCCGCTGAATCAGATACGGGGAAGAAAAATCCGAATTGGAATTGACAATGTCCTGAACGGTTTCCCGGAGAATTTCAAAATAAGGGCGGGAGTTGAGAACCCGGGACTGGGCATGGCGCAGCTTGGAAGCGGCCACCATTTCCATGGCCTTGGTAATCTGTTTTGTAGATTCCATGCTGCGGATGCGGTTTTTGATTTCTTTGGTAGAAACTGTGGCCATGGGAAGCCTCCTTCCTTATTTGGTAATGACGAATTCGGTCAGAAGCTGGCCAATGGCGGTTTTTAACGCCTCTTCCGTATCGGGCTCTAATTTACCGGAGCTGCGAATGGCCTCCAGAACATGAAAGTAACGATTGTCCATAAATTCATACAGCCGTGTCTCAAATTCCGGAATTTTTTCAACCGCAACATCCTTCAGGTAGCCCTGCACCACCGCATAGAGGATGCAAACCTGATGGGCAACCTCCACAGGGGCGTTGTTGCTCTGCTTCAAAACTGCCACAATACGCTGACCCAGGGAAAGTCTTGCCTTGGTGTCAGCATCCAAATCAGAGCCGAACTGGGCAAAGCTCTGGAGCTCCCGGTATTGGGAGTACAGCAGCTTCAAGGAACCGGAAACCTTCTTCATGGCCTTAATCTGGGCATCGCCGCCTACACGGGACACGGAAATGCCCGGATTCACGGCAGGCATGATGCCGGAATTGAACAGCTCGGATTCCAGGAAAATCTGTCCGTCGGTGATGGAGATGACGTTGGTGGGAATGTAGGCGGAAACGTCACCGGCCTGGGTTTCAATGATGGGCAGTGCGGTTAAACTGCCGCCGCCCAGTTCGTCGGATAGTTGAGCCGCCCGCTCCAAAAGACGGGAGTGCAAGTAGAAAACATCACCGGGGTAGGCTTCCCGTCCGGGGGGACGGCGAATCAACAGGGAAATGGCCCGGTAGGCCACGGCGTGTTTACTTAAATCGTCATAAATCACCAGCACATCCTTGCCCTGATGCATAAAATGCTCACCCATGCTGCAGCCGGTGTAGGGGGCAATATACTGCATGGGAGCCAGTTCGGAAGCGGTGGCGGAGACCACTACGGTATAATCCATAGCACCGCCGGCGGTTAAGTTTTCCACCACCTGAGCCACGGTAGAGCGCTTCTGGCCGATGGCCACATAGATACAAAGCACATTCTTTCCCTTTTGATTCAGAATGGTATCTGTGGCGATGGTAGTCTTACCGGTCTGCCGGTCACCGATGATGAGCTCACGCTGACCTCTGCCGATGGGAATCATGGAGTCAATGGCCTTAATGCCGGTCTGCAGAGGACGGCTGACGTGTTTGCGCTCAATAATGCCGGGTGCCGGCATTTCGATGGGGCGGTAGGCTTCCTCTGTGATAGGCCCTTTGCCGTCAATGGGTTCGCCCAAAGCATTCACAACCCGGCCAATGAGCCCTTCGCCCACAGGCACGGAAACCACCCGGCCGGTACGCTTGACGGTATCGCCTTCTTTAATGCCGTTATCGGTGCCGAGGATAACAACGGAAACCGTGTCCTCCTCCAGATTTTGAGCCATGCCAAAAGAACCGTTGGGAAACGCAATCAATTCGCCGGCCATGCACTGATCCAGTCCGGATACTCTGGCAATGCCGTCGCCCACCAGAATTACCACACCGGTTTCGCTGGTTTCCAGCCGATGCTCGTAATGTTTAATTTGTTCACGAATGATTTTCGTGATTTCTTCGGGTCTTAATTCCATAGAATACCTGCTTTCTTTTCTCACAGCACGGTACTGCTGAGCTTGGTGCGGATGGTGTCCAGACGGTGGGCAAGGGTGTCATCCAATTGCTTGCCGTCGTAATCCAGACGTACACCGCCCAGAATATCGGGGTCCACCCGATTGGTCAAAGTAATTTGCTTCCCCGTGAGGGCGCTGAGCTTATCCCTGAGCTTTTCGGACTGGGCCGGGGTCAGGGCAAGGGCGGTCACAGCGGTGACAGGAAGAATATTATGTTCCTGATAATAGCGCGCCCGAAAGGCCACGCAGCAATCCGGGAAATGCCGGGCGTAGCCTTTTTCTGTAAGAAGCTTCAAGAAATTCAGCACATACGGATGCAGTAATGATTCAAAACTGCTGTTTACAATGCCGCACCGTTCCTGCTTGCTGAGATTTGGGGCGGTTAACAGCCGCAAAAACTCCGGCGCTTGGGCAACGCTTTCCTCCAAGGCGGTGAGCTGTTCCAGAACGGAGTCGGATAAGCCTTCAGCCTGGGCCAAATCATACAGCGCTTCTCCGTAGACGTTTCCTACTTCTGTCATAGCGCTTCACCCAACTCGTCAATAAAGGCATCCACCAATTGGGCGTGGTCTGCTTCGTTCAGCTCCCGACCCACCACTTTTTCCGCGATGGCTACGGCGATGCCGGAAATCTCGTTTTTCGCATCGTTGATTGCCTTTTTTCTTTCCATGGCAATGTCTGCGGCGGCTTTGTCCAGGATATGTCCGGCCTCGGCATTGGCCTGCCGGAGGATTTCTTCTTCTCTGGCCTGCCCCCGGGCGATGGCTTCCTTTACCATCCGCTCGGATGTATCCTGGGCGGCAGAAAGCTTCTGCCGGTATTCCGCTTCCATGGCCAGGGCCTGCTTTTTGGCATCCCCGGCTTCATCGTACATGGCATCGATTTCCTTTTGGCGGCTGTCAATCATATCTTTGACAGGGACAAACAGGAATTTTTTCGCCACGAAGTACACCGCCAGTGTGTTCAGCAGAACAAACAGCGCCGTCCAGAAATTGACGCCGATAAAACTTTCAAACACTTGGGTTACTCCTTTCTTTCAAAACAGTCAGAAAGGCTAATTACAGGGTAAACAAAATCAAGAAAGCAATCAGCAGAGCGTAAATACCGGTGGTTTCTGTGATGGCGCAGCCAAGAATCATGTTGGTACGGAGGGTGTCTGCGGTTTCGGGCTGACGGGCCATACCGTCCAGCGCGTGACCCACAGCATTACCTTCACCCATAGCCGGGCCGATAGCGCCGATACCCATACAAAGACCGGCACCGATTGCCTTACCTGCGATTGCCAAAGCTTCTGCGAATTCCATAAAATGTTCCTCCTAAAATATATAGTATAAAAATTGAATTACTTACGAACGGATGTGTCCTCGGTGCTGGGCTCCGGCAGAGAGCCGGCGATATACACCATGGTCAGCAACGTGAACACAAGGGCCTGTACGAAGCCGGAAAATAGGTCGAAATAGCACGACAGCAATGCCGGGACACCAAAAGCCAATACCGGAACGCCGGATAAAAGGTTCAGCCCTTGCAGCAGGCCGAACAGCCCCAGTACAAAACTGACGACGGCCAGAATCTTCAAAATCAGCTTTTTCTTTTTTCTTGCAAGCATCCATAAACCGATGCCTGCGGCCATCAGCACCGCGCCCATAATCCAGCCACTGCCGGCGATGAGATTCAGCACAGCGGCAGACAAAAGTCCGAAAGCCGTGTAGATAATGGAAGAAATCACACCGCCGCCGGCCACATTGCCGAAATGACGGAAGGCCATGGAAATGGGCTGGGCGATTTCAGACACAATATTCATGGGGGTCATGACCACCACCGGCTCGGCAAAGCCTTTCAGCCAACCCAGAACACCTTTGTGCTTAATATTGTTGCGCCAAATAATAACGCTGACCATCACCGACCAAACCAGAACACAGCTCAGGTCAGCGGTGGAGGAGCGAAGAAAGCCGGTCAAGCCAATGAGAGAGCCGCAAATACTGCTCAAAAAGATGGTGCCCATCAGGGGCGCCCAGCCGATATTGTGTTCGCCCATGGCACTGGCGGTCAGATTGTAAATCATGCTCACACCCTTTTCCACCAGCACTTGCACGCCGGTGGGGCGTTTTTGCAGATTCTTTCCCAGTTTGATAGATGCGATAATCAGCAGCAATGCCACCAAAAAAGAGGACACAGTGGTCTGTGTAATGGGAATCCCACCAAACAGGGGGATGGTAAAATAGACAAATGCGCCGGTAACATTCAC
Source organism: Faecousia sp. (assembly GCA_045577715.1). Classification (GTDB taxonomy): domain Bacteria; phylum Bacillota; class Clostridia; order Oscillospirales; family Oscillospiraceae; genus Faecousia. The sequence goes on from JAZNIX010000029.1 coordinate 66,419, forward strand.
ATTCATTTGGTGGGTTCACCTGCCTTTTTGAAAAAATGGGCAACGGTAAGCACCGGACGGGTAAAGGCAAGAGGCAATACCAGCGCTATCACATTGCAAAGGCCGCTTTTGGCAAAAGCAAACAGCACCACAGCCATAATCACCAGCCGCCCGGTAAAGGACAGACGGAGGGTGGCTTTGCCGCCCTTTACATTTTGGGCGACGGCCTTATCTGCCGCCAGCATGGCGCCTAAGGACATAAAAAAGAAATTGGCAACAGCAACCAGAGAGCCTACCGCACTACCAAGCAATACCTTCGTGTCGAAGGCACCGAGCAGGGCAAAGATGCCGCACATGACTCCGGCGCAAAGGAGTTGTCCTATGGCTACCAGTGCTGTTTCTTTCAGGATGTATTTGCGTGTATCCATAGCTACCTCCGGCTTAGTCGTGCTCATTATAGGAAACGGGGGGCTTGGGTGTATCCTCCCGGGCCAGCCGGGACATGGTCTTCAGGGCAGTGCGAAAGCCCTCTATGGCACATAGGATGCCCAGAATAATGCCAATCCACAGCACCCAATTGCCCCAGGAGAACCGCTCCTGCAGCCAAAGGGCTAAGAGAATAAAGCCGGCAAAGGGCAGTGCAACGGTCAATCCCAGCTGGGTCAACCAGACCAAAAGAGCCAAACGCTTCATAATCCGCTCCTAAAATACAAATTCTTCCACATCATAGCCATTAGTATATCCTATGAAGTAAAAAGTTGCAAGAGAAAAATCGAAAAGATTCTGTAACAATCCGCAAAAAATGCGATATGCGGTTAGGATACCCAAAAGAACCGAAAAGATTTCAGAAAAGGGCTTTTCAACCGGGCAAAAATATTGTAAACTAATAGACAAAGAAAATCCCCGGCTTTTCGGGATGTGGAAATTGGAGCGAACAAAGGTTGACGGAGCAGGAATTGGAAATCATTCAGGGTGTCATCGGCGCGGTAGTGTATCAAAATTATGATAATGGCTATGCAGTCCTGCGGCTGGGGGTCGGCGGCGGGCAGTCCGTCACCGTAGTGGGCACCATTCCCATGCCTGCCGTGGGGGAGCGGCTGATGGTCACGGGAAAATGGGGGAACCATCCCAGCTATGGCCGGCAATTTGAAGCAGAGTTTTTGGAGCGGCTGATGCCCCAGACGGAAACGGAAATTTTAAGCTATCTTTCCGGGGGTATGATTAAGGGAATTGGCCCGGTTACGGCTTCCCGGCTTGTCCGGCATTTTGGTGACCGGACCCTGGCGATTATGGAACGGGAGCCGGTGCGTTTGGCAGAGGTTGCCGGTATTTCCCGGCAAAAGGCTTTAGCCATCGGTGAGGAATTCCAACGTAGGGTGGGGATGCGGCAGCTGATGGAGTTTTTTACCCAGCATCAGCTTCCGGCAGAGCTGGCGGTACGTACCTATAAGCTTTACGGAGAGAAAACCGTGGAGCTGCTGTATGATGACCCCTATCTTTTAATGGAGGACGGCTTGGATGCCCCCTTTGGCGCGGTAGACCGGTTTGCCATTGCGCTGGGAGTGGCGGGGGACGATTCCCGGCGAATCCGGGCAGGCATCCTCTTTGAATTGACCTATAATTTATCTGCCGGCCACAGCTTTCTGCCGGAGGAAAAGCTGATTTTTGCAACGGCACAGCTACTGAATGTAGAGGAATCTGCCGTTGTCCAAGGGATACAGACCCTTTTGGAGCACGGGATGCTGGTGCGGCAGGAGTTAGCCGATATTTCTGTATTGTATTTACCTGCACTGTATGAAGCAGAATGTGAAATTACCCGGCGATTTTTAGAGGCGGCTAAATTACAGTTTCCTGCGTCCCGGGATTTACGGAAACGAATGGCCTTGGCGGCACAGGAAAGCGGACTATCCTATTCTGCCCAGCAGGAGCAGGCCATTTATCAGGCGGCAACTGCCGGGATTCTGCTGATTACCGGCGGCCCGGGCACAGGAAAAACCACGGTACTGAAGGGAATTTTGTCTTTGCTGGGGCAGCTGCAGCTGCGCTGCGTTCTGGCGGCACCTACGGGCCGGGCGGCGAAACGTCTGACGGAGGTGACCGGAGAGGAGGCCTTTACAATCCACCGTCTGCTGGAGGCAGGAATCGACCCCCAGACCGGGAGAATGGTCTTTGCCAGGGATGAAAGCAATCCCCTGAAAGCGGATGTGGTGATTGTAGACGAGATGTCCATGGTGGATGTGGTGCTGTTACACGATTTGCTTCGGGCCATTCCCATGGGGAAACGTCTGATTTTTGTAGGTGACCCGGACCAGCTTCCGCCGGTGGGGCCGGGCTTTCCCTTTGGAGACTGCCTGCGAAGCGGTGCAATACCCACCGTGCAATTGACGGAGATTTTCCGGCAGGCCCAGCAGAGCCTGATTGTTATGAATGCCCACCGGGTCAACCGGGGACAGATGCCGGATTTGCGGGATAAGAGCAAGGATTTCTTTTTCCTGCCCTGCCGTTCCGAGGATGAGGTGCGCCGTACAGTGGCCGGACTTTGTGCCAAAAGACTGCCGGAAAACATGGGGATTCCCAGTGACCAGATTCAGGTACTGTCTCCCACCAGAAAGGGCGGCGTAGGCACCGGTGCGTTGAATCAGATATTGCAGGAGGCCCTGAATCCTGGCATGCCCACAAAAAAAGAACGCCAATTGGGAGAAATTTCTTTCCGGGAAGGCGATCGGGTGATGCAAATTCGGAATAACTATGATATAATGTGGAAGAAGACTGACGGCAGTGGGGTGGGCACAGGCATTTTTAATGGAGATATTGGACGGATATCAAAAATTGATTTCCAGGCCCAAATGCTGACAGTGGTCTTTGACGACCGGGAAGTGGACTACGATTTTACCCAGCTGGGAGAGTTGGAGCCTGCTTATGCCGTGACGGTGCATAAAAGCCAAGGCAGTGAGTATCGGGCAGTGATACTGTCCGCTTGGGGCGGTTCACCCTACTTGCTTAGCCGGAGTGTGCTGTATACTGCCATCACCAGAGCCAGAGAATTGTTGATTATTGTGGGTCGGCAGGAAACAGTGGCGGCAATGACGGAAAATGCCAAGCGGGGACGCCGCTATTCAGGCTTGAAGCTTAGATTGCAGGGGAAAGTGAAATGAAATTACTGCAGAGATTAGGAAAGCTTTTGTTTCCGCCCAAATGCGTATTATGCGGCAAGGTGCTGGAAAAGGACGAAACGGACTTATGCAAGCATTGCCGAATCGATAGTCCGGAATGTTCCTGCGGGAATCGAAGGCTGTCCTTTATTTCCGATTGGGCGGCAGTTTGGTATTATGAAGGGCTGGTGCGCAGAAGTATTCTGCGGTTTAAGTTTCGGGGAGCCAGAAGCTTTGCATCGACCTACGGAAGACTGCTGGCTATGGCCTTACAGCGGCGGGGAATTGAAAGATTTGACCTGCTGACCTGGGTACCTACCGGAAAATGGCGAAAGCTGCGCCGGGGCTATGATCAGGTGGAACTTTTGGCAAAGGCGGTGGGGCAGGAGCTGGGGGTTACGCCAATTTCCCTCTTAAAAAAGGTGCGAAACAATCCACCCCAGTCCGGAATTACAGGAGATGCCCAGCGCAGAGCCAATGTGCTGGGGGTTTATCAGGTGAAGGATTCGGGGGCCATAAAGGGAAAGCGGATTTTGCTTTTGGATGATGTGGTGACCACCGGTGCTACCGTTGGTGAGGCGGCAAGAGTACTGCTGACAGGCGGTGCAGAAGAAATATATTGCGGTGCTGTGGCCATGGCCCAGCGAAACGGAAAAGATAAGTAGGTGAAGGGTATGCAATTTTTCTCTTATGACCTGGGAATCGACCTGGGAACAGCCAATGTGCTGATTTATGTGGACGGAAAGGGTGTTGTTGTCCGCGAACCCTCTGTGGTGGCGGTGGACAAGAATACCGGAAGAATCTTGCAGGTGGGTGCGGCCGCCCGGAATATGCTGGGCAGAACTCCCGGCAATGTGGTTGCCATGCATCCGCTGAAGGATGGGGTGATTTCTGACCATGAAATGACCGTAAAAATGCTGCAATCCCTGTTCCGGGAAGCGGCAAAGTCGTCTATTTTCGCACCCAAGCCCCGGGTGGTTATTTGTGTGCCCAGCGGCGTGACAGAGGTGGAAGAACGGACGGTTATCAATGCGGCCATTGATGCCGGCGCCCGCCGGGTATACTTAATTGAAGAGCCCCTGGCGGCGGCCATGGGGGCCGGTCTGGATATTCGGGGTCCCAAGGGCCAGATGGTGGTGGATATCGGCTGCGGTACAACCGATGTGGCGGTGCTGAGCCTGAACGGCGTGGCGGTGTCCTCCTCTATTAAGGTAGCCGGTGGCAGCTTTGATGAAGCCATTGCCCGGTATGTGCGGCGCAAGCACGGCGTAGTGATTGGACAGGTCACGGCAGAGGATGTGAAAATCCATATCGGCTGTGTCTATCCCCGACCGGAGAATGTGAGCATGAATGTAAAGGGCCGGGATGCGAAAACCGGCATGCCCAGAGAGCTGACCTTGCTGTCCTCGGAAATTTTTGAGGTGCTTCGCCGGCCTGCCCGGCAGATTGCAGACGAGGTGCTTTCCGTGCTGGAGGAAACCAGTCCGGAGCTGGTCAGCGATATTTCGGAGAACGGCATCACTCTCACCGGCGGCGGCAGTCAGATATGGGGAATGGATAAGCTTCTGACGGAGCGTTCCGGAATTCTCTGCACCTTGGCGGACGACCCGGATTCCTGTGTGGCATACGGCTGCGGAAAGAGCCTTGCCTGGATTAACCACATGCAGGAAGGGCCTATCAATATTGCCAGAAAGCGGATTATGCGCTCCTAAAGCGTAAAAAACCGGCAGCGAAAGCTGCCGGTTTTCCTTTAGTTCTGACAGGGACAGGTTTGATACCCGTCGGTTTCCTGAGCTGCGCAGCCGTCGCAGCCGCTGGGGGCGAACTGGGCGGCAGGGAAGGGGATCCGGGAGAACATCTCGCAGGGGTCTTCGGTGCAGCCGGGGGAATCGCAGCATTCCTTGGTAGGAATGGCGTAATCCAGTACCGGCACGATTAACTGGGCATCCCGTTCCAGACGGACGATGGAGAACTGCCCCAGAGTTACGAATAGCCTGCGGCGCTCCCCGGCCATGACCAAATCATCGTCGAACATCTCGCGAATCACACCGGGGATCTGCAGGGCACATTCTTCCCTGCAGGCATCCTCACAGACCTCCCGCACCCGGGAGCTGAGCACCATGGGGTCCAGCACCTCCACCACGGCGGTGGGGCGGTTGGCGTAGCGGCGGGGCATACCGTCGGCTTCGCACAGCCGGGTGTCGCTGCGGTAGATGTGCGCCCGGCTGTCCTCTCCGCAAAGGACCGCGCGCTTGGTAAATACCGCCAGACCGTACAACGCGGCAGGCCGGGCATTGCCCACAGTGCCGTCAGCCAAAATGCGGTAGTAGAAGGTCACATCGATGCAGTAGTGGTTGCGGTCGAAAGCCACGGGCTCTACATCAATGTATGTGTAAAGCAGCTCTGCACAGCGCACCTTGGCACCGGCGCAGGAGTCCAAAAGACTTTGAGAACCTCTGGTCAAATAGACACGCAGGTCCTCAATGCAGTCCTTGTCACGGCAGCTGTCGGGGATTTTTCTGGTGTGAATGGACATGGCCTGCTGAATATCCTGAGGATTGCAGCGCAGGGTGTCCTGACAGTTTTCAGACATAATCGATACCTCCCGATATCAGATGGGATCAAGCAAAACGCTTACAGGACAGTTTATGCAATCCTCCCACGAAAGTGCAGAAAAAGGGCTGCAGACGACGCTGCAGCCCAAAAATATCATCGGAATCGGTAGGTGGTTTCGGAGCGGTAGAGGGTTCCGGCGGTGAGGAACGACCATTTTTGTATTGCAATCGACAAAATGATATGGTAAGATATTTTTGCGACACAAATTCATATTTTCCATGGTGTAGGCGTGCATTTTTGCTTTTCGGTAAAAATGCAGGCTCTGCTTTCGTACGCTTACAGCGTGGGAATGAATTTGTGTCGCAACAAATGGAGCTGCGTTTTTCAGTGTGTAGTTCCATTTGGGGCTACACACTTTTTTGTTTTAGAGAAAGAAAGGGACAGAGCATGAAGAAATCGCTAACAATGTTGTTGATTCTTGTCATGCTGTTTAGCCTGTGCGCTTGCAGCAACAGTGACAGCCAAACCACCGCCAATAGTACAGAAACCACCTCTTGTATCCACGACTGGAAGGCAGCTACCTGTACCGAACCTAAGACCTGCGAGATATGTGGCGCAATCGAAGGTGATGCAACAGGCCACAGCTGGGAAAATGCAACTTGCACCGCACCGAAGACCTGCAAGACCTGTGGTGCAACCGAGGGTAGTGCCGCTGGCCATAATTGGACAGACGCAACCTGCACCACACCTAAGACCTGTAAAACTTGCGGTGCAACCGACGGCAGCGCAGCAGGACATAGTTGGAGTGATGCCACCTGCACCGTTCCCAAGACTTGCTCCAAGTGTGGAGCTACCGATGGCAGTGCGGCAGGGCATAGCTGGAATGCTGCTACTTGTACTGCACCTAAGACCTGTAAGACCTGCGGTGCAACCGAGGGTAGTGCAGCAGGTCACAACTGGAATGTAGCAACCTGCACTGCCCCGAAGACCTGCAAGACCTGTGGCGCAACTGAGGGTAGCGCAGCAGGACATAGTTGGAGTAATGCCACCTGTACCGTTCCCAAGACTTGCTCCAAGTGTGGAGCTACCGATGGCAGCGCGGCTGGACATAGCTGGAATGCGGCCACCTGCACCATACCTAAGACCTGCAAGACCTGCGGCGCAACCGAGGGTAGCATAGCTAGCCATAGCTACAGCAGTCAAGTAATTGCCCCCACTTGCACAAGTCAAGGTTACACCACACATACTTGCTCTGTCTGCGGCGATAGTTATACTGATACATATACAAATGCCTCGCATAACTATCAAAACTATAAATGCACCGCCTGCAGTTCTGTCGATAAAGCGCATGCTTATGAATACCTAATTGAATGGGTAAAAAATAACGGCTTTGCCAATGGCTCTTTTATAGGCCTCGTGAATAAAATTAACAATTCAGATTATGGTCTTGCTTACTCTGCTAATTATAATAGACTTAGTCTCGTTAAATTTGGAAACAGCGGCGATTTTGCAACTACCACCATCTTATTCCTAGATTCATTCTCCTATAGCTCTAGTTTTGGAGATATTGAATTATCAGGAACAATTGAAAACGCTAAGTTTACTTCGAACAGCGCCTTGCCGTATACATCATATGATGGGCCTTCTGATACAGAAACCGCTATGGCAGAATTCACACGCGTTGATCTATGTGATGCTATTGATTGGCTTAAGATGTATATTATATATCACAACCTCGGAATAACACTTTCAGATCTTGGTCTCACGTCGTATTAATAGAAAAGGCTCGCCTTCTGGCGAGCCTTTATTTTAGATAATCTTAGGCAAATCATCGGAATCGGTAGGTGGTTTCGGAGCGGTAGAGGGTTCCGGCGGGGGTGAAAGGCTGTTTCCACTCCGGATGGTTCACTGCGTCGGGGTAAAACTGGGTTTCCAAACACACACCGCCCCGGCGGCAGTAGGTCACGCCGCCTTTTCCTTTCTCTCCCGCCAGATAGTTGCCGGAGTAAACCTGAATGCCGGGGCAGTCCGTGGACACCGCCATGGTGCGGCCGGATTCCGGATCGGTTAAAATGGCGCAGGGAGAGGTGAAGACCTCAAAATTGTGGTCATAGCCGCCTTGTAGGGTCAAAGCGTCATAATCGGCATCCACATCCTGCCCGATGGGCTTGGGAATCCGAAAATCCATGGGCGTTCCGTTGACATTGCGGATTTCCCCGGTGGGAATGGACTCGCTATCTGCAGGAGTAAAGACCCGGGCCGGCAGAGTGAGGATTTGGGTCATGGCCTTTTCCGGCTTATCGTGGCCTGCCAAATTGAAATAGCTGTGGTTGGTGAAATTGAAAACCGTGTCCTTATCGCTCATACCGGCATAACTGATGCGCAGAACGGCATCCGCCTCTAAGGTATAGGTGACCTGAACGGTGGCGTTGCCGGGAAAGCCCTGGTCGCCGTCGGGACTGTCAAGCCGAAGGCGGATTTGATTTTCCCTGTGTTCTTCCACCTCCCAGAGCCGGTTTTTGAAGGCATTCGGCCCACTGTGGAGGTTGTTGCGGCCATTGTCGTTGGGGGACAGGGGATATATCCTGCCGTTCATGGAAAAGACGGCGTTTTTGACCCGGTTGGCATTTCTGCCCACTGTCGCGCCGAAAAAGGTGTTGCTGGCGGCGTAGTCCTTCGGGTCATCAAAGCCCAGAACCACATCGGCAAGGCTGCCCTTGCGGTCCGGGACGAGGAGGGAGACCAGCGTAGCGCCAAAATCGGAAACTGCGGCAGTCAGCCCACCGCCTGTCAAGGTGTATAAGAAAGCATCTCTGCCATCCGGCAGTTTGCCAAAGTGTTTCTTCATAGACGGGTTCCTTTCGCGGGGAATCAAATTTTTCACAGGGGGAATTATACAATATCTTTTTTCAAATTTCAACAATAGGCGACAGCCTTCTTGGGAGAAGCAAAACTTTTTCTTTACTTGGCGGCATTTTCCAGCCTGTGGCGGCCCGGTCACTTGGGGTTAGAAAATAAAAAAATCCCCATGATTTTGTGATTTGTACTTGCAAAAACCACAAGATGTAGTATAATGGAACTTACTCGGCACAAAAGAGGGAATACCCCGACGGAGGAGAATATAAAATGAAAATCATTAAAAGAAACGGTGCAGAAGCGGTTTTTGATATTGTAAAGATTAAAAACGCTCTGACAAAAGCCAATCATGCCGTAGAAGAAAGTGTGCGCATGACCGCGCTGCAGATTGAGCGAATCGCCCGAAGCGTGGAGATTTCCTGCGAGGAGATGGGACGCAGTCCCTCTGTGGAGGAAATCCAGGACCTGGTGGAAAAGGCCATCATGGAGCACGGCGCCTTCGAGGTGGCAAAGAAATACATTACTTATCGCTATACCCGGAGCTTGGTGCGCAAATCCAACACCACCGATGACCGGATATTAAGCCTGATTGAATGTAACAACGAAGAAGTCAAGCAGGAAAATGCCAACAAGAATCCCACTATCAACGCTGTCCAGAGGGACTATATGGCAGGAGAAGTGTCCAAGGACATCACCAGCCGGATTCTGCTGCCCCAGGAGGTGGTGGAGGCCCACGATGCCGGCATCATCCATTTCCACGACTCCGATTATTTTGCCCAGCATATGCATAACTGCGATTTGGTAAATCTGGAGGATATGCTGCAAAACGGCACGGTCATTTCCGGCACGCTGATTGAAAAGCCCCATTCTTTTTCCACTGCCTGCAACATTGCTACCCAGATTATAGCCCAAGTTGCCTCCAATCAATACGGCGGTCAGTCTATTAGCTTGACTCATTTGGCACCTTTTGTGCAAATCAGCCGGGAGCGAATCCGCAAGAGCGTGGAAAAGGAAATGGAAGCCCTGGGCGTGGCGGCCTGTGAGGAAAAAATCAGTCAGGTGGTGGAGGAGCGTCTGCGCGACGAGATTAACCGGGGTGTCCAGACCATCCAGTATCAGGTGGTTACCCTGATGACCACCAACGGCCAGGCCCCCTTTATTACTGTGTTCATGTATCTGAATGAGGCCAGAAATGAGCAGGAAAAGAAGGATTTGGCGCTGATTATTGAGGAAATGCTCCGCCAGCGCTATGATGGGGTGAAAAACGAAAAGGGCGTGAAGATTACCCCGGCCTTCCCCAAGCTGATTTATGTGCTGGAGGAGGATAATGTGACGGAGGATTCTCCCTACTGGTACTTAACCAAGCTGGCGGCCCAGTGCACGGCCAAGCGGATGGTGCCCGACTATATCAGCGAAAAGAAGATGCTGGAGCTGAAGGGGGATGTGTATGTCTGCATGGGCTGCCGCTCCTTCCTGACCCCCGACCGGTTCACCGATGCCGGTGTGGGTAATATTGCCAATGCAGGCAATTATGAGCCGGGTAAGCACAAATATTACGGCCGGTTCAACCAGGGTGTAGTAACCATCAATCTGCCGGATATCGCCCTGTCCTCCGGCAAGGATAAGGATAAATTCTGGAAGATTTTTGACGAGCGTATGGAGCTGTGCCATAAGGCCTTGATGTGCCGGCATGAACGGCTGAAGGGCACTCTTTCCGATGCCGCGCCCATCCTTTGGCAGTACGGCGCGCTGGCCAGATTGGAAAAGGGAGAACCCATTGATAAGCTGCTGTTTGGCGGCTATTCCACCATTTCCCTGGGCTACGCGGGGCTGTATGAGTGTGTTAAGTACATGACCGGCCGCAGCCATACTGACCCAGAGGCCACGCCTTTTGCGTTGGAGATTATGGATGCGCTGAATGAGGCCTGTAAGAAGTGGAAAGCACAGAGCAATATTGACTTCTCTCTCTACGGCACACCCCTGGAATCCACCACCTACAAGTTTGCCAAGTGCCTGCAAAAACGCTTCGGCTTGATTCCCGGCATCACCGATAAGGGCTATATTACCAATTCCTACCATGTCCATGTGTCTGAGGAAATCGATGCCTTTACCAAGCTGGCCTTTGAGGCCCAGTTCCAGCATTTGAGTCCCGGCGGCGCCATTAGCTATATCGAGGTGCCCAATATGCAGCAAAATATTGATGCGGTTCTGGAGGTTATGCAGTTTATCTACGAGAATATTATCTACGCAGAGCTGAACACCAAGTCTGACTATTGCCAGGAGTGCGGCTTTGACGGAGAGATTGAGATTCGCGAGGATGAAGACGGCAAGCTAATCTGGGTTTGCCCCCAGTGCGGCAACACCGACCAGAGCAAGATGAACGTGGCACGCCGCACCTGCGGTTATATCGGAACCCAGTATTGGAATCAGGGACGCACCCAGGAAATCAAAGACCGTGTATTGCACCTGTAACAGAAGATATGAGAACATAAGAAACAAAGTAGCGTTTCGTAAGGAACGCTACTTTGTTTGTCAAAATGCCGTTTGGTGACCCGTACAGTGGCATATTTTTTTATGATTTTTGACTTCTGTTAAGGTTACCCAGATATTCAGTCTGACTTTCATCCACATCCAATTGGGGATGCATCTGAAACCCAGGGGAATCTCCCACGGGCTAAAAACATGCCACCGGCATGTTTTTTAACGCCCTTTTGATTCCCGTACGGCAAAAAATAACACCACCCAAAAGGGTGGTGTTATTTTTCTGGTGACCCGTACGGGAATCGAACCCATGTTACCGCCGTGAAAGGGCGGTGTCTTAACCGCTTGACCAACGGGCCTGGTAGCGGCAATCTGATTTGAACAGATGACATACCGGGTATGAACCGGCTACTCTACCAACTGAGTTATGCCGCCATGGGTGGTCACAGAATTTCAGCAATTGCCGAAATCAGCTTTGTCATTATATATGAGAGATTTCCTTTTGTCAAGTAAAAAATCAAGTTTTTTTGGGTATGCTGTCTTCGGAGGGATGATTATGCGTATTTGGAAGAACTGCTTTTTATTCTATTTGGGAGGAAGTGCCTATATGGTACTGGAGTTTTTGTGGCGGGGGCGCAGTCACGGCAGTATGTTTCTTTTAGGGGGCTTGTGTTTTTTACTGGTAGGTATGTTGCATCGGTGGCTGAAAATTCCTTTGGCACTTCAGCTGTTGCTGTCGGCGGTTACGATTACTGGACTTGAGCTGGCGGTAGGATTGCTGGTCAACAGGGATTATGGTGTTTGGGATTACCGGGGAATGCCCTATCACTATCTTGGGCAGATATGCTTGAATTATTCTCTGCTGTGGATTCCCGTCAGCATGGCGGCCATTCTGCTTTACCGCTGGATAGAGCCCAGGCTGAGCCGATAAAAGAAAATGTCCGGGAGCTTGTCCCGGACACAAATGGTATTATTTTTCCAGCGCCATGACCTTATCGATTCGCCTTTGGTGACGCTCGTTATGAGAAAAGGGTGTTTCCAGCCAGGTGTCCAAAATTTGCAGGGCCAGCATTTCACCCACCACTCCTGCACCCATTGCCATCATATTGGTGTCGTTATGCTCCCGGGTCATCCGGGCAGTCATTAGGTCGGAGAGCAGAGCACAGCGGATGCCTTTGACTTTGTTGGCGGCGATGGACACGCCGATACCGGTGGTGCACAGCACAATGCCCCGTTCACAGTCGCCGCTGGCCACGGCGGCAGCGGCCGCGCCGGCAAAATCCGGATAATCGCAGGAATCCAGCGAGTTTGTTCCGAAGTCAACCACCTGATGGCCCTTGGCCTGCAGGTGAGAAACCACGGTATTTTTCAGCGCCAGAGCGCCATGGTCACAGCCGATAGAAATTTTCATGGATATACCTCCTATGTTGTGTATTATATTACATAGCCACCGTTAACCGGCAAAATTTGCCCGGTGACAAAATCGGCGTTTGCCAAATATTCCATAGCCTTTGCCACATCCTCGGCAGTGCCGTTGCGGCCCACCGGCGTGTCCTGTGCCATCTGCGCCAGAGTTTCCGGGGAGACGGATGCGCACATATCCGTCAGAATAACGCCGGGGCAAATGCAATTGACCCGGATGCCGCTGGGTCCCAGTTCCTGTGCCAGGGCCTTGGTCAGGGCAATCACTGCCCCCTTGGTTGCGGAGTATGCGGCTTCACAGGAAGCACCGGTTTGTCCCCACATGGAGGAAACGGTAAGGATGCAACCACTCTGCTTTTGCAGAAAGCTGGGCATGGCGGCATTGACACAATGGTAAATGCCCTTTACATTCACATCAAAACTGCGGTCCCAGTCAGCTTCCGGCATTTGGCTCATCAGCCCGTAATGGCAGATGCCGGCATTGCAAATCAAAAGGTCTACGTCGCCGATACGTTGGAAGGCGGCGCGCACTGCAGCCCCGTCTGCGACATCACAGCAAATGCCGGTAGCCCCGGTTTTTTGGGAGACAGCCTCGGCGGCGGCATGATTTTTTTCGTAGAGGAAAAATACCCGGTAGCCTTTGGTGGAAAACAGTTCAACTGCGGCGGCACCGATTCCCCGGGAACCGCCGGTAATTACAACGGTGGACATATTTTTCAGACCTTTCCGTAGTGGTGTGAAAAAGGCCGCTGCAGGATGCAGCAGCCTAAAATCATCTTCTTCGACTTTTGGTGCGGTGTTCGGAATACTGCTTAATCGAGGAAATCTTACTGTCGGATTCAGACATAAAGGCCTTTAATTTCTCTTCAAAAAGCTGATCGGCGGTCTTGGGTGCCGGGGGCGGGGTAGGGGCCATGCGGGCAGGCCGGCTTTGGGCTGCTGTGGGGGCAGCACTGCGGAAATTGTTTCTGGCGGCAGGCTCTCTGGCAGGCTTGGGCTCCAGCCGCTTCATGGACAGGTTGATTTTTCCGTTTTCCAGGCCAATGACCACGACCTTGACATCCTGACCTTCTGTCAGATGCTGGCGAATGTCATTAACATAGGCATTGGCCACCTCGGAAATATGTACCATGCCGGTTCTGTTTTCCGGCAGGGAAACAAATGCGCCGAAATTGGTGATGGATTTTACTTTGCCTTCAAAAATCGCTCCGACGGTTAACTCCATAGTTTGCTTTGCTTCCTCCAAATAAAAATTGAAATATCATTAGCCGTTTGGCTGAAAAATGACGGAATCCGGGTCTACAAGCCCCAATTCTTCTTCGGCAATGCGGTCCACGCTGTCCACAGAGCCCAGTTCATTGATGTACTCTTCCAGCTTTTCCTTTTCCTGTTCCAGCTGCTGTGCCTGATTGCGCAGGGCATCAGTCTGGGCCTGAGCGTTCAGAAGGCCTCCCCGCAGGGTCAGCAGCGTGGCTGTAGACAACACAATAGCGGACAGAACCACTACCTTGATAATCATGGGGGTACGTCTGTAAACCAGCCGAATGTGGCGAAGGGGATGATTTCGGTTTGCCATGGCAGCGTCCTCCTGTGTGCTTTTTATGTTTTGGATGTTTGTTACTCTTTATTGTACCCGATTTTTTTCCAGATGCAAATAGTTTTTTTGTAAAAATGCATATTTTTTGAAAAAATTTTTTCATTATAGCCATGGGAAAGCCGAAAATTTGGAAAAACATGTCCCAAAAGGAAGAAAATACCGGCCGCAAGAGCCGCCCCACGGTTCGATCCCAGAGATAACCGCCGGCGGCAAAGCCTACCCAATAGCCCAAACGGAGCGCCCCACCGCAAATTTGGAAGCTTAGGTACAGCCAGGCCAGCAATACGGAAATCACAAACAGGCCGTCGGCAATATGGGGGATCCTGCGCCGGAGAGGGCGCAGAAATCCGTAAATCAATCCCAAAGCCAAGCCCAACAGGCCGGCATATGCCAGATAAGCTCCGGCAAGCTTCGGCGGCGTCATCCGAGCAGGCGGCTAACCCAGCCGCCCCGGGGGCGGGGCTCCTCGTAAATCAGCGCACAGACAGTCCCATCCACTGCCACCTGACCGCCTTCTGAGGATAGGGTTTTTAACTGTAAATCTTTTCCCTGAACGGTCAAGGTTCCCAACTGTGTGTGTAAGATAACGGTTGTGTCATCAAAGCTGACGACCTCTGAAACACCGGTCATGGAAAGCTGCCGCCGCTCGTTCAGCGTCAACTTATGGGGTAGCGTAATCTGTTCCTCACCCATGGCGATCCCTCCTCAGAAAACACTACGCCGGCGGGCGGTGAAATATGACACAAATGCCACAAGCCCTGCCTGTAAGACAGCAGGAAAAACAGGTGAGCACAAAGAACAGAGAACGGACACTTTTCCTTGACTTTCCATAGCGCTTCCACTATAATTATTTATCATTAAATGTGCTGTGAAAGGGAGTGTGCACCGTGAGCAAATATAAGTATTTTGGACAGCCTATGCATATCCATTCCTGTTATCAGCCCGGCGGAAGCATGGAAGGGCAGATGTATAATGCGGCAAAGCTTGGCTTGCAGTATACTTGGTTTACTGACCATGATAACCGAATTTCCGGTCAGCAGTATCAGGTCGAAAGATTTGACTTTGAGCAAGAAACGCTTTACTGTGAGGATGAAAGCGGACGGTCCCAGGGCTTTAAGCTGCCTGAGGGAGAACAGCTTTCGGCGCAATTGACCCAGGAAGATTGTTACTGCGGAACCCGATGCATGAAGCTGACGGCAAGCGCAAAGGAAGACGGCTGGAACGGCGGCAGAGTGGCGTTTTCTGCCAGCAGTAAGCGGCACAGCGGTTCGCTGCTGATGGGCATCACCCTGAAGGTTGCGGCAAAGTGTGACTGGAATGAAAATACCAGAGTGATTTTCGATGTGCAGCTGTCTGAGCGGCCGCCGGAATATGCCTGTGCCCATGTGCAGTATGTACTGGGCAGCACGGAGGGGTTGGGCAATCAGCCCCATACGGTGGTGATTCCTCTGAAGCCGGTTGAGGGCTGGCATAGCTATACCTTGCATCTGTCGGAGGATGTTCAGTCTGCGGATGCCGTTGCCCAGGATGTAGGTGGCCTTGATAATGCCCTTGCCACGTTTTCCGTTTATCTGGAATCTAAGAAAGGGACAGCGCAGGCGTTCATTGACGAGTATATCATCGACAGAGAAAAAAGAGGCCAGAGTGTTCGGGAAAAGCAACAGGAGGTGGCCAGCGAAATCGGCAAAAAATACGGCATAACACCCTTTGTGGGAACAGAGATTTCTGCCGCCGGTTTTATGCATAAAAACTGTTTCTCCACCAAAGTGCCCATCATCCCTTATTATAATTATCCCGATTTTGAAATCACCCACGAAGAGGGCGTTGCATGGGTGAAGGAGCATGGGGGCATCTTTGCTTTGAACCACCCCTTTGAGCGCTTTAAGCACGATGAAATGACGGAGGATGGCTTAGAGCCCCGGTTGGAGTGGCTTGCCCAGTATTTTATCGAAAACAGAGCCTGGGGCGCAACGCTGATGGAAGTGGGCTTCCCCATGGGCCGGTACGGTTTTGCACTTTCTTACTATACCCGGCTGTGGGATAAGATGACAAAGGCCGGCATTTTCATCACCGGCTACGGCTGCAGCGACAGTCACTCCAATACCTGGGGATGGTTTGGGCTGAATAACTTTGCCACTTGGATTGGTGTGCCCCAGGAGGAAGCAGAGCCTGTTTGTGAGGATGCCTTTGTGCTTGGCATGAAGCAGGGCCGGGCATATTGCGCAGATCCGGTATTCATCCACGGCCAGGCAGAGCTGGAGACCGACACGGGATTGCACATGGGCGATGTCCTTGTGACAGAAAATGCCGAGCAGAGCCATGTTGTAAAGTTTACCTATACCCAAGCCCAGAAGGGTTGGAAGTTCCGGCTCATTGAAAACGGCGAGATAGCTGCAGAAACCGATGTGGATGCGGAAAATTTTGAATTTACATACCGGATGAAGCCTGATTGTCAGATTCATTTTGTCAGAGCAGAAATGTATAACGAAGAAGGCAGATGCATTTTGCTGACAAACCCCATTTATGTGCACCGTAAGGATTTGGGAGCGGTCGATGTTCCCAAGGAAAGGTTAATTGTGGGCTGATATGAAAATTTATGTTGCAAAACACGCTCAGGCTGTGGATATGCAGGGGGATGCCCCTCTGTCAGAGTTGGGCAGGAAGCAGGCGAGCCTTCTTGGCGATAAACTGAAACGTTCCAAGTTCCAGGGGAAAATCTATGCCTCTCCGGCAAAATGCGCCATGGAAACAGCACAATTGGTAGCGGCAGAAACCGGCGCTGTCATTTGTCCAACGGCCTGGATGCTGGGAGAAAGGGAAGACGGCGGCTCTGTGGAGGAGCAGGTGGTTGCCGGAGTGAATGCACTGCTGACACGGGAGGATACCGAGGAAGAATATCTGCTGATTGGCCACAGCGCCTCTGTGGAGGCGGTTAGAAGCCGTTTGAATCTGCGGAGCATGGGTGTTCTCTGGAACTGCTGTCTGGGCCGGTATGATTCCATGCAACCGAAATATAACCACTATCGGGATATCGGTTTTTTGCCGGGGGATATGGTGAGCGATGACCAAAAGCTGGCCATGGATATGGAGTTTGATGCTGACTGCACAAATCCTTACGGAATAGAAATCCCTGCACAGCTCCGGGAGGAAAAGGGTCTTAAAATACTGCATATCGGAGATACTCACTCAGCGTATTATCCTTTCTGCAGGCAGATAATTCGCCTGATTCGGCCGGATGTGATTATTCATACCGGAGATACGGCGGATGAGATAAAGGTGGGGCGCATCCCGGGAACGGAAGCATCCTACTTGGCAAAGGTTCGGGTGCTGATGGATATTCTAAGGGAATCCGGCAGCACGGTATACTGGAATACGGGAAATAATGATTTGCCGGAGGAGGTTGCCAAGTTAGCACCCTTTGTCAATATTGTGGATATTAATACCGTTTTGCACATTGGCGGGCAGAATATCTGTGTTACCCATGCCCGGCATCAAATTGAAAAAGAAGCGGATATGTATTTATACGGCCATGGCCTTTGTGCAGAAACCTTTGAGCAGGAATTTGGCACAGATTGGCATTTGAATTGTGAATGGAGCTTTTTTGTTTGCGTTCTTCCTCAAAAGAAATTATACCGGATTGAAAGACCGGATTGACTGGAGGTATCTTCAACATGAAAATCTATGTGACAAGACATGGGCAGGTAGCTGAAAATGCAGAGTATGTGAACGGTGATGTGGGTCTGCCGAAGGGAGAAGTTCCGCTGTCGGAAATAGGCAGAGAGCAGTCTACACTCCTGGGCGGACAGTTGAAGAAAATGGGCTTTAGCGGCAAAATCTATGCATCTCCATTACTTCGCACCATGGAGACGGCGGAATTGGTTGCACAGGTGACCGGCTCTACTATTGTCCCGACACCCTGGATGCATGAAATTTTTGGAGACCAGGCCAGCTTGGATGAATATCAAGGGGTTCCGCTGGAGGAACTAAAGAGAAGATTCCCCCATATGGATGAAAACGCAACCATGGAATATCCCTGGTGGCCCACAGTGGCGGAGAGCCATGAGGATGTGCGCCAACGGGTCGTTGCGGGAATTGAAGACCTTTTACAGAAAAAGGATACGGACGAAGAGATCCTCTTGGTGGGCCACGGCGCATCCACCGGCGCAGCCAATATTTATTTGGATTTGAAACGGGGCGGTATGCTGTGGAACTGCTGTCTGGGGCTGTATGATACCAAGAATCCGGAACGGAATTTCGGCAAAAATATTTGCTTCCTTCCTGGGGATAAGGTAACCGCCAACAAACAGCTGGCAATGAAAATGGAAATCGATGCGGATGTTCAAAAACCTTACGGTATTGAAATACCTGCCGAGTTTTTGGCGGCAAAGGGCAAGAAGCTGCTACATATCGGCGATACCCACTCTGCAACCTATCCCTTTTACAAGCAGCTGATTCGTATTGTGAAGCCGGATATTATTATTCATACCGGAGATACGGCGGACGAATTAAAGGTAGGCTGGGATGTGAGCGCCAGAGGGCTGTATCTGGAAAGAGTCACGGAGCTTTTTGAATTCCTAAAGGAGACCGGCAGTACCGTATACTGGGTTCCCGGAAATAACGATTTGCCGGAGGAGGTTGCCAAAATAGCATCCTTTGCCCATATTAAAGAGCCGGATTCTGTGTTGGACATTGAGGGCACGCGCATTTGCGTGACCCATTCCAGAGAGCAAATTACTCAAAAAGCGGATATTTATCTGTACGGACACGGAAGACAGATCGGGGAAAGCTTTGAGGAGGAACTGGAAGCCTCTGGAAAGGATTGCTGGCACCTAAATACTATGTGGAATGTTTTTGGCGTTGTGCTTCCGCAACGGAAGATGTACCGCATTGAGCGCCCGGACTGATAGGAGAAGGAACATATGAAAATCTATGTGGCAAGGCATGGCCAGGTAGGGCCGGATGCCGAGTACTATAATGGAGATCCCTCTTTGCCGAAACGGGAAGTGCTGCTGTCGGATCTGGGAAGAGAGCAGGCGCTACTTTTGGGAAGACGGCTGAACGCGCTGGGATTTCATGGGGATATTTATGCATCTCCGTTTGTGCGTACTATGGAAACAGCGGAAATCATAGCTAGGGAAACCGGGTCGAGGATTATTCCTGCTGCATGGATCCATGAAATATCTTTGGAGTATATGTTGGTCTATCAGGGAAATACCCTGGAACGGTTAAAGGAGAAATATCCCCATATTGCAGAGGGAGCGCAGCTGGAATATCCTTGGTGGCCCTCGTATACGGAAACCACAGAAATGGTGTACCAACGGGTAAGCGTGGGAATTGAAACGTTATTGCAGCGCAAAGATACGGATGAAGAAATTCTTCTGATGGGCCACGGTGCTTCCATCAATGCGGCAAACCGGTATTTAGGTTTGGAAAGAGATTGTATTTTGTGGAACTGCAGCTTGGGAATGTATGATACCAAGCACCCGGAACGGAATTTTGGAAAGGACGTTTCCCATTTGCCCCGGGAGATGATAACCAATAACCGGGTGACGATCTCGGATTACGAAAAGGAATCTTGAACAGAAAACGATAAAAAGCGGTAAGTCAAAATGACTTGCCGCTTTTAAACTTTTCATAGAGATTGCAGGAACTGTTCCAGACGGTCAAGCCCGGCCTGCAGGGCAGTGTCTGCACAGCAGTAGGAAATGCGGATATGCCCCGGACAGCCGAAACAGCTTCCCGGTACGGCGGCCACCTTGGCCTCCTGAATCATCCGGGTGCAGAATTCCTCGTCAGACAGACCATAGCCGGAAATGTCGGGGAATACATAAAAAGCACCCTCCGGCTTGGGGTAGGACAATCCCATCCGGGTAAGTCTGTTGCAGATAGATTCCCGGCGGCGGCCATAAGCGTCAGCCATCTCCTTGGGGCTGACGGAGAGGGCAGTTATGCAAGCATCCTGCAAAAAGGTGGGGATGGAGGCGACCTCTGCGGCATGGAGCAGTAAAAGCCGCTGCATCATGTCTTCCGGGCCAACCAGATAGCCTATCCGCCAGCCGGTCATGGCGTAGGGCTTGGAAAAGCTTTGGCACAGCAAGCACTGTCCCCTTAGCTCCCTGTCCAGGGTTAGGTCGCGGACTGGAGCGCTGAGCCGGTCGTAGACATTGTCGCAAATGACAAAGATGGATTTTCCCAATACAGCCTGCTTTACTGCACGCAGGGAGCTTTTCGACAGGACCGTGCCGGTGGGGTTGTGGGGAGAATTTAAGATAATGGCTTTCGTTTTGGGGGTTATGACCTGGGACAAGGCCTGGGGTGTAATCTGGAAATCTGTCTTTTTCAGGTCATAAGCCACCGGGATGCCCCCAGCCACGGTGGTAATGGTTTCGTACAGAGAGAAAGCAGGGGTGGGGATAACCACCTCGTCTCCGGGATTCAAAATACCCAAAAGGGCGGTGAACAGAGCACCGGTAGCGCCGGCGGTAATGAGGACCTGCTCGGAATTGCAGTCCATGCCCCGTTTGGTTTCGTAATTGGCAATCTCCTGGCGCAGCGCCTCCACCCCCTGATTGGGGGCATAGTGGGTGCGGTTTGCGGTGAGGGCGGCCACTGCCGCGGCCTTAATGGGCTCGGGGGTGGGGAAATCCGGCTCCCCGATGGTTAACATAACACATCCGGGGACGGTTTTTGCCAGATTGGTATATTTACGGATGCCGCTGCGCTGCAGGGGCAGCAGATGTTCGTTCAAAGGAATCATTGGAAGTGTTCCGCCAGATGTTCAAAGAAATCGGCGCCTTTCAACAGAATGGTTTCGTCAAAGTGGAAATTGTCTGCGTGCAGGGGCGGTGTATCCCCGATGCCCAGGAAGAAGAAAATTCCCGGCAGCTTCCGCTGGTAAAAGGCAAAATCTTCGCTGCTCATATTGGGCTCTGAGAGGGGATGGATTTCTGCAATGCCTGAAATTTGCCGGTACAAATCCGGCGGGTTTATGACGGCAGGGTAACCGTTAGACCCTTCCACTTTCACGCGGCAACCGGTTTCTGCTTCCACCTGGGCGGCAATATCCGTCAAACCTTGCCGCAGAGCATCAAACACCTCATCCTGAAAGGCACGGAGACTGCCTTCCAGACGGGTGTGGGCGGACAGGGCATTGCGGACTGTGCCGCTTTGCATATAGCCGAATTTTAACAGGCGGTAGATGTTGCTGGGCAGTGCGGCTTCCATGGCCATGGCCCGGCGATAAAATTCTACGGCGGCGGATAAAGCATCCAGTCCCTCGGAGGCTTTGCTGAGATGGGAGGATTTGCCGTAAATGTCCACATTGATTTCGCTGGAGCGGCTCATCAGTTCCTGCTCCCGGCTAAAAACGCCACCGGAGGGGAGACCCGGCCACAGGTGCAGGCCAAAAATGGCCTTGACGGCATAGGCTTCAAAAAGATTTGTTTCACAGAGAAAACGGGCGCCGCCGGGATTTTCTTCCCCCGGCTGAAACACCAAAAGCACATTATGGGGCATTGTTTTCTTTTGGGAAAGCCGCCGGGCCAATTCCAACAAAATGGCCATGTGTCCGTCGTGGCCGCAGGCGTGCATCTTTCCCGGGTGGATGGAGATGTAGGCGTTTTCACATTTTTCTGCAACGGGAAGTCCGTCACAATCCGCCCGGAAGGCAATGGCGGTGGGTTGCCCAAAGTCAAAAAAGGCGCACAGGGCGCTCTCCATGGGAGCAAACACCTGACAGTTAAGAGGTGCCAGAGCCTCTGAAAGATATGCCATTGTTTTCGGCAGATCCATCCCAAGCTCCGGGATCCGGTGCAGGTTGCGGCGATCTTCAATAATTTGCATGACTAGCCCCCCTTTGGTTTCGTTGGGAGTATTATAGACTATTTTTTTTCAAGTGTCAATTTATGGGCTTGTGTTTTTCGGGAAAAGGTGGTAGGATGGTTAAAACAACCGAAAAGGAGAGAAAACATGAACGCACAGGAGATTATCGAATATATCCGCACCTCTGAGAAAAAAACACCGGTGAAGGTGTATTTGTGGGGCGGTGCAAAGGTGGATTTCCCCAACTGCCGGGTATTTCCTGCCGGGGAGGGCTGCAGCATCGTCTTCGGTGACTGGAAGGATGTGGCGCCTGTTCTGGAGGCCAATGAATTTGACCATGTGGAAATCGAAAACGGCTGCCGAAATTCGGCCATTCCCATGCTGGACATGAAAAATATTCCTGCCCGGATTGAGCCGGGTGCTGTGATTCGGGAGCAGGTGGAGATTGGAAAAAATGCGGTCATTATGATGGGTGCCATCATCAACATTGGCGCGGTGATTGGAGAAGGCACTATGATTGATATGGGCGCGGTTTTGGGTGGCCGGGCCACTGTGGGCAAAAACTGCCATGTAGGAGCAGGCGCGGTGCTGGCAGGTGTGATTGAGCCGGCTTCTGCAACCCCGGTGATTGTGGAGGATAATGTACTCATTGGTGCAAACGCTGTAGTGATTGAGGGCTGCCGTATTGGACATGATGCGGTGGTGGCCGCCGGTGCTGTGGTGGTGGGAGATGTAGCGCCCAATACGGTGGTGGCAGGCTGTCCTGCCAAGGTCATTAAGGTGAAGGATGCCAAGACCGCATCCAAGACGGCATTGATAGATGCCTTGCGGGAATTATAAACACTAGCCCGTCCGTTTCGCACCTTTTTTTGCCGGGAGAATACCATGGAATGAGCGGTAAAGCCGCTTAGAAACAATTTGGAGGTATTCTTTATGTGTGGCAATAACTGTTTTGGTGGAAATAACTGCTGGTGGATTATCATCCTGGTTCTGCTGTTCTGCTGCTGCGGCAACAACGGCAACGACAACAATAACTGCGGCTGCTGCTAAGTCAGTAAACAAGGGCGCCCCTGTGGGGGCGCCCTTACTGTTTTTTATATCTGTTAACCGCCGTTGCCGAAAAAGTATTCCCACCAATTCGGGGCGATATTGCCGCCGGAGGAAGTCTGGGGCTCGTCAGAAGGCAGTGTCTCGGAGGAAGCTGCCGGAGAGATTTGGGGTTTTTCTGCAAAGGTAATGGTCAAATCTAGCAGCTTTCGGTTTCGCAGAACGGTGACGGTGGTGGTGTCGCCCACCTTGAAGTTTTTCAGCACCTTGGTGAGGTATTCCACAGAGGTGACCTGATGGTCGCCCAGGGCCATGATAATATCCCCGGCCCGGACACCTGCGGCGTAGGCACTGCCGTCTGCTTCTACACTGACAACATACGCGCCGATGCCTGAATTCCGGTTATCCACAGAAACACCCATATAGGGGGTGGAAACATAGCCGTGCTCTTTGATTTGTTGAATTTTATCTATTACATCGTCAATGGGAATGGCAAAGCCGATGCCTTCAATATTTGCACCGCTGGAGGTGGAACCGGAGTATTTTGCGGTGGTAATGCCAATTACCTCGCCCTTCATGTTAAACAGAGGGCCGCCGGAGTTTCCGGCATTGATGGCGGCATCGGTCTGGAGCATATTGATAATAGTGCCGTCGGTGGTCACATCCCGCTCCTTGGCGCTGATATAGCCCACGGTGAGGGTGGAGGTCAGCTCGCCCAAAGGATTGCCGATGGCAACCACCTGGTCGCCCACGATAAGGTCTTCACTGCTTCCCAGAGTGACAGCGGGCAGGCCCTGGGCATCCACCCGAATCAGCGCAATGTCGTTTCGGTCGTCATAGCCCACAGGCACAGCAGAATACTCCGTGCCGCCGGCGGTGGTGACCGTCAGATTGGTGGAATTCTCCACCACATGGTAGTTGGTCAAAATATAGCCGTCTTGAGAGAGGATAAAGCCGGAACCGGAGGAGCTGCCGGTGGCAGAAGTGGCTACGATGGCAACCACACTTTCCACACATTTGGAATACACCTGGCCCGGGGTCATTCCGCCGTTCATGCCGGTATTGGTACTGCCGGAAATGGAATTGCCGTTGCCGGTATAGGAATTGTCCTTGATTTGTTCCTGCAGGTCCTCAATTTGTGCATAAAGCTGATTTAAGGTTTGGGCGGCCTTTGCATTTTCCTGTTGCCAGACCCGGTGGAGGCTAAAGGCGGTAATGCCGCAGCCGCCGGCAACCAGAGCGGTGACCAAAAGACAGGAAAGAAGGGTTTTCCAGACCTTGCCTGTTCGTTTCTTCCGGGGCTTTTCCGGAATCTGCACAGGCGTTTCGCTGGGGGGCGTAAAATCTTCCCGGTCCGTTACGTTAGGGGCTTCGGAAAAGGAGGAGTCGTGTATATTCTCGGGAGCAGCCGTAAGCTCCGGCGGTGCCTGGGGCGGTGTTTCGGGTATTTGACCCAAGTCGTTGTTTTCAAAGTTGTCCATGCGGATTCCTCCCTTAAAGCTTTGATAGTACAATCATAATGACAGAATGTGAAATGAATATGTATAAGGGGCAAAGGATTTTTGAACAAAATAGGAAAGAAAGGGAAATTTATCCTGATTATCATAGCGTTTTTTCCTTAATTCGTCAAGGCTTGAAAAAGAAAAGCGGCGGCAAACGCCGCCGCAGAGGAATGATTACTTCTTACGGAAGGACTTGCAATCGGTGCACTGGTCAACAGTGGGGTTGGCCTCATGGGTGCCTACAAGAATTCTGTCCAGAGAGCAAAAGTTTTCGTTGTCGCAGTGATAGGCACACTGCTGAACGGTACATTCGATGCACTTGTTAGCGTTGCAGCTCATAATAACTCCTCCTTTTATTTGAGATCGAAGTTAGTATGACACGGGAAACAGAAAGTATGCTGGAAAAATTTCAAAAATCAAAATAAAAAATGCTTGGGAAATTCCGGCAAAATTCCCGGCTTTTGATTGACAATTTTAACTTCCCTATGTATAATATATGCGGAAAATCTCGGTTTTCAAAGAAGTAAATCCAAAGGCGGCGCTCCCGTCTTTTGAAAGAAAGGAATTTTGCCATGATTTATAGTAGCGAAGTACAACATATGTGCTCCGTGGCCAAGGGCGCTTATCACGGCCCCGCACCCATTCCTGAAGAGGGCAAGTGGGTTCAGGTCAAGGAAATTAAGGATGTCAGCGGGTTTACCCACGGCATCGGCTGGTGTGCTCCTCAGCAGGGCTGCTGCAAGCTGACCCTGAATGTGAAGGAGGGTATCATCGAGGAAGCTCTGGTAGAAACGCTGGGCTGCTCCGGTATGACCCACTCTGCCGCTATGGCCTCCGAAATTCTCATCGGTAAGACACTGCTGGAAGCTCTGAACACCGACCTGGTGTGCGATGCCATCAACACCGCTATGCGGGAGCTGTTCCTGCAGATTGTGTACGGCCGCAGCCAGTCTGCCTTCTCGGAAGACGGCTTGGCAGTGGGCGCTTCTCTGGAAGACCTGGGTAAGGGTCTGCGCAGCCAGGTGGGCACCATGTTTGCCACCAAGGCCAAGGGCCCCCGTTATCTGGAAATGGCCGAAGGCTATGTGACCCGGGTTGCTCTGGATGAGGACAACCTGATCACCGGTTACGAGTTCATCAATCTGGGCAAGATGATGGACTTCATCAAGAAGGGCGACGATGCCAACGAGGCGCTGAAGAAGGCCAAGGGTTCCTACGGCCGTTTTGCAGATGCCGCCAAGTACATCGACCCCCGTCACGAATAAGAGGAGGACAATACTATGGCTTTGTTTGAAGGTTACGAAAGAAAAATCGACAAGATCAATGGTGTCCTCGCTCAGTACGGTCTGGAGTCCGTGGAGGCTTGCCGCGAGCTGTGTACCGCCAAGGGCTTCGACCCCTATGAAATCGTAAAGGGCATTCAGCCCATCGCATTCGAAGACGTAGCTTGGGCCTACTGTGTAGGTGCGGCTATCGCCATCAAGAAGGGCGTGAAGAACGCCGCCGAGGCTGCTGAGGCCATCGGCATCGGCCTGCAGGCTTTCTGCATCCCCGGCTCTGTGGCTGAGGACCGGAAGGTGGGGCTGGGTCACGGTAACTTAGGCGCTATGCTGCTGCGTGACGAGACCAAGTGCTTTGCATTCCTGGCCGGCCACGAGTCCTTTGCGGCTGCGGAAGGCGCTATCGGCATTGCCCGCAGTGCCAACAAGGCCCGGAAAGAGCCCCTGCGTGTGATTCTGAACGGCTTGGGCAAGGATGCGGCGCAGATTATCTCCCGTATCAACGGCTTTACCTATGTGCAGACCAAGTTTGACTACTACACCGGCGAGCTGACCATCGTCAACAAGATTGCTTACTCCAAGGGCGAGCGCGCCGCCGTTAACTGCTACGGCTGTGACGATGTTCGGGAAGGTGTTGCCATCATGCATCATGAGGGCGTGGACGTTTCCATCACCGGCAACTCCACCAACCCCACCCGTTTCCAGCACCCGGTTGCCGGCACTTACAAGAAAGAGTGCATTGAGCAGGGAAAGAAGTACTTCTCCGTGGCTTCCGGCGGCGGCACAGGCCGTACCCTGCACCCCGACAACATGGCAGCAAGTCCTGCTTCCTACGGTCTGACTGATACTATGGGCCGTATGCACGGCGACGCTCAGTTCGCCGGTTCTTCCTCCGTCCCTGCCCACGTGGAAATGATGGGCTTCCTGGGCGCAGGCAACAACCCCATGGTCGGTATGACCGTTTCCGTGGCTGTTGCCGTTGAGGAAAGCTTGAAGTAATTTTCTTCTATAAAGTTTTATCCCGGAATCCGTTTGGATTCCGGGATTTTACAATTCTTCATCTGAGATGTATTCCATAATATCGCCGGGCTGACATTGTAATATTTTGCAGAATACTTCAATGGTATGGGTGCTGACACTTACGTTATTCCGAAGGCGTGTGAGTTGACCAGCGCTGATGTGGTACGTTTTGATCAAGGCATATTGGGTGATACCCTTTTCTTTCATAACGGTCCAAAGCTTGTGAAAGGAAATCAACGCCGCCACCTCACTTTCTACTTGACATCATACCCGAAATCGGTGTATAATCATATTAGCCAATATCGGCTAATATTAAAGAGAGGTGTCACAATGAAAAAAATAGTATTAATAGTAACATTGCTACTTATGGTGGTGTTATGTTCCTGTAGCGAAGAAAGCACGGTACATAGAAAAGAAAGTCCGGTAGAAGATTTTGAATATGAAATGTATGAGGGAGAAATTATTATTACCGGCTATAAAGGAACAGATCGTAAGATTTATATACCATCTAAGATCAATGGACGCCTAGTTACCAAGATTGGAGAAAAAGCTTTTGATGGATATGACATGACAAGCATTACGATTCCTGATACAGTAGTATCGATTGGAAGGTATGCGTTTCATCGCTGTTCCTGTTTGACGAAGGTAGTGTTTTCCGATAAACTTGAAACAATTTCGGATGGAGCTTTTTGGTATTGTGGTAAACTTACAGAAGTTTTATTTCCAGAATCCTTACAGAAGATTGGGGCATATGCATTTTCTGACTGTGATGCGCTTACAAAAGTAAGGTTTTCAGAAGGTTTGCAATATCTTGGTGAAGAGTCCTTTGCAAATTGTGGTAATTTGGAATCTTTGAGAATACCAGACAATACTGATATGAGGATGTCTGTAAGAACTCAGGCTATAGGATATTATGGATATGCAACAACCTTTGTATCACCGGTGGGCAGATCTAGCACTACTACATATTTCGACAGTAACACAGATGCTAGTGCCGGAAACAAAGAGTTCAGTCAATTAAATACTACTATTATTGTGTCTGACGGTAGTTATGCATATTCTCAAGTAAAAGACTATACAAATTACGGCCTTAATATTAAGGTCGAATGATTGTGCTTTTATGTTTGCTGATATTAACATAGGGCACAGGTAACAACGCCATGGTCGGTATGACCGTTTCCGTGGCTGTTGCTGTGGAAGAGGCTCTGAAGTAATTTATCTTCCAACAAAACGCACCTGCAGTCGCAGGTGGGTTTTTCTATGCCGACCATGGCAAGGTGGCAACCTGCCGATGGCAGGTTGCAGAGTTGAGTCGCAATGCTTTCATTGCTCCCCCTGTTGCGGTGCCCGGCAGAAACTTCGCCTGTCAAAGCAGGCTTGTTTCCTGCCGACCGCGGCCACTCGCTCCCCTCCCTTCCTCCGCCCCCGGCGGCGGTCGGATCGCTCCCCCGTGGTAGGCATGACCGTTTCCGTGGCTGTTGCTGTTGAAGAGGCTCTGAAGGCTTAATTCTTAGGAATTGGACCTAAAATAACTGTAAAACCTAATTTTATCTCCCGGAATTCTGCAGGTCAGTTTTCCGGGGGATTTTTCTATGCCACCACTTTTGCCACCAAATAGTCCGTTTTTCCAATGTAAAACAGCTTTATTTGTCGTATCACCGCTGAAAAGAAACACAGCCTCTGCATGACACAGAGGCCGTCAGGTTATGCACTTTCAGACAGGATTTCGATAAACCGGTACATGAATGCATTTCGTTGTGCAGAATCAAGCAGCACATCGTGGCGTATCACGACACCTTTTGGTGTGTCAATGGGAAAGATGAAAATAATTTGTTAACGTGTAAAAAGCGAGCGGGTCGCGCATTTGCGCAACTCGCTCACAGTTTTTATGGGGTTATGAACTTAGAAAGCGCGACGTTTGGTGAGGCAGACAGTCAAGCCAGCAACACTGACAACCATCAGTACAACAAACAACATCAGCTGGCTGTTATCGCCAGTCTGGGGATTGCTGGGGTCGGCCTCGGGGGTAGTGTCAGCAGGGGGATTCTCACTGGGTCCGGTGGTATCATCAGCGGGAGGATTTTCGCTGGGTCCGGTGGTATCATCAGTGGGAGGAGTTTCACCGGGCTCGGTGGTGTCGTCAGCGGGAGGATTGACGGTCACATTTTCCAGAACCACATAGCTGGAGAAGTGAGTAGTCTCAAAGCTCAAAACACCGTCAGCATAGGTGGTAGGCATAGCGGAGATGGTGCCGTCGTCGGCCACATAGGCGATATAGTAATCCGTGCCAGCCTTGCCCTCGGGCAGTTCGAAAGGCACGGAAACTGTGACCTTGCCGCCGCCAAACTCGGTGATTTTTGTCTCACCGGCAAAGGCTTCCAGATTCAGGATGGTGTGGACTTCCTTTTCCTCCAAAGCGACTTTCTGCTCGGTAGTCAGGGTGGTATCCTCTACCTCTTTGGCAACGATAGTAACGGCGGTCTCACCGGCCTGCGTGCCAATGGAGCCGATGGCGGTCTTGTCAAAGCTGACGGTAGCATCGGGCAGCTTGATTTCCACGGAGGTCTCGGCGTCTGCAATCTTGTCCACGGTCTCGGAGCCAATGACTACGCTGCTGACTTCTTCCTCGGTGTCGGTTACATCGATGACCACATCCTCGCCCTCGGTGATTTCCACGGAGCTGTCGGGGACAGTAGCAGTGCCGTTTTCGACTGTAACTTCTTCCTTCACATCTTCCTTGGGTTCAAAGACGACAGTTATTCCGTTGAACATTTCTTCGTAAAGAGCATAGGTTTCATCATCGACAGGCATAATGGACTGCATGGTTTCGGAGCGAATCTGGTTAATGGCTTTCCACTGTTCCTCGGTGCCTGCAAAGTGGATAGTCTTCAATGTCTGTGTGATAGGTCGTGTGTTCGTATATCCAGCCAGAATAATCGTCACAATATCCATTTCGGTCAGCGTGGAGGGCAGATACAGTTCAGTCAGTGGCAAAAAGCTATTGCCGGGATATCCGAAAGGCCAACCGGTAATAGAGGTGATACCCTCGGGGATGGTCAGGGATGTCATAGCATTAGACATCAGGAAACCTAATTCAGGAATTGCTTCCAGCGTAGTTGGGAGCTGAATGGTCTCAAGGATTTGGTAGTAAGTGCAAATTCCGACTTGCGTAAAGGTGTAGTTCGCCAGATTCTCTACACCTTCTTCAATTATAATATGCCTAACAGGCAAATCCCACCATCCAGGCTTATAGCTAAAGTTTTCGTTTTGGAAATCTTCGTCACTTGCGGCAATAGTGTACATATCGCCAGTGCCGGAAATAGTCAGGGTATCGGTGGTCGTGTCAAAGCTCCATGTTATATTATCGCCACACTTGCCGGAAGTTGCAGGCAATTCCAGAACGGTAATGTTCATGGATAGATTAAAGGTATATTCTGTGTCGCCTGCGCCCTCAATTTTGGTGGTCTTCTCAAAAGTGACGGTATATGTACCGGCTTTCGTGGGCCAGTTTTCTACAATGGGGTCACCAAAGGAAATATCAAACTTTTCCACATAGGTATGGTCGACCATACACTGATAACTACCAGGCATAGCGCCATAGCCGCCCACATAGTAGGTCATATCACCAGCATGAGCCAGCAGGTTCGGTTCTGTGCTTTCCGTTTCTCCGGTAGCCATGGCAGGCATAGCAAATGCCATAATCATTACCACAGCCAGCAGGATGCTCATTAGTTTTTTCATAGCGATTCTTTCCCCTTGTTATTTGATAGGCGGACGGTAGTATTCTCCGTTCTCATCCTGATAGATGTACTTACCTCTTGCACCGTAACCGGACAGGTCGTCATAGTATCGTGTAACCGGAATTTTCTTGCCGTCCACAAGCACTACATACTGATTTGCGTTAGGACATGCGGCCCACATACCGAATCTCCATACCTTAAAGAAAAGGCCAATGATGTACAGGCAGCCTGCCATGGTGACACCCCATGCAAAAATGAACAGGACGGATTTTCCAAAGAAAGAGCGGAAAGCCTTCATAGCTTCTCCTTCGGGGGCGTACTTACGAATGGATTTGATACCCGGCAAATACAAAAGGTAGGTAATACCCACCAGAATAACACCAAGCACCGGAAAAATCAGCTTTTCTGCGAAGGTATATTCCGGATTAAAAGCAAAAGCAATGCCCACACCGAGCATAACCAAGGTGGTAATCAGAAAAATGTTGCCCAGATATCCGGCGATGACCAGATGCAGTGTGCTGAAAATAGGTTTCACATTTGCGTCCTTGTGGATGATAAATTGCGGAGCGGTTTGTGCTATGGAACCAGCTTGCGCACCGCAGTTCGGGCAGAAGTTACCGGCTACCTCTGCGCCACAATTTTGACAGTAAGGCATAAACAAACGTCCCTTTCTATATTTTCTATTTCTGACATTTAGTGAATGTCATTCTCTGCACTATTTTAGCATACACTATCGAAAATGACAAGTAGTGAATGTCAAAAATCTGCGTTTTTATGCTGAAAGGGGCGGGGCGATGTTTATTAACAAGACCATAAGCGGGGATAACAACATCTGCGGCAGGAACATTGCCGCACTTCGGAAAGCTGCCGGCCTTTCCCAGAACCAGCTTGCCGGGCAGCTCCAGCTTCACGGGCTGGATGTGGACAAGAACGCAATCCAGCGTATTGAGGCGGGCAAACGCTTTGTTACAGACATAGAACTTGTATACTTGGTCGATGTACTAAAGGTCAGCTATGATGCTCTCCTGAACCGGGAGGAAATCAGCATTGAGCCAATAAGCAAAACCGGTGCTGATTCTTGAGTGCTCATAATGTCACATTTCATGGTATAGAAAAAATAAAATCTCCCCACACACCAAGGGTAAACCTTGGCATGTGAGGAGCTTGGAAGAAGTTGGCCGGCGATACCGGCGGTTTTATGACACAGGTCTTGCCCCCAAAGACAAACAAATCGCACCTGCAGTCGCAGGTGCGTTTTTCTATACCGACCATGGCAAGGTGGCAACCTGCCCCCGGCAGCGGTCAGGTCGGTTGCCAGCGGGCGGATAATATCCGCCCCTACATACAGAAATAACAATAGGAAGCACATCCTACTTAAGCAAAAGAGTGATGATGTGCTTCCTTTTTATGTTAAAAATACGGATGGGTTAAGCGGTTATCCATGGTCGCCACATTCAAAAACAACGGAAAGACTATGCTTTTTTTCCTAAAGTTCGGGCCAAAAGGGAAGTGACCTGGGCACAGCGCCGGGCAGCGATGGCCTCAAAGGTGGGGTAATCCATTTCCGCACTGTCGTCGGCCTTGTCGGAGATGGCCCGAAGAATCACGAAGGGAACGCCGTTGCGGTAGGCGGCCTGGGCGATGGCGGCACCCTCCATTTCCGTGCACAATGCCCCGGTGTTGGCCACAATGGCTTCCTTTTGGGCCTTATCTGCCACAAACAAATCGCCGGTGGCCACCCGCCCGATTTTGGTATGGCCTGGGTTGACTTCTTCCGCGGCGGCATAGGCACAGCTGCACAAATCGGTATCACTGGGGTAGGCAATTACATCCAAACCGGGTACCTGCCCAAAGGGATAGCCAAAGGCACAGCAGTTAAAATCGTGGTACATGGCATCCCGGCTGATTACCAAATCCCCAATGTCCAGCTGGGCACACAGAGAGCCGGCAATGCCGGTGTTTACAATATGTGTCACGTCAAATAAGGTGCATAAAATCTGGGCGCACATGGCGGCGTTGACCTTGCCCACCCCGCATTGCACCACCACGGCAGGAAGCCCTTCCAGCGTGCCCTGGCAAAATTCCATACCGGCTTTTTGATAGACGGTCTTGTCCGCCATGGCATTTTTCAGCGTTTCCACTTCCACCGTCATAGCGCCGATGATTCCAAGTTTTGTCATTTCTTTCTCCTTATTCCGGATAAATCAGTTGCTCCTGGCCGGCACTTTCCAGCAAAGCGGCATATTTTTTGCCCCAGTAGTTTGCCATAGGCAGGTTCATATCCAAATAGTTTCCGCAGTCCTTGGCAGACGCCCCGGGAATGTCCCCCTGAAAATCGCGGATGAAGCAGAAACAATTGCGCACCAAGGGCAGTATCTCCCGGGAAGTATAGTCTCCGGCCAACAGCAGATAAAAGCCGGTGCGGCAGCCCATAGGGCCAAAATACAGCACCCGTTCTTTCCATGCCGGCTCGTTTCGCAGATAGGTAGCGGCCAAATGCTCTATGGCATGGATTTCTCCGGTGTTCATCACCGGTTCAATGTTGGGATTGGTCAGCCGCAGGTCAAAGGTAGTGACGGTTTCCGTTCCTACCCGGTCCTTTCGGGAGACATACAGCCCCGGCTGCAGCTTAATATGGTCGATGGTAAAGCTTGTTATTTTTTCCATAATGTACTCTCAATCGTCGTTACAGTTTGTAGCATCTATGGCAATCACCAAAAGCAGGCCGGAAAGCTCGTCGGCAACCGTCCGGTAGCGAAGCACATAGGTATCGCCCCAGGTAAGCAGTTCTTTGGAAACGGAAAGAACCTCCTGGCCGTCCTTGCAGGCGGTGTAATTCCAGCCCATAAAATCGCCGGTTACCTCCCAGCCCCGAAAGTCTACCCGATATCTGGGAGTAAAGAGGGAAAACTCCCGGCGTACAGAGCCCAGGGTTTGGCCGCCGATGACAATATCAAAGGTGGGAAGCAGGGTAAAAAGCCGCTGATGAATAGAGCCAACCTCCTGACCGCTCCGCTTGTCATAGACATGGATTTGATGGCCAAGAGACAGAATTTCCGCCTTTACATAGTAACGGGGCTCACCGTTGTTGTCAAAAACATCGTAAGTATCGGACCAGGAAAATACCCGCTGTTTAATCATAAGTTCCATAAGCGTTTCCTCCTTTTTGTTATCATACACGAAAACTCGCTCCAATGCAACAAAAACCGTTCTGGCAGGCGGAACCAAGGGGGTGCTTTCCATTGACAAATGCAGACGATAGGGTTACAATGACCCTAAGATTTATTTTGAGGTGATTGACATGGACCAGAAACTGCATCAGGAAACCTTATGTATTCAAGCCGGCTATCATCCGGAAAACGGCCAGCCCCGGCAAATTCCCATTGTGCAAAGCACGACCTTTCAATATGCTACCTCCGAGGAAATGGGCAAGCTCTTTGATTTAGAGGCGGAGGGGTATTTTTATTCCCGTCTGCAGAACCCTACCTGCGATATGGTGGCGGCCAGAATCGCCGCGCTGGAGGGCGGCTCTGCGGCTATGCTCACAAGCTCCGGCCAGGCGGCAAACTTTTATGCCGTGTTTAATATTGCCTCCTGCGGTGACCATGTGGTTTCTTCTTCTGCCATTTACGGCGGCAGCTTTAACCTGTTCAGCGTGACCATGAAGCGGATGGGCGTGGAGTTTACCTTTGTCCATCCGGATTGCAGTGAGGAAGAGTTAAATGCGGCCTTCCGGCCCAATACCAAGGCGGTGTTCGGAGAGACCATTGCCAACCCGGCCTTAAATGTATTGGATATTGAAAAATTCGCCAAGGCGGCCCATGCCCATGGCGTGCCCCTGATTGTAGATAATACCTTTGCAACCCCCATCAACTGCCGGCCTATCGAGTGGGGCGCAGATATCGTGACCCATTCTACTACCAAATATATGGACGGTCACGGGGTTGCTGTGGGCGGCTGTATTGTAGACAGCGGTAGGTTTGACTGGACAAAATACCCCGATAAATTTCCCGGCCTTTGCACACCGGATGACAGCTATCACGGCGTAACCTATACAGAACGGTTTGGTTTAGGCGGGGCATTTATTACTAAGTGTACCGCACAACTTATGCGGGATTTGGGAAGCATTCAATCCCCCCAGAGTGCTTTTTATTTAAGCTTAGGGCTGGAAAGTCTGCCTTTCCGGATGCGCCAGCATTGCGAAAATGCCCAAAAGATTGCAGAGTATCTTCGCAGCAACGAAAAGGTGGCCTGGGTGAAATACTGCGGTCTGAAAGATGACAAATACTATGATTTGGCTCAGAAATATATGCCGAATGGCTCTTGCGGCGTGATTTCCTTTGGTTTAAAGGGCGGCCGTGCCGCGGCGGAAACTTTCATGAAGCATTTGAAGCTGGGTGCCATTGAAACCCATGTGGCCGACAGCCGTACCTGCTGTCTGCATCCTGCCTCTGCCACCCATCGCCAAATGACCGATGCCCAGCTGGAAGCCGCCGGTGTGGGGGCGGATTTGATTCGCCTAAGCTGTGGCTTGGAAAATGCCGAGGATTTGATTGCAGATTTAGCCCAGGCCATTGCCAAGGCCTAAGGGAGAATATATGTTGGATCAGTATTCCCGCACCCAGCTCCTGTTGGGAGAGGAGGGATTGCGGCGGTTGAAAAATGCCCGGGTGGCGCTTTTCGGACTGGGTGGCGTAGGTGGCTATACCGCCGAGGCTCTGGCCCGTTCCGGCATTGGAGCACTGGATTTGATAGACAACGATACCATCAGTCTGACCAATTTGAATCGCCAGATACTGGCTACCCACAGCAGCATCGGGCGTTACAAGGTGGATGTAGCTTTGGAGAGAATCCAAGACATCGACCCGAACATCCGGGTACGAACCTATAAAACCTTTTTTCTTCCGGAAACGGAAGAAGAATTTGACTTTACCCAATATCATTATGTGGTGGATGCCATTGACACCGTCACCGGAAAGCTGGCGCTGATTGCCCGGGCAAAGGCAGCAGGGGTTCCCATCATAAGCTGTATGGGTACGGGAAATAAGCTGGACACGACAGGCTTCCGAGTAGCGGACATCTCTAAAACCTCCGGCTGTGCCTTGGCACGGATTATGCGTAAGGAATGTGCCAAGCGGGGGCTTCGGGGAGTAAAGGTGGTTTATTCCGAGGAATTGCCGCGTAACGGTGAGGACAGCGAGGAACTTTCTGTCGAACGGACAGGCACCACTCGCCGCAGCACTCCCGGCTCTGTTACTTTTGTTCCCGGGGTGGCAGGACTGATTATGGCAGGAGAAGTGGTAAAGGATTTGACTGGCGTTAAGGGCGAATAAATATTCAGAATATTCATCGTTATATACAATTAAAGATGACGACAGGACTCCAAAAATATTCGTTTATTCATAAATTTAATGAATTTTTGTAAGATATTCCCAGTGTTGCGTGTATAAAAGTAGGTAAAGTTTGTATTGAAATACAATTGACGATGAATAATATACGCGCTATAATGCAGATATCAAATCAAATTCCCCTCGGGGAGTAAAGGAGTTTTGAAAAATGAAAAAACTGATTTCACTTTGTTTGGCAGTTCTGATGCTGATGAGCGTTATGGTTGCATGTGCTCCTGCGGAAGAAGGCTATACCATCAAATCCGGCAAGCTGATCATGTCCACCAACGCATCGTTCCCTCCCTATGAGATGACCACCGATGACGGCGGCTTTGAGGGCATTGATGTGGAGATTGCCGAAGCCATCGCCAAGAAGCTGGGCCTGACTCTGGAAATTCAGGATATGGACTTTGATGCCGCATTGCTGGCCGTTCAGCAGGGCAAGAGCGATATTGTCATGGCCGGCGTTTCCGTCACCGAAAAGCGGAAGATGGTCATGGACTTCTCTAACAGCTATGCTACGGGCGTACAGGTGGTCATCGTTAAGGACGGCTCCGATGTGACCATGGATAACCTGGGCGAAAAGATGATTGGCACCCAGCGCGGAACCACCGGTTATATCTACGCTTCCGATACCCCTGAAAACGGCGGCTACGGCGAAGACCATGTCACGGCTTACGATAACGGCGCAACTGCCGTGCAGGCACTGATTAACAATCAGGTGGACTGTGTGATTATTGACGAAGCACCTGCCAAGGAATATGTAAAAGCCAATCCCGGCCTGTCCATTTTGGAAGGCAAGTGGGTGGAAGAACAGTATGCCATCGGCATGGCGAAGGGCAACACGGAGCTTGTGAATGCTGTGAATAAGGCACTCGATGAGCTGACAAAGGACGGCACCATTGCCGGTATTGTTGCAAAGTACATCAAAGCAGATTGATATAATAGGGGAAAGGGCAGCGTTGCTGCCCTTTCTGCCGTACAAGAAAAAGTGAGGTTATCCGTGGCAGAATATTATGAATTGTGGCAGGGCCTGATGATTGACGGCGTGAAGCTTCCTTTTTGGAAAGAATTCTACGTCAAGTTCTATCAGGCGTTTATTGAAAATGACCGTTGGAGTCAATACTTAGACGGTGTTGGTACAACCTTGATGGTTACCGCTATGGCGCTTTGTATTGGAATTATCCTCGGTGTATTGGTGGCTATGGTGAGAACCGCCCATGACCAGCAACGTCCCGGAAAGCACAATCCGATTTTAGGCATTGTAAACGGTATTTGTAAGGTTTATGTGACGGTGATTCGGGGAACGCCGATGATGGTACAGCTACTGATTATGGGCATGGTCATCTTTGCCAAAAGCCGGAACTTTACCATGGTGGGTGTGCTGACCTTGGGTATCAACTCCGGTGCTTATGTGGCGGAGATTATCCGCGGCGGCTTAATGGCGCTGGACCCCGGTCAGATGGAGGCCGGCCGGAGTTTGGGCCTGAATTATGTGGATACCATGCGTTTTATTGTCATCCCCCAGGCCTTTAAGGCAATATTGCCGTCACTGGGCAATGAGTTTATTATTTTGCTGAAGGATACCTCGCTCATTACCGTCATTGGCGGCAAGGAGCTGGTGTATGCGGCTCAGGGAATTTACGGCCGGACTTACGAGCAGATGTTCCCACTGATTGGCGTTGCCTGTATCTATTTGGTGTTGGTGATTATTTTCAGTTGGCTGCTGGGACTGTTGGAAAGGAGGCTTCGTCAAAGTGATCGACGTTAAAAATTTGAGCAAATCCTTTGGCGACCATCTGGTGCTGGATGATATTACCGAGTGTATTCAGCCCGGGGAGAAGGTGGTAATCATCGGCCCCTCCGGCTCCGGAAAGTCCACGTTCCTTCGCTGTTTGAATATGATGGAGATTCCCAGCGCCGGAGCGGTTATTTTTGACGGTATTAATATTACCGACCCCAAGGTGAATATAGATATGGTTCGCCGTCAAATGGGTATGGTGTTTCAACATTTTAATTTGTTTCCTAATATGACCATTCAAAAAAACATTACCTTAGCCCCGGTTCGTACCGGATTGATGAAGCAGGCGGAGGCAGACCAATTGGCCATGCAGCTGCTTCGGCGAGTCGGCTTGGAGGAAAAGGCCGACGCCTATCCCAATCAGCTTTCCGGCGGACAGAAGCAAAGAATTGCCATCGTTCGGGCCTTGGCTATGAATCCTAAGGTGATGCTGTTTGACGAGCCGACTTCTGCATTGGACCCGGAAATGGTAGGGGAAGTCCTTGAAGTTATGAAGGAGCTGGCCAACGAGGGCATGACCATGGTGGTGGTGACCCATGAAATGGGCTTTGCCCGGGAGGTTGGCAGTCGAGTTCTGTTTATGGACGAGGGAAAAATCGTGGAGCAGGGGACACCGGAGCAGGTATTTACCGCGCCGAAGCATCCCCGTCTGCAGGAATTTCTATCAAAGGTGTTATAAATCTTTTTTACAAACATAATAAATAGGGAAGTGAGCTTTATGAGTAAAATCAAAGAATTCTTGAAGCGCAAGGACATTGTTTTCTCTGGCAAGCGCTACGGCATTGATGCCCTGGGCGCCATGGCACAGGGACTGTTCTGCACTCTTTTGGTGGGAACCATCCTCAATACCGTGGGACAGCAATTCCATATTGATTTTCTGAATGCAATCATTGTGACCATCGGCACCGGCGAGGGTGCTGTGGGATATACCATTGGCGGCTTGGCATCGCTGATGGTGGGTGCCGGTATTGCCATTGCCATTGGCTCTGCCCTCCATGCCCCGGGTCTGGTGCTTTTTTCCTTGATTCCCGTGGGTTTTGCTGCCAATGCTATGGGCGGCGCAGGCGGGCCCTTGGCTGTGTATTTTGTGGCCATTGTGGCTTGTGAGGTTGGCAAGCTGGTTTCCAAGGAAACGAAGATTGATATTCTAGTGACTCCCATTGTGACCATTCTTGCCGGTATTGGCTTGTCTGCTCTGGTGGCAGCGCCCATTGGCACAGCGGCGAAGGCCGTGGGTCATGCGGTGATGTGGGCTACGGAGCTGCAGCCCTTCTTCATGGGTATTTTGGTGTCTGTGCTGATTGGTATTGCCTTGACTCTGCCCATCAGCTCCGCTGCGATTTGTGCCTCCTTTGGTCTGGTGGGTCTGGCCGGCGGTGCGGCGGTGGCAGGTTGCTGTGCCCACATGGTTGGCTTTGCAGTCATGAGCTTCAAGGAAAACCGCTGGGGCGGCTTGGTGGCACAGGGCGTGGGTACCAGTATGCTGCAGATGCCCAATCTGGTGAAAAATCCCCGGTGCTGGATTCCTCCGGTGCTGGCCTCGGCCATTACAGGCCCTCTGGCTACCTGTGTATTTCAGTTGGAAATGAACGGCTCGCCCCTTTCTTCCGGTATGGGAACCTGCGGTCTGGTAGGTCAAATCGGTGTGTATACCGGCTGGGTCAATGACGTGGCAAGCGGTGCAAAGGCGGCCATTACCGCCATGGACTGGGTCGGCTTGGTGTTAATCTGCTTTGTTCTGCCGGCGGTGCTTAGCTGGGTGTTCTGCTTTGTTTTGAGAAAATGGGGCTGGATTAAGGAAAATGACCTGAAGCTGGATCTGTAATTACATAGAAAAAGGCCGCTGCTGCGGTCTGGAATCCGCCCCGGGATCGGGGCGGGTTTTTCTTTCTTTTTTCGGGGGATTGTGGTATGATATAGAAAAACACTGGAAAAGGAGAAAATCATGGCTACCATTGGAGAAATTCTGTCTGAAGAACTGGGACAGAAACTGGAATATGTTGAAAATGTCATCACGCTGATGGACGAGGGGAACACCATCCCCTTTATCGCCCGGTATCGGAAAGAAATGCACGGCGCTATGGACGATACCACATTGCGGAATCTGGAAACCCGGCTGACCTATCTGCGGAATTTGCAGGAACGTCGGGAGGAAGTAAAGCGGGCCATTGAAAGCCAAGGAAAGCTTACTGATGAGCTGTCTGCCGCCATTGACAATGCGGCGACCTTGGCCGAGGTGGAGGATTTGTACCGCCCCTACAAGCAGAAGCGGCGTACCCGGGCTTCTGTCGCCCGGGAAAAGGGTTTGGAGCCTCTGGCCACGGCGATTTTTGCCCAGGATGGGCAGAATCCAGAGGAATTGGCGAAAGATTATGTAAACCCGGAGTTGGGGGTAGAATCGGTGGAAGAGGCGCTGGCCGGCGCATCCGATATCATCGCCGAGAATTTAAGCGACGATGCCACCATCCGCAAGGATTTGCGCCAGCTGATGAACCGCAGGGCAGTGTTGGTCTGCCGGGCAGAAGACCCGGAAACCGACAGCGTATACCGGCTGTATTATGATTTGACCCAGCCCGTCTCCCGATTGCAGGACCACCAGATTTTGGCCATCAACCGGGGAGAAAAGGAAGGGATTCTCAAGGTGTCCGTAACCTTGCCGGGCAATGAGGGTGCGGCGTTGGTGTGCCGGGCGGCGCTGAAGCCCACAGCCGCAGTTTCTGCCTTTGTGCGCGCCGCCGCGGAGGATGCCTACGAACGGCTGATTTTCCCTTCCTTGCAGCGGGAGATTCGCAGTGATTTGACGGAGCGGGCCGCCGTCGGTGCGATTAAGAATTTTGCGTTAAATCTAAAGCCCCTGCTGATGCAGCCTCCGGTGAAGGGGTTCGTTACCATGGGCTTAGACCCGGGGTATCGCAACGGCTGTAAGGTGGCGGTGGTAGACCCCACCGGCAAGGTGCTGGCAACCTCTGTGGTGTATCCCACCTTTAACGAGCGGAAAAAGCAGGAGGCCATCACCATTCTCTCCGGGCTGATGAAAAAACATAAGGTACAGCATATTGCCATCGGCAACGGCACGGCCTCTCGGGAGACCGAGGCCATGACGGTGGAGCTGCTTCGGGAATTTCCTGAGGCTGGCTATATGATTGTCAACGAGGCCGGGGCATCGGTATATTCCGCCTCTCCCTTGGCGGCGGAGGAATTTCCGGTATTTGATGTGAATCTTCGCTCGGCGGTGTCTATTGCCCGACGGCTTCAGGACCCTCTGGCAGAGCTGGTGAAAATTGACCCCAAGGCCATCGGTGTAGGACAGTATCAGCACGATTGTCCCCAAAAGGAGCTGGATACGGCCTTGAGCGGCGTGGTTGAGGACTGCGTTAACGCGGTGGGTGTAGATGCCAATACAGCCTCACGGAGTCTACTCCAGCAGGTTTCCGGCCTGAACGGAACCATTGCAAAAAACATTGTCACCTATCGGGAAGAAAACGGCCCGTTTTCCAGCCGTACCCAACTGAAAAAAGTACCCAAGCTGGGGCCCAAGGCCTTTGAACAGTGCGCCGGCTTCCTGCGGATTCCGGAAAGCAAGGAACTGTTGGACAATACCGGGGTTCACCCGGAATCCTATGCCGCGGCAAAAAAACTGCTGGAGCTGCTGGATTACCGGAAAGGGGACAGCTTGGCGGAGCTGATGCCACGGCTGGAAGCATACGGAATCCCCAAGGCCGCAGAGGAATGCGGTGTGGGGCAGCCTACCCTGCTGGATATCTGCAAGGAGCTGATGAAGCCTGGACGGGACCCCCGGGAGGAGCTGCCGGCTCCCATCCTGCGCAAAGACGTGCTGGAAATGAAGGATTTGAAGCCCGGCATGAAGCTCACCGGCACGGTGCGCAATGTGATTGATTTTGGCGTGTTTGTGGATATCGGTGTCCATCAGGACGGACTGGTGCATATCTCCCAGGTCAGTCACCGGCGGCTTCGCCATCCCAGCGAAGCGGTGCAGGTAGGGGATGTAGTAGACGTGGTGGTTCTGGAGGTAGACGAAAAGCGCCACCGTATCAGCCTGTCCATGAAGGAAGTAAAAGAATAAAAACTGTGGGCTGCGGTTTTCCGCAGCCCACTTGCTTATTCGGTTTGCTCAGCCAAGGCTGATTCTCCCTGGGGGCGGTTGGCTTTCCGGTACTGACCGGGAGTCATGCCGGTTCTTTGCTTAAAGAATCGGACAAAACCGGAAATATCGCTGTTGCCGATTTCCATGACCACCTCCTGCAGATTTCGGTCGGTTTGTGCCAGCAGATACATGGATTTTTCCAATCGCTTGTTGGAAACATAATCAGAAATGCTCATGCCGGTATGGTTCTTAAACAGCTTGCGCATATACTGGGGAGAAATGTTAAAATGCTCTGCCATGCCTTTGATTTGGAAGTCGTAGGACAGACAATGGGCATCTGTGTACTTCAGCAACTGTTCGCCGATATTTGCCTGCTGGGGAGTTTCGCCGTCCTTGCTGTTTTCAAATTTGGTCTGAACCACTTCCAGTAGTGAAGAGAAATATTCGTCAATGGTGCCGTAGTTGGTCAAATTGGCGATATCCAGGGTTTCCGGCAGGGTACGGACAGTACCGGGATTGATAAAGTCCGCATCCTTTTTGAAAATAGAAAAGATATCGAAGCAAATGTATTTTGCCACGTGAAGGCTGTAATTTTTCAGCTTAATATTGGCGTTGATTCTGTGAAGTACCGCAATGGCCATTTCCGCATTGTGGGAGGCCAGTGACGAATCCAGAAGCTCCAAATCGCTGGACGGGTAGCTGTCCGAAAGACCGGGGGAGTTGCCGTTATAAATATCCGGGGTAATCAGGCAATCCTTTCCGTAAACCATTCGGTAGTCCAGGGCGTTGATGCTGTCCAGATAGGATTTACCCACCATATCATAGGTGTCATAGAAAGAACCCATGCCGATAGAGGTCAGCAGGCTATCCTGCTCCAAAAGGCGGTTTTTCATATCTGTGATGGCCACAGAATAGAAATCCGGGTCATCGGTTTCGCTGCTGATAACCAAGACCAGCTTTCTGTCCACCAGCATATCCTTGGCTTCCAGGCAGTATTCTGCCGGCAAATCACAGCGGATGGTTTCCAGCAGCTGGGAGAACTCCGGCAGCTCAGAGCCTTCCTCAATCAAAAGACTGCACACAGCATAATAGGGCTTGTCCATGGAAATATCCAGCGCCTTGCAGGCATCCAGGAATTCCTCCCGGGTAGCAAAATTGCCGCCAATTAAATTTGCCAGGAAATGGTCCAGCCGTCCCTGCCGGGACTGGTCCACTACCTGTGTAAGGGCCGCATTTTGCGTAAAGGCATCATCCAGCGCCATGCGAAACAGAGACAGCTCATCCCCATTGCCGTAGTGTGCCTGGGGCTGTTGGTCCCGAACCCAGGCGGCCAGATTGCGGATGGGGGCGTAGCTACTGCTGATGGAAATGGAAATCAGCAGTGCGGCTATCAAAAGGGCGAAAATCACCAGGGTCACCGTATATACGCCCTGGGATTCCATGGCCTTGTAGGCGATGCTTTTGGGAAGGAAGCGAACATAGGTCAAGCCGGTTTTTTCTGAACGGGAGGCAAACAGCAGCGTGCCGCTGTCTTCCAAATCTGCATATCCGTCTTCCAGTATTTGGGGATTTTCCTTTATGTAGCGGCAGATTTGCAGGGCATTGTCATGATTGCAGTCAGAAAGGTCCGTGCTCAGCAAATTGTAGTTGCCGTCCAAAAGAAGAATGTTGTCGGATGTAGTGGTGCGGGAAGACTGGAACAGTGACTCAATGTACTGCTGACGGATGACAAGCACGGCGCTCCGGGTTGTTTCTGCACCGGGAGCTTGGAGATTGTAATATAGGGGAGAAAATAAAAATAAATATATAGAACGCTCATCACTGTTGACAGGCCAATATGTAGGCTCAGTAACGGTGTTTGCCATGTTCATCCAGTCTGCGGGGAGATGATCCTTAGCGGAGGGTATCATAAATTCCTGACGTGCCAAAGATTCCACAGGGATGACACCGCCTCCGGAATACAGCTGGTCACTTCCGCGGACATTCAAAACAATTTCTTGCAGACAGCC
Source organism: Faecousia sp. (assembly GCA_045577715.1). GTDB lineage: Bacteria > Bacillota > Clostridia > Oscillospirales > Oscillospiraceae > Faecousia. The sequence continues at coordinate 110,174 of JAZNIX010000029.1, forward strand.
GTTGGAAACAACCGCATCACGAATACTTTTCACAGCCCGAGAGGTATTGTTTTCTAAAGAAAATTTGGAGAAGGCCACATCCGAGCTGAGAAATTTCAATGTGCTTTCCAATTCCAGAAAGGTGTTGTCCAGCGCAGTTTGAATCAATTGCACCGAGGCCTGGTTGGAATGAAACACCTCTGATTCCAGCGCCCGGTTGGATTGCATCAGGGAAATGCAAACCAAAACAATGGGGACTAGAGCTGAGAGTGCATATAGTAAGATGTAGCGAAATAGCAAAGCTTTGTTTTTGAGTCGCTTCATGGATGAAAAACCTTTCCGGGATGCTGCTCCCATCGTAAATAAAAGAAAAAAGAAAAAACCTGCAAAAACATTGGAAATGTTGGGTAAAAAGGGAAAACTGTTCTGCTATTATAACCTATGAAAGGAAAAATCGCAAGCGCTTTTCTATAAAGTTTCTTTTTGGCATATGAGTTTCGCTTTTACCAATTGAAAAAACAGGAAGAAAGCGTTAAAATGTTTTTGTTAATAGCGTACAGAAAATCTGGAAGGGAGCAGGATCTTCATGATCAAAGCAAACAATAAACTACAAAACAAACAACCGATCAAGAACGAAGGCATTCGGTTGGCAAGACGTGTGTGGGACTACCGGGAAATGTATCTTTTGCTGCTGCCCGCATTCGTGTTGGTGTTCATCTTTAGCTACATTCCCATGTACGGCATTATCATGGCGTTTCAGGATGTTGGTTTCGGTGACAAGTTCGGCCAGAGTGACTGGGTAGGTCTGTACCACATCAAGCGGTTCTTGAACGGTATCTTGATTGACAGACTGCTTCGGAACACCGTTTTGACCGCTATCGTCGGTATGATGTGCCGTTGGCCCATAGGCCTGCTTTTGGCCTTCCTGCTGCACAACAGCACCAACCGTTACATTAAAAAGGCAACCCAATCTTTGACTTACATACCCCACCTGTTCTCTGCGGTTGTTATCATCAACGTGTTCCGGATTTTGTTGAGCTACGATAACGGTCTTATCAACCAGTTGATTGAAGGTCTGGGTCTTGAGCGGATTCATTTCCTGACGGAAGGCGTGTGGGTCATTCCCATCTATGTGCTTTCCGACATTTGGGCCCATACCGGTGCAGATGCAGTTGTCTACATTGGCGCTCTGTCCGGCGTGGATGAGCAGATGATGGAAGCTGCCCGGATCGACGGTGCCTCCAAATGGCGCATCATTTGGAACATTCAGTTGCCCTCCATTATGCCCACTGTGGTTACCATGCTGATTCTGAACATGGGCAACCTGTTTAATGTCGGTGCAGAAAAGATGTTGCTGCTGCAGAACAACTTGAATCTGGAAAATTCGGAAATCATTTCCACCTACGTGTATAAGGAAGGTGTCAAGGGCTCCCTGTACGGTTATTCGGCTGCCATTGGCCTTTTCCAGAATATCGTCAACCTGGCAATGATGCTCATCGTCAACTGGCTTGGCGATAAGTTCGCCGGCATGTCCGTCATTTAATCCAGAAGGAGGCGTTCTTAATGTTACAAGAAAAAGGCGATCGCGGCCTAAATATTGCCATCAATGTGCTGTTGGTTTTGGCGGCTGTCATCTGTTTATATCCTATTTGGTATGTTATCATCTGTTCTTTCTCCACTCCGGATGCAATTGCGTTGGGTAAGGTCGTTCTGTGGCCGGTCAATTTTACCCTGGGCGGCTATAAGTTGATGTTCCAAAATCCGAACATTTGGCTTGGTTACCGCAACTCCATCATTTACACCGGACTGGGCACCCTGTTGGCGTTGGCGGTTCAGCTCAGCACAGGCTATGCTCTGTCTCGGAAGCTTCCCGGACAGCGCTTCCTGTCCACATTCTTCGTGCTGACCATGTATTTCTCCGGCGGTATGGTTCCGACCTTCCTGCTGATTAATGCACTTGGATGGATAAACAACCCCATCGTTATGATTGTCCCCGGTGCCATGTCCGTTTACAACATGATTGTTGCCCGTTCCTTCTTTATGAGCTCCATTCCCGAGTCTTTGTTTGATGCGGCCCGGATTGACGGTTGCAGTTATGTCCGTTTCTTCTTTAAGGTGGTTCTGCCTCTGTCCGGTGCTATGATCGCGGTTATCGCGCTGTTTAACATTCAGAGCAAGTGGAATGCCTACCTGAGTGCAGAAATGTATTTGATGAACCCGGATTACAGAGTGCTGCAGCAGGTAATCAACGACCTGTTCGCAGAGTTTGACGTAGAAGCGGATGTAACCGGCGTGCAAGGAAACATGGCAGAAATGATGGATAAAATTCAGTATCAGAAGCAGCTGATGAAATACTGTGTTATCATTGCAGGCGTGCTGCCGCTGGTCATTGCGTATCCCTTCATTCAGAAGTACTTTGTCAGAGGCATCATGGTGGGTGCCGTTAAGGGATAATTCAAGTCCATAGGCTTTCCGGGCGGCTCCCGCAGGAGCGCCCGGGGCCCCAAAGAGGCGTTAAGCGTTTATAACGCAAAATATATATTTAGGAGGAAAACCAAATGAAAAAGCTATTTGCACTGTTGTTGGCTGTAGTGATGGTTATGGGCCTGGTTGCCTGTACAACTACACCGGCAGAAAAACCAAATCCAAATGTTCCTGTAGACAAAGATCCCAGTACTGAAAAGGTGACCGTTACCTTCCCTCTGGAAGAAGAAGTGACCTTCAAGGTCGCTGCTACTGCCTATCAGGATATGGCGGTTACAGAAGGCCTGGCTAACAACAAGCTGTGGAATGAAATCTACCAGAAGACCAATGTTAAGATTGAATTCAACTGGATTACTGCAGCCCAGAAAGCTGACCGTCTGCAGCAGCTCCAAAACCATATCAATGCCGGTACTGTCGGTGACGCTGTGCTGTGTACCTTTATGGACGATGCCTCTATCTCTTCCATGGTGGCCAACGAACAGATTCTGGCCATTACTGAGTATGTTGACAATGCAGAACTGATGCCCAACCTGCATAAGAACGTTTTCGGCTCTGAGCCCGGCGTTCGCGGCAACTGGACCTTCCCCGACGGAGAGGTTTACGTTCTGGGTCAGTACACCGGCGGTTTCTCCACCGATGCTATGTGGTACATCAACAAGGCTTGGCTGGATAAGGCTCAGATGGAAATTCCTACCACCTGGGAACAGCTGGAGGCTGTGCTGAAGTACTTCAATGAGAACGACATGAACGAAAACGGCAAGGATGACGAAATTCCTCTGCTGGTCCACACCACCCAGAACTACTCCCTGCCTTCCCACTGGATGTCCTGTTGGGGCATCAGCTGTAAGGACAGCACCACCGACTCCTACTGCTACATCGAAGATGACGGCGAGACTGTTGGCTATGTTCCCATGACTGAGAACTGGAAGGCCATGGTCACCAAGTTTAAGGAATGGCACGATGCGGGCATCCTGTATAGCGGCTGGGAAAAGGACACCGCTGCTGTTCGTGAGCTGTACCGCGGCGAGGGCGACAGCCTGGTTGGCATTATGACCTACGATCAGGGCAAAACCTCTATGAGGAATGCAGACGACTACGTTATGTTCTGCCCCCCTGCTGCTCCTGGCTATGCGCTGGAAATTTACAACCACCCCGCTCTGAAGTACGGTGGTAAGAACGTTGCCTTCCTGATGAAGGACTGCAAGAATCCCGAGATTCTGCTGGCTTGGCTGGACCTGTTCTATGACGATGTCGTGTCCGTCAGAAACAAGTACGGCGAGTTTGACAATGCTACCTACGTGAAGCTGGATGAGAACGGCAAGGTTGCTGAGTACATTACTCCCGATCCCGACTGGTATGAGGCTAACAAGCGCACCAACAACTGCCTGCACCACTGGCTGGATATGCCCTACTGCTACACTAAAAACACCTATGAGAACGTTTTCTCTCCCTCTGTGAGTGCAGCGACGGAAGAACTGCGTGAGATGTACGGCGAATACGCCAACCCCACTCCCTGGCCCCGTCCTTACTTCTCTGCCGAGGATTCCACCGCGGTTGCTGAGGTTCGCTCTGTCATTAACACCCTGACCGGTGAATGGTATGCGAACTTCGTAACCGGCAAGAAGTCCATCGAAAACGATTGGGATGAATGGCTGGATACTCTGGATCGGGCTGGCATCGATCAGTATCTGGATGGCCACCAGAATGCTTACGACAACTGGCTGTCCGGTCAGCAGTAAGACTATCGGTATCTAACAGTTATTTATTGTAATAGCGAAGCTTAACTAATGATTTCCTCGGAATCACCAACCGGAAACGGGGAAGTGATTCCGGGGAAATTTTACATTACCCGGCCTTGGGCCGTATTGTGAGGAATCCCTATGAGTTCTATTTTTAGCTTGGACAGTAAATTTGGCCGTTTGTTTTACACCGTTGGACAGATGATTATTCTCAGCGTTGTTTGGCTGATTTTGTGTATCCCCATTTTCACTGCCGGTGCGGCCTCCACGGCGCTGTACTACACCTGCCGTAAGCTGCTTCAGGAGGAAGAAGGACGGATGATGAGAACCTACTGGTCCTGCTTCAAATCCAATTTCAAGCAATCGATATTTACCGGATTTTTCAGCGTTCTTGTGTGTGCAATTTTGATTTATAATGCCGGTATCTATTATATCTTTATCGAAAAAACCGGATTTCTTTCCACAGTGATTCTGATTTTCTTCTGTTTGATTGCCGCGATAGCCGTGGTTTGGTGCCATGTGGTTACCGCTTATTTGGCCCGGTTTGAGGATAAAACCAAGACTGTGCTGCGAAATGCTTTTTTAATGTGTCTGATGAACCCCAAGCTGGTGCTGCGGGTGGGTCTGCAATTTGTGCTGTTTGCGGTCATGATATTGTTTTCTGATTTGGTCCCTTACCTGCCTCTGGTAATCAGCTTGTTGCCTTCGGGCTATTGCATGATGCTTATTAACCCGATGGAAAAAATGTTTCAGAAGTACATTCCCGCGGAAGAAGCGGAGAATGAGTCTGCCCTTGAGGAAGCTGCAAAGTGAGTTCCTCTTTGCCCCAGAAAGGAGAGCCGGCCAATGGACGGTATGAATAAAGAAAAATGGAAAGCCCTTTCCCCGCGGGAAAAGAGGGAACATATTCGCGAGTATTACGGCAAAACCATTATTGTGGTGCTGATTGTTGTTCTTGCTGTGGGCTGGTTTCTCTACGAAGGTCTGTCACAGCGGGACCCGCAGATGTCGGTGATTATGCTGAATATACCCGATAGCTATCAGGGACAGGCCGGCTTTGAAGGCTTCCTGGAGGAATATGACTATGAGGTTTATCCGGGAGCGGTGCAGATGATTAATCATCTGCGGATTTTCCCCGGCAGTGAAGACCCTGCCACTATTCAACAAAACTATGAACATATGCAGATTTTGCATACCATGATTTCCCTTGGAGACAAGGAACTGATTTTCGGCGCAGGGCAGTGGTATGAGGAGACCCTTATTAACAGCGGCGCATTGCTGGATTTGACAAAGGTACTGCCGCCCTCTGTACTGGCAGCCTGTGGGGATGCCTTGGTTTACTCGGAGGCCACGGAAACAGAGCCGTCTTACCCCTGTGCCATTCTTTTGAAGGACAATGCTTGGCTCACCCAGTCCGGTTATTATCCACAGTGCTATGTGGGAGTGCCGGTTAATACGGATAATTTGAAAATTTCCACGGAATTTTTGACCTATGTGATTGGCCAATAATGAACGCGGTTTTTATAAAAAAGGAGTGTGTATTATGATTCTGGACACCATGGAAAACGCAAAACAGTATGAGGGAATTTGCCCAGGTGTGGACCGTATGCTGAAGGAAATGAAGGCCTACACACCGGACAATTATCCCGGCGGCCGTTTAGAGCTGGACGGCAAGAATTTGTTTATGATGCTCAACAGCTATGAGACCCGCCCCGTTGAGGGTGCGCCCAGTGAGGCACACCGGAAGTATGTGGATGTGATGTACATGGTCGAGGGTGAGGAAATCATCTACGTCAAGCCCACATCCCGGCTGAGCAATGTGACCAAGGCCTATGACCCGGAGGGAGATTGCCTCTTGGCAGATACGGATGCGGATGCCACCCCGGTACATTTGAAGGCCGGTAGCTTTGTGGTACTGTTCCCGCAGGACGCCCATACGCCGAACTGCCGGGTGGATGGCCCGATGCAGGTAAAGAAAATTGTGGGCAAGGTTTGCATCGGGTAAGGAGGAAAGAATATGAAATATGTAGATACGCACGGACTTTCCCTGTCTGCCTTCTCTTTGGGCACTGTGCAGTTGGGACTGTCTTATGGATTGGGTGCAGATAGCGCCAAGCCCTCCGAAGAAAAGGCCCACCAGATTCTGGACACCGCTATGGAGCTGGGGGTCAACACATTGGATACGGCCAGTGCCTACGGTGATTCGGAGGAAATCATTGGCCGCTGGATGGCAAAGCGCAAGGCAGAGGGAAAGTCGCTGCCTTGGGTGGTGACCAAAATCAGCGAACTGGACCATAGCTCCTACGATGCGCTGCGGGACGATATGTACCGCCGGACGGAAAACTGCATGAAGCGGTTGAATTCCGACAGCATTGACTGCATGATGCTGCACCACTTTGACGATTATCTTTGCGACCGGGACAATATGCGCAAGGTGTTTGAAGAGCTGAAGGCCCAGAAAATGATTCGTTACAGCGCCGCTTCTGCCTACTCTCACCACGATTACGGCGAGATTGCAGATACCGGTTTTGACGCTACCCAGATTCCCATGAACATTTTTGACTGGCTGCAGATTGAAAACGGTGGCATGGAAAAGCTGGAAAAGTCCGGCATGATGGTGTTTGTGCGCAGTGTATTCCTACAGGGTATGGTGTTCCATACACCCCAGACATTGGATCCCCGGCTGGATTTCTGCATCCCTTACTTAACAAAATTCCGCAATCTGTGCGAAAAATACGGTCTGGAGCCTGCGGTATTGGCGCTGTCTTTCGTAATGTCCGTACCCGGCGTTACCGCCACAGTATTGGGCTGTGACAATGCAGACCAGGTCCGTGCCAACTGTGACCTGTTCAGCAAGCTGGTGACACTGACCCCGGCACAAATGGAGGAAATCCATGATGCCTTCCGGGATATTGACCGGAGAATGGTTAACCCCAGCGTTTGGTTTCCTAAGAAATAAGTAAAAAAGCTCCCCGTTCCGCTGGAACGGGGAGCTTACATATTGATTACATAACTGTGCCGTCGGGATGGAACAGGGGGAGCTTTTCTAAGTAAATCAAGTCACTGCGTTCCTGAGCATCGCCCTCAGCCAGAATGGCCATGCGGCCGCAAATGATACCGCCGGCTTTTTCCACCAGAGCTTCCAGAGCGGCAAGGCTCTCGCCGGTGGAAATCACATCGTCTACCAGAAGGATTCGCTTGCCTTTCATCTGCTCTGCATCCGCACCGTCTAAATACAGGTGTTGCTCCTTGGCGGTGGTGATAGAGCGGACAGCTACATCAAAAATGTCCCGCATATACAGCTTGGGACCCTTTCTTGCCAGGAAATATTTTTCGTTGCCGGCCTGCCGGGCCATTTCGTGCGCCAGAGGAATTCCCTTAGCCTCAGCGGTAATGATGTAGTCATATTCCGGTGCCCGCTGTAACAGCTCCCGGGCACAGGCAACGGTTAATTCCGGGTCGCCAAAAATGACAAAGCCGGCGATGGAAAGATGTTCGTTGACCGGGCAGATGGGAAGGTCCCGCTCCAGTCCTGCAATGCGCATACGGTATTCCATAAGCAACCGCTCCTTTAAGCAAATTATACATTTATTATAGATTCGGCGGTTGGAAAAGTCAAGAAAATCTGATGAATTTTGACAGTATGGCAGGGCGACAAAAGGAAAGAATCCGCCGCATAAGCAACGGATTCTTTGCAAAAGGGGTTTAGAAAGAAGAGAGGTAGAAAAGAGAATTTTTTCTGAAAGGCACTGCACAGCAACCTTTCTGTTTATACAATACCAGGGTTATTTGAACAGCCGGTGACAGAAATAAAAACAAAATTCGACCAATTTGTGAATATTACGGCTTGGGGAAACTGAGGGTGACCTTGAACAGGTCTCCGTCTATGGCCAAATGCAAATGGCCGTTTTGTAGTTCCATTAAGCTTTGGGCAATGTTCAGTCCCAAACCGCTTCCTTCCGTGTTTCTGGAAATATCGTCTTGCACAAAACGCTCCATCAGCTCTTCGGGGCTGGAGCGCAAGGGTGCGCGGGATACGTTTTTCAAGGAGAGAATTACCTGATTGTCTGTTTCGATAAGGTCAATGAACAGCCGTGTGCCGGGCATGGCATATTTTACGGCGTTGGACAGTAGATTGCTCAAAACGCGCCAGGTCAGCTTTCCGTCGGCATATAGAGGAACGGTTTCCTTTGGTTGATGGAATACCGGCTCTAAGGGTACGGCATCCAGCCGGTCCGAAAATTCACCCAGCGCCTGATTTACCGTTTCGGCCGCATCCAGACAGGAAATATTTACAGGGAGGTTGCCTGTACTGGCCTTGCTCAATTCCATCAGGTCGTCAATGAGCTTTTTCATACGGTTGGACTGCCGGGACAGGATATCCAAATACTGTGCCTGCTCCTGAGGCGTGTGGGGTTTTTGCAACAGGTCAACAAAATTGATAATCGAGGTCAGAGGTGTTCTAATATCGTGGGAAACGTTGGTAATCAGCTCTGTTTTCATCCGCTCGGACTTGAGATGCTGTTTGGCAGTTTGCAGCGCGGTATTTGACAGGGAGTTTAAGGTGTTGGCAAACTCCCGATAACTGCCAAGCAAATACTTGGTGGAAATTTTATAATGGAAATTTCCTTCCACCATTTTTTGGGCACCGAATAAAAGCGTGCCGATGGCATAACCGCTGTAACACACAAGGGAGAAGCCGCTAAGCAACGAGAGGATGAAAAGAACAACAAATAGTGGCTGCGTGGGTATACGAACCGTGAGCAACAGGAAAAGAACAACGCTGGCGCTGATGACAATGGCGCTCAACAGCCATTGCCAAATCACCGGCAGTAGCTGATATATAGCGCAAAGACCCCGATAGCAAAAGCGCAGACCTTTGTGCAATCGGTGCAGGCAGAAACCGAGAATACTTTGTTTCCACCAGAAATGATTCTCTGCCTTTACCTGGGCGGCCAGAGCAACGAGAAAACCGATGAGCAAAAGCGCGGCGATGAGGCCTCCCAGTCCCATCAAGGTAAGGATGGCAGGGGTAAATCCGTCCCGATTCGTCCAATCACCCAGGTCCAGCATCATGCCGTACAAAAGATAAAGACCGCCGCACAAAATGGCCGCATATAAATCCAGAGGAATTCGATTTAAACCGCCGGGACGGATGGAGCCATCCTGTGTCACACCGGCAGACCAGAAAAGGTACACCAAACCGGCGGCAAACAGGAGCAATCCACAGATGAGAATACAGATAAAGGTATATCTGTGGGGGTACATATTGACCAGTGTGGCATTGGGGGTGCCCTGGATAATCATGGGGTCCATCTCTACCTGAATGGTATAGGTGGGACTTTCGTAATAGCTTAAATAATAATCCACCATTTCTCCATTTTCCCAAACGGTGAAACGGGAGGTATACAAAGGTGGCGTTACCGGCTCGGTTGGTTCAGTCGTCTCCGTTGGGTCAGTTTGCTGTAAGGGAAATTTTCTGGAGGCCACAGGATATTCCACAGAGAATGTGTATTCCCGGGAAATGGCATCTGTCAATGGCTGATAGGTCTGGGAGATGCGCTTGCCGTCTTGATACAGCACCACCTGCCAGCGGTCGGATTCCATGCCGTAATAGGTTTCGTCATACAGCCAATCCACCAGCGTTTCGCTGCAGGCACCTAAATGCTTAGCGGCATAACGGCTGGCATATTCCCAAGCCACATAATGGCCTGCTTTGTCATACCATTCTGCCCGCCGGTCCTCCAGAGCATTGTTGTAAAGGCCGTTGGATTCCAGAAGCAAAATACCTGCACACCCGAAGGCGGCAACCAGCAAGGAAAGGGCAGTCAAAAACACAGCAATAAATTTGAGCGCTATTTTGTGCTTCATTTCCTTTACTGGCCTCCTTCCATTTTATAGCCTTGCCCCCAAACCACCTTGATATATCGGGGCTCAGAGGGATTGATTTCAATTTTTTCCCGCAGGTGACGGATATGTACCGCAACGGCACCCTCACTTCCCTGGGCGGTCTCCTGCCAGATTGCTTCATATAAAGCTTTTGTGGAGTATACCTTTCCCGGGTTGTTCATCAAAAGCTGCAGGATACTGTATTCTGTTGGGGTCAAATTGACGGCTTCTTCTTCCACAGTTACGGTTTTGGTACGGTCGTTCAGGCAAATGCCGCCAAGCGTCAGGGTGTCACTGGATTCCTCGGGCCGGCTTCCCAGCTTGGAATAGCGACGCAACTGGGAACGTACCCGTGCCAGCACCTCCAGGGGAACAAAGGGCTTTGTAATGTAGTCATCTGCGCCCACGTTCAGCCCCAATACCATATCTTCTGTTTCGGATTTGGCTGTCAGCAGAATAATCGGAACATTGGAAAACTCCCGAATTTTAGAGGTAACTGTGATGCCATCCATTTCCGGCATCATGATATCCAGAAGGATTAGATGAATATCCTCCTGCTGAGCAATCTCTAACGCCTGCAGGCCATTATAGGCTTCAAAGATTTGGTAGCCCTCGGGGGCGAGATAGATTTTTAGCGCACTGACGATATCCTTTTGGTCATCACAAACAAGAATATGATACATAGCAGCTTCCTCCTGTGTATTTGTCTATATTATAACAGCTATTGACAAAAGAGGAAAGAAAAACTTTTGAAAAGAGAGCAAAAAACTGCCTTGATTCCATAAAATATTCTGAGTATAATGAAAGAAATAGAAAAGGAGGCAAATATATGGAACAATTATTCAAACAACTGGGTCAATGGGCGGTAAATCTTGGCACAGGACTGGTCACAAAGGTATTGTCCGTGATTGTGATTGCCGTGGCTGGTATTTTGTTGATTCGGCTGGTCTTAAAACTGGTAAAAAAAGCGCTGGAGCGCTCTAAGCTGGAAAAAGGTGCCCACGGTTTGATTAAAACCTTGGTGCGCACGGTGCTGTATGCCCTGCTGGGATTGATACTGGCCTCTGCTCTGGGCATTGACGTCACCGGCGTGGTGGCCCTGGCCAGCGTGCTGACCCTGGCGGTTTCCCTTGCCTTGCAGAATATGTTGGCGAATGTGATTGGCGGCTTTACCGTGCTGTATACCCATCCTTTTCACTCCGGTGATTATGTGGAAATCGCAGGACAATCCGGCACAGTTAAGGAAATCGGTATGGCATATACACAGTTGGCCACACCGGATAATAAGCTGGTGTCCATCCCCAACAGTGCAGTGGTGGCGGCGCAGATAGTCAATTATTCTGCCACCGGTGTCCGCCGGGTGGAAATTAACGTTACCGTATCCTATGACACCCCGGTAGAAACGGCGCGCCAGACCCTTTTGTCCGTGGCAGACCATCCCCTGATTCTCCAGGAACCGGAAGCCCCGGTGGCACTTTTGTCCCAATACGGCGACAGCGCTATTACCTACGCCCTGCGGTTTTGGGTGAAAGCAGAGGATTACTGGAACGTTTATTTTGAAGTCAACCAGAACATAAAGCCGGCATTTGAGCAGGCAGATGTGGAGATGACCTATCCTCACATCAATGTGCATTTGGAAAAATAATTTTTTGCATAATCTGCGGCAGACGGGAGATACTGAGGATGGACGAAAAAACGGGGTCTGACCGCGACGGCGAGTAGACATTACGTATTTTTTGTCAAGTGTGTCGCCGCAGGCGCAACGGTGTGACGCGAAAAAGGCGGATAGGGAACGATCCGCCGGTCCATAAATAAAAACGGCAGAGGAGCAGCTCTGCCGTTTTTTGTGTGTGTTCTTTCGGCCGCCATACAAGATATGGGTAGGTGTCAAAAATAGGAAGGATTTTTGTCACACTTTCCTTGGTGAAAAAACGTTGTATCCGGGAGAAAACTGTGGTATAATTGCAGTAACTGACGAATTTTCATAAGGAGCGGCTATGAACATAGAGAGAATTCAGATTGACCCATTGGCGGCCGGAAAGCTATTAGGTGCGGCCAGCGGCGATGCGGCATTGCTATATTTATATATTTCCTGTGGGAATGCGCCGGAGGATGCGGAAAAGGCATTGTCGATTCCCCAGCCCCGGCTGCAGTGTGCCACAGCGACACTGCGGCAGTTGGGACTGTGGCCGGAGGAGAAGCAAGCCATCATACCGGGGGAGCGCCCGTCATACACGGAACGGGATGTGCTCAGCGCCATGGATGATGATGAAGATTTTCGTCTGCTTTACGGCGAGGTGCAACGGCGGTTGGGAAAAAATCTGAATACAGAGGAATTAAAGATATTGCTGTCCTTCGTTCGGTATTTAGGTCTTCCGGTGGAGGTGGTGTCCCTTTTGGTTTCCTATTGCAAGGACCGCGCCCGGCAAAAAGGGGGACTTCGCAATCCCAGCCTGCGGACCATTGAAAAGGAGGCCTATTTCTGGGCAGAGCAGGGGATTGACACCTTGGAGTCCGCGGCGGCCTATATTCAGGCCCAAAATGTGAAAAACAGCCGCATGTTCAGGCTGATGCAGATATTACAGATTCGTGGCCGTAGCCTAACTCAGGCGGAGGAACGGTATGGAAATACTTGGTTGGAAATGGGTTTTGACGAGGAGGCCATCTCCATGGCTTATGAAAGAACCTGCCTGAATACCGGAGGGATGAACTGGCCTTATATGAACAAGATTCTGTGCAGGTGGCATGAAAGCGGCCTGCATACAGCACAGCAGATTCATAAGCGGGATCAAAAAAGCGTACCTACGGGGGCGTCCGGTGAGCTGGGACAGGCAGAACTGGAGGCCATTCAGAGAGTGCTGCAGGAGGGATAAATCATGGCATACAGTGCAGAGGTATTACAAAGAGCCCGGAAGCAGTTGGCTCAGGCCAAAGCCGACCGGGAATCGGAAAACCGCCAGCATTTACAGCAGGCTTATGAAGCACAGCCCCGTTTGCGGGAAATTGACAGGCAGCTGCGCTTGACCATGGCCAAGCTTGCACAGACGGTGTTTGCCCAAGGTGCAGATATGCAAGAGGCCATGGAGCGGATTAAGCAGGAAAATTTGAAATTACAGAGGGAACGTGCGGCTTTCGTTGCGGCGCATTTTCAAGAGGGATATCTGGAGGAGCGCCCCATTTGCCAGCATTGCGGCGGTTCTGGTTACATAGGTGCAGGCATGTGCGAATGTCTGGAGACGCTTTGCCGCCAGGAGCAAAAGAAAGAGCTGAAGCTGCTGTCCGGGGGAGAGGCAACCTTTGCCCAGTTTCGGTTGGAGTATTACTCTGATCAGGCGGATTCTCGTTACGGTGCCAGTCCCAGAGCCATTATGGAGCGGAATTTCCAGACCTGCCGGAGATATGCCGCCGGCTTTTCTGTCCATTCCGGGAATTTGCTGTTTGTGGGCGGTACCGGGCTGGGAAAAACTTTTTTGTCGGCCTGCATTGCCAGTGCAGTGGCAGAGCAGGGCTACTCGGTGATGTATGAAACAGCAGCGCGGCTGTTTGCCAAGCTGGAGCAGGCCAAATTCGGCGGTGACGAGGAAGCCCGTAAGGAAGCGGAAAAGCTTACCCAGTGCGACCTGCTGATTTTAGATGACTTGGGCACGGAAATGCCGGGGCAGTTTGTAACGGCGGCCCTGTATCAGCTGTTGAATGACCGCTTGCTGGCAGGAAAGCCCATGGTGATTTCCACCAATCTCAATGTGGACGAGGCGGCAAAGCGCTACTCTCCCCAGATTGCGTCCCGGCTTCACGGGGATTTTACCCGGCTGACCTTTGTGGGCGAGGATATTCGCGTGCTGAAAAATCGGAGGATGTAAATGAAAATCGGTATACTGTGGGATTTGGACGGAACGCTTTTGGATTCTTTGGAGGATTTGAAGGATTCTGTGAACCATACCCTTGTGAAATACGGTCTGCCGGAGCGAAGCCTGGAGGAAATCCGTAGCTTTGTGGGAAACGGCGCTCGCAAACTGATTGCCCTGTCCCTGCCCGGCGCACCGACAGACCCGGATGTGGATGCGGTGTTGAGGGAGTATCAGGCCTATTATCAAGACCATAGCCAAATCAAGACCAAGCCCTATGCCGGAATTGAGGCGGCCTTGGCGACACTGAAAGAAAAATATCCTGTGGCGGTGGTATCCAACAAACCGGATAAGGCGGTGAAGGCCCTGTGTGCGGATTATTTCCCCGGGGTGATGGCCATGGGAGAACGGGAAGACTGCCCCAGAAAGCCTGCGCCGGATATGATTTATCTGGCCATGAAGGCACTTGGCGTGGATGGGTGCGTGTATGTAGGGGACAGCGAGGTGGATGTACTGACGGCGAAAAATGCCGATGTGCCCTGCCTGAGCGTTCTGTGGGGCTTCCGGGATGAGAAAACTCTGACCCAATCCGGCAGCAGATATTTTTGCCGAAAGGCAGAAGAACTGCCGAATATGATTGAGAAAATTGTGGGAGAAGTCTATGGCAAATGAATTTTATGCTCTGCTGGGGCGGATGCGTTACATTACCCGCTGGGGCTTGATGCGCAATACCTTTTCTGAAAACATTCAGGAGCATTCCCATCAGGTGGCGGTGCTTGCCCATGCCTTGGCGCTGATTCGCAGGGATATTCTGCACCTGGAGGGTCCTGACCCTAACCGGTGTGCGGTGGCGGCCCTGTATCACGATGCTACCGAGATTCTGACAGGGGATTTACCAACGCCCATTAAATATTATAATCCCGAGATAAAAACCGCCTACAAGCAGGTAGAGCGCATAGCAGGGGAGCGCTTATTGACCATGCTGCCGCCTGAGTTGCGTAACAGCTATGCTCCTTTGGTGATGGAAGAAGATGAACAAATTGGCCGCACCGTGAAGGCAGCAGATAAGCTGTCTGCCTACATAAAGTGTGTCGAGGAGCAAAAGGCAGGCAATTCGGAATTTGATTCGGCGGCGGAGCAAACCATGGAGGCCATGCGTGCCATGGGGTTGCCGGAATTGGATTGGTTTGTAGAAAACTGTCTGCTTCCTTTTAGTTTGAATTTAGACCAGCTATAAGACTTGACGGAAAAATAAAAGTATGATACCATATCTATCGTCACCGTTGCCGGTATGGTGGAATAGGTAGACACAAGGGACTTAAAATCCCTCGCCGTAAAAAGCGTACCGGTTCGAGTCCGGTTACCGGCACCAAAGCATTCAAACCCGAACCTTTTACCAATCGGTGAAACGTTCGGGTTTGTTGTTTCTTTGAGTAAAAGTGGATA
>JAZNIX010000030.1:0-109800 GCA_045577715.1 Faecousia sp.
ACCCTTGATAAAGTACAGCTCGTCCTTATCAGACAACATCGTAAACGTATACGACCCTTCCAGTTTCTCCGCCATGTGCTGCATACTGCCAAAATTCAGCTCTCCACAGTTCTCGATCAGTTGCGTTGCAATATAGCTGTCCGTTTCAATTTTTGTTGCAGGCAGCTTGTATTCCTTACGGAGTTGTAAATCGTTATAAAGCACGCCATTGTGTGCCAGTGCAAACTGTTGATTCTTCACAGTCCCCGGAAACGGATGGTTGTTATGGTTCTTACGCTCATTGCCTTGGGTAGTCATTCTTGTGTGCCCCATAATCACATCGACTTTGGACGGCACTTGAAAGCGCATCCAGCGGGCAGGACGGGGGCGTTTGTAGATGCACAACTTGTCCCCTGCATTATAAGCAATGCCCGTGGCATCCGTGCCACGGGCTTCACAGGCTGTTCCCAGAATAGACAGCAGCCGATTCTTCTGCTTTTGAGTAAGGCTGTGACCGTAATCGTGAATTCCAAACAGGCAGCACATACTTACACCTCCGCTTCCACAGACACCGGCTCATTCACGTACAGCCGCCGTTCTTTGAGGTACTGCACCAGTTCCGGTAAATGAGAGCACCCGGCAGCAAAGGTAGTCCAGGACATTGCCTTGATCTCCTCGTCGCTAAAATAAAGTGCC
Source organism: Faecousia sp. (assembly GCA_045577715.1). Lineage (GTDB taxonomy): Bacteria > Bacillota > Clostridia > Oscillospirales > Oscillospiraceae > Faecousia. The sequence continues at coordinate 676 of JAZNIX010000030.1, forward strand.
ACATCACAGATCCGATCAAGGAGCTGCAGTGTGGCGGCTATGGTATTGAATTTGAGAGTGCCCCGGAACAGACGGAACTCAAATGTGCTCCGGTTGGTGAGGTTGACACAGGTGTAACGCTCATAATTGCCCTTGGCGTGATCCAGAATGTCCTTGGGGTGTTCCTTCAAGCCGTACCGGGCAGCCCACTGCTCCAACTGGCTCCGTGTTCTGCGACTAAAATTCAGCAGTTCCTCCCAGTGCTTTTCAAAGAAATACAGCACCCTGGCAATGCACTCGTCCTGTTCTGCTTCTGTCTCGCCAAATGTGGTGCGATTCACATGCACATGCAGACCACAGGTGCCAGCTTTATGAGACAGATACCCCAGTTCATTTGCTTTGGATAAAAGTCCCTTCCACGGCATTTCTTTCAGGTGATATTCCAGTGTCATAGGGTGTGTTACAATTTCAAACCCCTCATTCAGGGAGCCGTCGTGCTTACAATATGCACGCTCTTTTCCGTAGTTGGCGATCTCCATAATTGTGGCGGCATTACTGTCACTTTCACCGGCATCATCAATTTCCAGCTCCACGCCAAAGTACCGGCTGCCCTCCCCGCAGAATTGCGGCTCTGGCTTGTAATAGTAGTCATGGATGCAACGATTTTTTTGGTGGCGGCAGTGGCAGGAATAGCACCGTGCCTCGTAATCATCGTCAGATTCATAGTAGGCATCATCGGTCAAAAGCACTCTGCCACAGTCCTCGCAGCTTGTGTAATATCGGTCATAACAGCTCTGACACAGTGGTGTGTTACTGTCACCGGCATTGTCATCCGCCCAAAGCCGTTCCCCGCACCGCTGACAGCGAATCGTTTCTGTCTGCAGACATGCTCTGCAAAGCAAGGTATCATCAAATTCCGTCAGCTCCGATACCGGGTGTAGCTTGCCGCATATTCCGCAGGTTCTCATTTCTTCTTTCAAGGGTATTACCTCCATAATAAAAATTCCGCATGGGGCGTGTCAGCTCCATGCGGTTCTTATGAAGATAATATATAAATAAAAATACAGAATTCTACAATTATTCTCATCAGAGTGACAATAACTGTCCACCTAATTTGCTATAATGAGGCCAAATCACTCGTCAAACAGGAAAAACTTGTAGACAGGCACCTCTAAAGCTTTGGCAATTGCAAAAAGCGTATCCAGTGACAGGGCTTTGTTTACTCCAGGTGCTTCAACGTGACCCACAAAGACAGGATTCCGATCAATTAACTCTGCAAGCTCTTCCTGTGTATATCCTTTTTTCTTGCGGTAATACGCAATTCGCAAACCCAGGTTTCTGTATTCGTCTCGGAACTTTTTGTCCATGTCATCACCTCGCCTATGTATTTTATCAAATAACGACAGTTATTGACACAGCCCCAAAGATATTATAAACTATCTATAAGATAGTCAACACTAACACACAGAAAGGAATGTTGCACTATGGATATGACTGCAGAAGCTAAATCCATGCGGTTACTGACTATCTACACCCGTCTGCTTGATGGACAGATCTTAAAAAAGAGTGATCTCGCCCATGAATTTGGTATTGCACAACGCAGCGTGCAGCGCGATATCGAGTCTCTTAGAGTTTTTCTTGCAGAGGAGATGCTCGGCAGGGAAATTATCTACGATGCCAAAGAAAAGGGTCACCGGCTCGTAAGCGCCACTGTAGCAGCCCTAAGCAAGAGTGAGATCCTTGCCGTGTGTAAAATCCTTTTGGAAAGCCGGTCTATGCGACAGGATGAAATGATGCCTATTCTAGACAAGCTGCTGGATTGCTGCGTGGCGGATTCCGACAGGAAGGATGTTACCCGGCTGATTGCCAACGAGCGGTTCCATTATATCGAACCACATCACCAAAAGCCTATTTTAGATGGTCTGTGGGAGCTGGGACAGGCGGTAGAGCACCACCGGGTCATAGAGATTGAATATCAAAAGCTGGATAGTACACTTGTAAAGCGCACAGTAGAACCCTTGGGTATTTTGTTCTCGGAATTCTATTTTTATTTGATTGGCATTGTGAGAAACGAGCCGTACACTTCCTATTTTAAAGAAAAGAACCAGCTGCTACCAGCTATTTATAGGATTGACCGACTGCAAAGCTTCACGGTCACAGACGAAACCTTCACGCCTGCCTATTTGGATCGTTTTCAGGAGGGCGAGTTCCGCAAGCGAATCCAGTTTATGTTCGGCGGCAAGCTGGAACGCAAGCGCTTCCGCTATGTTGGGCCATCCCTTGAGGCTGTTCTGGATCGTCTCCCTACAGCGAAAATTATCGAGCAGGATGACGAGGGCTGGCTGATCGAAGCAGAGGTCTATGGCAAGGGCATTGATATGTGGCTGAGAAGCCAAGGAGAATATGTACAGAATTCTAATACGGAAGGATAAGGAGATTTGTTATGCCGATACCTTGGTTTTGTGGTGTATGCGGGAAAAGGGCTTTTAATAAGCAAGAAATGTGTGAGCACCTAAGAGAAGAATATATGGATGCCTACTTTGAAGAACATACCCCAAAAAGCGCCGTTAACGCCGACAGAAACGATAATACGGATTTGCTGGTAGGTGAACATATCGTGTACTCAAATAAAGGGAGCCTAAAATGAATTCAGGATATCATCTTAGAGCTTTGGTTCTGACGAGAGGCTAGGGAGAGTATGTGATATCCAAAAAGTAGCAATATCTTTATAGGAAAGGAGCGAACTTACTATGGCTATTAAGATCGGATCATTTAATATGTTTAAGTTTAGTCAACATCGTTCCGATAATGAAATCAAAAAGGATCTCGATAAAATAGCAGATATTATCAAAGGAGAGGAATTCGATATTGTTGCGCTGCAGGAAGTGTTCTCAGAGGGTGCATTGGAAGATATACGAGCCCGGTTGGGTCCGTATTGGGATTGTGTATGGAAAGCTCCGGATGCTAAGTCTGCTAAAGCAGCAGAAGGATATGGATATCTTTGGAACAATAGAAGGTTTCGTCCTGCAACCGGCCTAAAGAAAGAAGAACGGAAGATCTCCAAGGAGGATCGCACCGGGTATGCGCGAAAGGTGTTTGATCCCACTATTCAGAATCGATGGCATGGTCAACTTCTCAGAGATCCACTATATGCCCGATTTGAATCCGTACATGGATGGTATGAAATTCGGTTGATAAACACACACATTGTCTATTCTGCTAAAAGTAAAGAAGATGAATCCAACGAAACAGAGTGCAGCCAAAGTGATGCGTTAGTTCGTCAGCAAGAGTTGGAGCATCTATTGGATATCTATAGAGTGGTGGAAGATAAAGTTTATAGAAGTTCGCGGCCTTGTTATACCGTTATGCTGGGTGATTACAATCTCAATCTGAAAAGTAGCGAAGCTAAAGGACCTTACCTCGACCCCGTTTCAGAAAAACAGGAACGAAACGGACGGATACAGAAAAGAATCATTACTGTCCAAGATGAGCTGACCACCTTAAAAGGCAAATCGAAAACTGAACCGGATAAACCCATACAAGGATTTGCAAACAACTACGACCACTTTTCTTATGACGCGATCCGTTTTAATCGAATCAAAATGCAGTATGGCAGAGTTAATACAGTAGAAAAGTATTGCAATAACAATTTTGATCAACACCGTAAAGAAATATCCGATCATGTACCAATTTATTTAAGCATCACTCTAAACTAAAAACAGGAGGAAATAAAAATGGGATTCTTATCTAAGACCAAACAACAAAAAATGGATATTCTGCAAAAAGTACAAGAAAATCTCGCACTGACACAACAGAATATCACACTACTGGCAAACCAGAACCAGGATTCTCTTGCAGCAAACCAAGAGACGCTGCAGGCCACCTTGAAAAGCATTGAAACAATGCTAGAAAAAGCCCCTGCAAACACACAGGAGGCAAAAGAGCATTCCCCCGACGAAAAAAAGCGGGCTGCCTATGCCCTTAACTGTTGCACAATTTCTGTTTCACAGATCGTGGATTATGATGACATCTACATTTTGGAGCAGGAATACGAAAGCATATTGAACAACTTGAATCTTGAGAATATGCCTAAAGATGACGCTCTTTTGGATATTTATAAGCAGCTTTTGGATACCATCACCTTCTTCCGTATACAAGAAGGTGACAAGGCAATGCTGGAACAGGAATATCAGCATAAGGTCAAAAATGCCATTTGGTCAGCAGTTCCTCAAATTAGTTTAGCTGGTCTAGCAACAAACCCAATTGGGGCAGCAATCAACCTTGCAACACAAGTCGGTATTGGCTATATGAATTATCGACGGGAAAAGGCAGAAATCCAATCGGAGCAGGAAATACAAAAGTGGCAGCTTACCCGTTCTGCTATGGAGCAGTTCAATGGTCTGCGCCGGGAACTTTTTACTACAGCGTGGCGATTGGCGGATAAATATGAATTTGCCGACAATTTGCGTATTACAGAACAGCAGATTGCAGTATTCAACAAAATACTGCTGGATACTGACGATCTAAGACGATATGAGCGATTGGATTATATTAAGAATAGCTTTGAGGCATATACACCGTTTTTGTATCATCTTGGTAACGCCGCTTATAAGGCATCCCAGAATATGAGTGAGAAAGATGCAGCAAGGTTCCAGGAAATTGCTCACAAGAACTATACTGATTACATAAAGAATACCAATGATGCAAAATTGAATTTGTTCCGTCAGGATCATATTCGCGCCGCTTGCGCTCTTGAGCTTTTTGAATTAAAGGGAAAGCAAAAATGTGATACTTACTTACTGGACATGGCAAAGGATGCAGCAGGTAGTAATTTCGATGTACTGGAAATTTGCGCAATGTCGTATTTGCAGGTTGGCGAGACCGGGAAAGCAAAAGAAATACTGCGTATGCTTGTAAACGAGAATTATAACGCAGTTGTTAATGGGCAGATTTTAAGCAGCATCTATGTAAGTGAATATATAAAGTCATCGGATGAGACAGATGATCGGAATCAATCAAGGCACAATTATGAAACCCTGAGCGACAGAATTAATCCGGCATATTTATTTCATTTGCCGGAAGAGAATGAAATCTCCTGTGTAAATACAGATATGCTTGAGAAAAACTTCTTAGAATCGCAGCAGAAATGTTTGCAAAACAAATATGATTATTTAATAGATACGATGGTACGTCAGTTTGCCATCAAATTTAATCAAGCAGTTCCTGCTCCAGATCCAAGTGTAAATTACTCGGATTGGTATTACAGCGATGACCCTAATGCCATAGAAGAGCGTGCAAACGGGATTCGCAGTCTGTTTAAGAGGAATCGGCAAGCTTTCTATATAAGCAGTCTGGAGTTTGTTGTCCCGAATATGCTGGAAGTCCTGAATGCATTTTGCATAGCAATAGAATCACTTCCTGGTATAGATGGAAAAATGTTTGTCCTAAGACTAACAAATCAGATCACCCTTAACAAAGAAAAACTTCTGGATGTCCTAAACAATGTTGGTAAGCGCACTTTTGAGGAGAAGGATATTGATAAGTTGTTCTCGCTAAGCTTTCGTTTCTTTTCTGATAACCCCTTGGGGGAAGCAAACAGTGAAATCCGAAGATATGTGGCTTCTCTTAAAGATATGAAAGAAATATCGAACGCTGAACTAAGGCTTGCAAAGTACAGCGCGAAACAAAATATAAATATTCCTGCATTCGAAGTGTCTTCCACTGTTATCACCTTGCCATATTCTAACAACGGTACATATATTTCTTTGGATCTTCTGGGTGCAGATGCCAAAAAAACTCAAGCAGCAATAAACAAAATTGACAAAATGAAAGACGCTATCAAAACACACCTTGTCAATCACCCGTTGCTCTCGCCGAATGCAAAAAGATACGAGCTTTTGGAAAATGGCACAGGTGAATATGGCAGCTATATGAGCCGAAATAAGGAACTCAAATATATAGGTGGTACAATTTTCTTTGTCATCAACGATACAAGTAAATTAAAGAACGAAGATTGGATATTTACCTCCAACGGTATTCGGCGTTACACAGGAAGGGGTCTCACCGCAAAGGTACATCCATTCGTTAGATACAGCGAAGTAAAATTTGCTGACCATGGTTTTTCTGTTGGCAAACACAATCTCTCACATAAAGAGATCAATCAAAACGAGCTAAGCGCTTTGATTGAGAAATTGAAAAAAATCGAGAACGAATCCAACTCTTAACCCAAAGAAGCTGTATATGAGAAAAGAAATTAAAGACCGAAACAATAAATTGTGGAAACAGGCCTATGCAAACCTATTCTCACTCTACGGGGATGATCCCCCGGTAGAATGCTTGCACCGACTGGTGGCGGAGGAATCGCTACTGCGTGGCACAGATGCCATACAGTGCTTTGCCGCGCTTGGCAAGCTCTGCACAACGGCAAGAGAGCAATCTGTGCCCGTGGTCGCATCTACCGTAAACTCGTCCTTTGCCGCATGGCTTATGGGTGCCACAATGGTAAATCCTTTGCTGCCCCACTACCGTTGCCCTGCCTGCGGAAAGATCGAGTTTGTCTCCACGGTCAGAAACGGATTTGATCTCCCCGCTAAGAAATGCAACTGTGGCAAGGAACTGATAGGAGACGGACACAACATTCCGCATCAAAGCTTCACCAACTACCTTAGAAACGGCATAGATACCACGATTTATACTCCCGAAGATTTTAAGCCAACCGCCCTTCGCATATTACAGGAGACTTACGCAAGTTTTGCCGAGATACTTCCTGTCTGGTTTAACGCCGATGATCCGCAACCTTATGTGCAGTATGTTATTTGCCCGACTGAAAAGGAGAAACCGACAGTATCAGCAGATGGCTATTGGGACACTGATTGGGAAACCTTTGAACATTGGCACAGCGGTGCAACCCGATTCTTTTTTTATTCTGATGAGCAAATTGAACAACTCTATCAGCAACAGCTCCGCACCGAAACCCCCACGCCAGATCTGCAAGCACTGTTGAATCCTACCTTGGCCGAGGCACTTCTAAAATCCAGATACCAAACGCTTTTGGAAAAGTCCGAGTATCTTCCCTTGCAGGAGCCGGTCAGCTTTGATCTGCTCCTGCGGATAGAAGGCCTGTTTTGCGCAGTAGATGTATGGGGGGATAAAACGATAGATCTTCTGCAAAGTGGTCAGGCGGACTTCTGGGATCTCCCCGTATTTCGTGAAGATGTTTTTCAAGCTATCAGCAATGCTTTGGCAAAATACAATTTTCACGATTCCAGCCTTGCCTTGCTGGTCATGGATAATGTCAGAAATGGGCGGTATTCCCGGAAACCGATGCCACGCAGCGTAGAAACATTGCTCAGCCAACTTGGGCTGCAGGATTGGTATATTGACCTGCTGAAAGAAGTCGGTTATCTTTGCCACAAGGGACATTGTGTAACACATTTGATTGTAGACTTGCTGTGTGAGTGGTATTAATGCAAGTGAATCAAACATAAACTAGGCTTTTTGACACACCGCATATTACCCCTTACGAAAATGAGCTGATTTCAAATACATACTATAACATTGAATCCAAGTCACTTATGAAGGGGGAACTAACATTGGCCTTTTTACGTACATTGAAAATCTTGGAGGATATTTACTTTCTTTTTGAAGAAAGCGATTTTGAGTTGAGGACAAACAGGAAACTGCGCAAGGTGAACAAAGACAAACTGCAAATTGTCTCAAATGCAAACGGAACGGTTACAGTCGTTGCGCCTTGTGGAAAAAGGTCTGCTGTTTACATGACTTTTGATGGAAGCAATGTTGTAGAATTGTGGCCTGAAGGGCTGTGTTTTGAGATTGACAGAAATGCATCCAGAGCAGATAATCGCAAGAGTTTTCATACGCTGCTGACGGATGAATGTGGCCTTGAATTCAAAAACGGAGGCCATTCTGTCCTAACTGAAGATATGAAGCTGCATATGCTGCTGCGGGCAAAAATCATCCCCCAGATTTTCGAAGTATTTGGGGAGGATTCTTTTCGCTTGCAAATGTATCGCTCCAATCTGTCATCTGTAAGCAATCGTTTTAGCGGTGGTATTCTTCCCTGCGGACAGGTTTATATCATAGCTGGAATTGAAAACCTTGCATGGAGTAGTAGCCAGGCAACGTACATTTATACGCTGTTCAATGGAAGCGATGAAGTAGCTATTTTTCATCCAACGAATCTAAAAAAACAGGATGATATTGAAACCTGGGAAAACTGTCATGTTGTAAAGTTGTCCGACGCAAGGCAGGTACTTACAGAGCAATATGGTGTATCATTTGATTCGAAATGGCATATGAATCCTCGCAGAAACGATACTTTGCTCGATGTTGATTCGGACCTACCGCAAGACATTGACCAGTATTTTGACAGTACTGTTTTTTAAGATGATTCTTAACATAGCTCGCCATTTCTCATTTTCTTTGTAATACACCTAACATCATGGTAATTCATTATAAGGAGTGATTTACCGTGCATGAATATGAAATCTATGAAGCTGTAACCAGTATGCGCAACCGCACTGTCCGGATGGATCGTGAGGGTGATTACTGGACAGAAGAAGAAAAGGAACAGCTTGTAAAACTGTTCCGTCAGGGCGAGGGCATCACCGCCATTGCAATCAAGCTGCAGAGAACCGAGCCGGCAATCATGCAGCAGATTGAAAAAATGGATCTGTATCGCCGCAAGGAGGCCCCTGTGCGCAGAAAATCTGAACCTAAGCCTCCTGCTTGCTTATGCGACAACTGCAAGCTTGATTCTGCGTCCTGCCCCCACCGTGGAGCTTGTCAGCAGCCTGTGGGGGACGAATAATGTTTGAGGATTATCCCAATATTCTTACAGTAGAAGAGGCTTGCGAAGCTTTCCGGGTGGGTTATAATGCTATGTACGAGCTCCTAAACAGCGGTAAGCTGAAAGCCTATAAAAACGGTCGCACCTGGCGCATCCCTCGCACCGCTCTTACGCAATACATCTTGGAAAATGCAAAAATCAAAATGCCCTAACGAAATGTCCCCCATCACACGGATTTGTGTGATGGGGGATGCTTGTTCTCGTCAAAAGATTAATACTCGCCAAGCTCTCTCTGTAAGTATTCCTGCGATTTTGATGTGAAGAGTACTGTCATATGGGGTCTTCCCTCCAGTGAGGATCTTTTGGAATACAGTTTCTTCTCCACTCCATCGGATACTTGATACGAAACGCCTATCAACCCCTGATCATCCAAAGCCTCATTAACCTTTACAATGCTGAGCGGAAATGTAACACCTAAGCCGCTCCAGTACTGTACAACCAATCGATAAAGATCATTCTTTCTCAGCCACCACTCCCCATCTTTTGCATATCCGATATGCTTAGTTGGTTCATAAGTGCTGATTTCGGAGGCTATTGCTACCCTTCCACTCTGATACATATCAAAGAGCGCACCTAGATACATTGCACAGGGATTCTTCTCCTTACTATAATCCTCACTGAAATGTAATGCTTGTGTGATTATCGCCCTCCATTCTTGCTCTAGAGTCCGTATCCCGCTCTCTGTCACCGCCCCTACCGATGCAGCATAACACAAGAAAATATGTGCCACAAGAACAAGGGTTGCTCCAGTATCTGCAATTCGTCGTTCATGCACCCTGGACGAAAAATAATCTCTTTCTTTTTTGAAATTCTCCTTGATATGGCGAACAAACTGATCACCATGCTCTCCACAGAAACACAAAAAATGATACATATGCGTTTGTAGCAAAAGGGGGTTGTCCTGATATTTTTGTAATTCCTTTCCGTTTATATCCCCTTTCTCAATAGGCAAAACCAAACAACGGAGCAGCGAAGATTGGCTACCACCGGTATCTTCCCCTGTAATCAAGCAGCACCCCGTAGGGGGAAACTCTTTGGCTCTTCCCAATTCGGGATTGCTTCGAGCCTTACTGATACGATCACCTACAAATCGGATAATTTTCTCAAGTTTCTCCAGGTTCTGCCGCCCAGCTACAGCTGTCACAGGTGGGCGAAAGTCATCCACCAGTAAAACTCTGCTGTACGCCGTTCCCAGTTTGATTTCAAGCGCGGTCTCCGTATCATTAAAATTCGCTTCTGGCGTGTCTTTCATCTCACCAAAAATTCGATACAAACACAGTGCCATTGATGTCTTTAGTGACCCCGTCCTACCGTTTAGGAAGGTAACAAACCTTGGTACATATCCTGCATCTGCAAACAATTCGAACATCGGCCCTAGGTGTGCCAGAAGGAACAGTGGAAGAAGCATTGTTTGTTTCTGTGACAAACCCAAGAAAGACATTGCCTCTACACATGCTTGAGTTGGACCTAAATTGTGATCATACGAAATGGAGCATCCTGTCTGGAAAACAGTTTGCGGATTTGGCACCGAGGCCATATCATGTGCATATACCCAGCCTTCCTCCACCCGCCAAAACCCGGGGGACTTAAAGATGTACCGCACTGGAAGTCCCTGGATCTGCTTGCGCGCAATGCTTGCAAGAATGAGATTGCACCTTGACACAGTGGTATTAAGCGTACATATTGGAACTTCTCTCTGAACAATCTTAGTGATATTATCAAGATCTCTGTTAGATATCGTCAGTTCTGTTCTGGTATTGTTACAAACAACCTCAAACAAAAACTCCATTCCATCCTTCTTGTTCCGCTCTTTGATTATCAGATGCTCTTTTACAAGGATGTCGAAATTGCATATTTGCTCTTCTCCATCCTCCGTCATAAAGAGAATACCAGCATCACAGCATTCTGCAATGTTGCCTTCCATATAATACCTTCGCTTGGGCAACAAAGCAAATTGTTCTGCCTGTTGCATAACTTCATCCTTGTATTTTGAAGATGTCTTTACGCCCTCCTGATTGTTCAGCACGCGCCATTCATTGGGCCCGAGATTTAGTCTTGGATCTTCGTAGATAACGTTCTGCAGCGGAAAGAGGCCCGCCGTCTCAGGCGCAGGCAATTGCCAACCTAGTTTATACTCCAGACAATCCGGTATGTCGCCGTTTGCAAAGTCTTCTGCAAATATTATCGGTGAAATTAGACCATTAGTATCCCTTTTAAAATAAGGATAAAGCATTTTCTGTGGTCCAGCATTGGGGAATTCTATTGGCTCAACTAAGCCCTCTTCTGTTTGTGGCATTAATGCTCGATCCATAGCTGCCATTGCCTCTTTAAAATTTTCAGTTTTCAAGTTACACATATTGTTTTCCTTCCTTTGTTAAAAACTCTTTTAAACAAATGGAATTCCAACGCGCGATGGGATCCAAGTCCAAGTTTACTACATTAAAGTCTGTTATTGTTCACTTTGAAGAAATAGTCTCACAATTTCAAAGTATTCTTTTTAGTCCTATATACTAGAGAACAAAAACGGATGTATTCTTCTTTTAATTGCTTTACGCTGTCCCTTATCAACACAGCAACAGCAACTCTACATTGATACTCTAAAAACTTGGCTGTTGCTAACCATCGATCATCGCCAGACATCTCTCTACAGTTTATTTGCTCCAACAATTCACCTATATCGTTTGCACTAATTTCTTCGCCCCCTATCATTGGGACAACAGAACTATTGTAGACCTCCGCATACTGGGCGGTTTTATTAAAATCAATGTCTGGCATACCAAGTACTTCTCTGTTTATATTGAAACTTTGGTAATACATACAATCACTTAATCTATTCATCTCTGCTCTGCCCGAAGGAGGAAGGTGAATAACACTTTTTCCTTCGTCATTTATTTGAGTTGAATAGTGAAACACCGTATAAGCTATTTTCAGTTGCTTTATAGCTTCATCAATTTTGTCCTGAATAATCTTTTGTATATCTATCAAGCGCATACGGAAATGAGCATCAGCAGCCGCTTTTGGAGTATAGTCTGTACTTACATAGCCATGTAGGCTTATTTCCTTCAATCCCATAAAAACACTTTTTGCATAGGAGTAAAGTTCCTTTTGCATTTGCTCCATAAAATCCTCTACTGGTAGGGTGTCATAAGTATATTCTCTAATTTTTGTATAGGTTTTTACAAAATCTACAGCTTGCTTTCTTTTATTAGGATTAATTTGCATGCAAAGGTATTCTTTGTAGCACGTTAGAAACTCACTCGCAACTTTATCGCTTACAGGGCGCTTATACTCGCTCAATATTCTTTCTAGGCGGCTAACAACATTTGCACATCTAGACGATTGGTCAAAATACAAAACATCGCTTGGCATTCCATCGATTTGTGCAGGAACTAGCGTGCTTCTTACTGAAACCAAATCTCTATAATATTTCAGCAATTCATCTGTATAGGAAAACTTTGCATTTTCCTTCTCAACTACATCATTTACGACAGAGCCCCTCATGCTAATCAGTTTTGCAATCAGGTTATCTAAGAACTCCAATGCTATTTGATAATCTACTACTGATGTAGATGTAAATATCATCTTATTAACTAAATCTATACGTTGTTGAAAGGCTGGTTTTATGGATGACAACAATTGATTTTGAGCTCCGCTATTGCATAACAAATTCATTCGAATATAGTCTTCTTCAAGGCCTTTATTCTCCGCAATCTGTTGCCGTGAAACTAATTGAACAAAAACTTCTTTCGCAAAGGCTTCACTTTCTTGAAAATCATTTTGGGTATAGACACAATAAATCTCCTTTAATAAATCCGCAATCTCCCATGCTATCGGTATTGGCGTTGTTGATGGAATTTCTCGTTTTTGAAAAACCGCTGCCCTAATAGATTCTTCATAGGAAGTAGTATCCTCCAATTGTTTAAGTGCATTTTCAAGCATATAGCGCGACGCACAGCCAATACTTTGCAAAAACGCATTGGTCGTCTGGTCTACAGGAAGATTTAACCATAGATTGGCATTCCCATATCCTTTTAATGCTTTATGTTCGGCTTTTAACTGTTCCATTGTAACACCCTCATTTATTTCATCATTGTGTCCAACTTGTCCAACTAATTCTGTGTATAGAAGTACAAGAAACTATGCTCCAAATTAGTTGGACAAGTTGGACATGGCGGACTTGTTCCTATAATTCAGTATAGCAAACCTTTTCTATACTTACTAGTGGTTATTTTGCTTGACAATCTTTGTAAAAAGTAAATCTCTGCACAACTCCCCTGTAAGGGGTCAGTGCCTGTATAGTAGCAAATAACAACTGCATATTATCTCTATGAAGCAGGGCCACTACAGCACGGCCTCCATAATTTACAGAGGTGATTTACAATGGCAAAAACCAGAGCAAACAAAGAAGGAAATATTCGTCAGCGGGCAGATGGCAGATACGAAGTACGTATCACTACATCTCACGATTTTATGACAGGAAAACCCAAACGAGTATCCAAGTATGCGAATACCAAGGAAGAAGCAGTAATGCTTCTAAATCAAATGTCTTACATCAACGACACTACCCCCAATAATTTTACTAAAATCACATTGGGTGCATGGTTAGATTTGTGTCTTGATGTATATATGAAAAATACACTGAAACAGAGTACATACCTCTCTTACGAAAGCTATATCCGGGTACATTTCAAACCTGCGCTGGGTAATATTCCTCTGCAGGAGTTAACACCCCGAACTCTGCAGATCTATTACAATTACAAGTCTGAGCACGAAGGATTGGCATCTAAAACCATAGCCAACTTGAATCTATTTCTCCACCGGGCATTGGATTTCGCAGTAGCAGAAGGGTACATTAATAGCAATCCCGCTTCTTCTGTTAATCTCCCCCGTGGAGACCGGCCCCAAATTATAATTCTTAACCGTGACGAGCAGATGCGGCTGATCCAAGCCAGCTATCAGCACCGTTACGGTGTTTTTATTCGCTTGGTACTTTTCACTGGTTTGCGGTTAGGAGAGCTTTTGGGTCTTAGATGGGAGGACATTGACTTTCAGGGCCGAAGACCATATGTCCGACGCACACTAAGTCGGTTAAATAAAACCACACGTCCAACAAACCCCAACGAACCTACAACAGAGATTGTAATACAGTCCCCTAAATCTCAAAACTCAATACGCTCAATTCCCTTGATCTCCCAGATCATACAGAATCTGCAGGGCTGGAAACTTGTTCAACAAAACGATCGTGCTGCGGCTGGTAATACCTATTGTGAGAGCGGTTTCCTCGTTACAAATCCCTACGGCGGTTATGTGGAACCACGTACTTTCAAGGATTATTACAACCAAATTCTTGCCCTTGGTGGCCTTCCACACTTCACGCTTCATGCCCTCCGACACACATTTGCATCCAGAGCTACAGAGGAAGGTATGGATATGAAAACGCTTTCCGTAATTATGGGTCATGCTTCAGTTTCGTTTACTATGGACACATATAGCCATATCTTGGACGACCATAAACAGGCCGGTATGGCACTGATGGAAAACCTGTTTAATGCCCAGCAACCTACCGCTACCGATCTAACCTTTCCCGTTTTGGTCACACAGACATTGGGGTACATGACAGAGTTAACTCTACCCGACTTTCCAGAAATTAACTGTAGCTGTATTGATCTCATGCAGGGACTTGCTGAACTTCGTGAAAGCATACAGGAAGAATTACGGACACGGTTCTATCCTCCGACTCCTACAGCCGTTTCTCAAATACCCTGTGATTTGGGACGATTTGTTCTTCAACTGTCTGTAACTGGATAACCAGAGGCAAATAACACAGGCCATTAGGGGCATTCCCCCTGATGGCCTATTCCTGTAAATTCGTTGTTTTTCTAGCGATTACTCACATTTCTGAAACCAGTTTGCATAGCCAATTGGGGTCAAAATGGGGTCAAAACTAGTAAACACCAAAAACTGTATCAACTTTTCTCCTGTAAAAACGCGAGAAAAAGTCCTGAAATCTTGCGATTTCAGGACTTTTTATGGTTGCGGAGGCAGGACTCGAACCTACGACCTCCGGGTTATGAGCCCGACGAGCTTCCAACTGCTCTACTCCGCGATATTTAACTGCACCTTGAGTGCTTGGGTATTATAGCATGGCAATATGGCTTTGTCAAGGGGTTTTCTCTCGACAGCCCTCGACAAAAACGCCCCCGGAGCGGTGCTCCGGGGGCAGTGTCTTTATTAAAATGCGCACTTTTCGCTGATGTAATCTTTCAGCTGGGCAATGGGGATACGAACCTGCTCCATAGTATCCCGGTCACGAACAGTGACGCAGTGGTCGGCCGGGGTATTCTCGTCGCCCACGGTCTGGAAGTCCACGGTGATGCACAGGGGCGTACCGATTTCGTCTTCCCGGCGGTAACGCTTGCCGATAGAACCGGCATCGTCAAAGTCCACCATAAAGTCCTTCTTCAGCTCCCGGTAAATTTCCTCCGCCTTGGGGGACAGCTTCTTGGACAGGGGCAAAATTGCCGCCTTAAAGGGTGCCAGGTAGGGATGCAAACGCAGCACCGTACGGACATCGTCCTTGCCGTTTTTATCCTGACCCACCACTTCCTCGTCATAAGCTTCGCACAGGAAGGCCAGCGCCACACGGTCACAGCCCAAGCTGGGCTCGATGACATAGGGGATATAGTGCCCGTTGCGCTCCTGGTCGTAGTATTCCAAGGTCTTACCGGAGGCTTCCTGATGGCGGCCCAGATCGTAATCTGTCCGATCGGCGATGCCCCACAGCTCGCCCCAGCCGCTGCCGAAGGGGAACTGGTATTCGATATCGGTGGTAGCCCGGGAATAGAAGGCCAGCTCTGCCGGCTCATGGTCCCGCAGCCGCAGGGATTCTTCTTTGATGCCCAAGCTGGTCAGCCAATTCTTGCAGAAGTCTTTCCAGTAGGCGAACCACTCCAAATCTGTGCCGGGCTGGCAGAAGAATTCACATTCCATCTGCTCAAATTCCCGGGTGCGGAAGGTGAAGTTGCCGGGGGTGATTTCGTTGCGGAAGGCCTTGCCCACCTGGCAGACACCAAAGGGCAGCTTTTTCCGGGTGGTACGCTGAATGTTTGCAAAGTTGACGAAAATGCCCTGTGCGGTCTCCGGACGGAGATAGCAGGTGGAGGAGGAGTCCTCCGTAACGCCAATCTTGGTCTGGAACATCAGGTTGAAGTTCCGGATGGAAGTAAAATGATGCTTGCCGCAGTTGGGGCAGATGACATCCTCATGCTGGGCAATAAAGTCATTCATTTCCGCAGGCTTCATGGCATCCACATTTACATCCTTGCCGGATTCAGCGGACTCAATCAGCTTATCGGCACGGTGCCGGGCACCGCAGCCCTTGCAGTCTACCAGCGGGTCAGAGAAAGAGCCCACGTGACCGGTGGTGACCCAAGTGGTGGGGTTCATCAAAATGGCGGCATCCAGGCCTACATTATAATCGGATTCCTGAACGAACTTCTTCAGCCAGGCTTTTTTGACGTTATTCTTAAACTCCACACCCAGAGGGCCGTAGTCCCAGGAGTTGGCAAGACCTCCGTAAATTTCAGAACCGGGATACACATAGCCCCGGCTTTTGCAGAGGTTTACAATCATATCCAGTGTTTTTTCGCTGTTTTTCATAGTTTTATCCTCCAAAACGGATTGTATTTTCTGATTGCTTATTATACAAAATATTCCAAGGCAAATCAAGCATTTTCTTCATACTGCAGCACCAGCTCCGGGCCTAAGTCCCTGGCCATCAGGCTGTGGACATATTCTCCCAGCTCCACGGCGGTCATATTTTCATAAAATTCCGGGGGGATAACCTCCACCAGATGCAGCTGCACATCCGTGGGCTTTATACGCAGGGCGTTATGGAAGACCTTGTTGGTATTTTGCAGGGTACATACCACAATGGGAACATGGGTTTTGGTGGCGATTTTGAAAACGCCGTGGCGGAATTTGTGGAGCTTTCCGTCTAAGCTGGTGTAGCCCTCGGGGAATACGGCGATGGATACCATGTCCTCTTTCATCAGCCGGATACAATTCAAAATCGTTTTCAGGGCCTCCCGGTCATTTTCCCGGTTGATGGGCTGGCACAGAATTTTGTGCATCAGCTTGCCCACCAGGAACATATTCATGTTCTCCCTTTTGGTAATGAAAGCAAGCTGGCTTTTGGAAAAGTACCGCAAAAGGGTCACAGGGTCTAAGTCATTGATATGATTGCAGACCAGTAAGAAACGGCCGTCTTTGGGGGTTTTCTCCAGTCCGGAGGTGTGAACCCGCATTTGCAAAATGGCCATAATCACAGGGATAACCAGTCTTAGCACCCAGCGATAAAATTTGCTGTCCCGGTCCTGGGGCTTGTCCAGGTCCACAATGCGGCACAAAAACCACAGCGTAAAGAAGGCCAAAAGGCACAAAACCAAAATGCCGCCGGCCAAAAGAAGAAGCACCTTTCCAATCCAGAGCATGGTTTGGATTCCGGGTGGGGTTGCTGTTAAAAGACGTGTATTCCACAAGAGCATATCCGTTCCTCCGAAAATGCAGATAATAACCTATTATATCGCGTTTGCCCGCGGGAAACAAGTATAAAATGGAAATCCGGGAGATTTTTGTCAAAGGGGTAGAAATTATGCCTTCGGGCTGATATAATAAAAGACAATAAGCAGGAAAGGGATTGAAAAATCCATGAAAAAACGGATTTGGGAGCTGGATGCCCTCCGGGGACTCTGTGTTCTGGGTATGGTAGCAGTGCATTTGGTCTATGATTTGGTGTATCTGTACCGGCTGGTGGCGTGGGAATATACCCCGGCGTTTGCCTTTGTGCAGCGGTGGGGCGGCGTGCTGTTTTTGCTGATTTCCGGCATTTGTGTCACCCTTGGCCGTCACCATATCAAGCGGGGACTCGTGGTATTTGCCTGCGGCCTGCTCTGCACCGCCGCCACCGCCGGAATGTATGTTCTGGGACTGGCAGACGTGAGCCTGATAATTTATTTCGGCGTGCTTCACTGTCTGGGGGTATGTATGCTCCTTTGGCAGGCTGTGAAAAAGCTGCCGGCATGGGCGCTGGGCGTGTTGGGCTTGGGGCTTAGCATTGCAGGCTTCTGGCTGATGAAGGGCCCGACTGTGGATTTCCACTGGCTCATTCCTCTGGGGTTGCGGATGGAGGGCTTTCAGTCCTCGGATTATTTCCCGTTGCTTCCCAACTTTGGCTTTTTCCTGTTGGGCGCGGTGCTGGGAAAGACGGTATATGCATCCGGGCAATCCCTGTTGCCGAAGGTGAAGGAAACGAATCCGGTGCTTCGTTTCCTGCGGGGATGCGGCAAACATTCTCTGTGGATATATTTGCTGCATCAGCCGGTTTTAAGCGGAATTTGTTATCTGATTTTGCGGTTTCAATAAGGGAGGATATTATGAAGCGATTTTTGAATGTTTACGGACTGCCTCTGCTGGTTTTGCTGGGAGGGATTTTGGGCGCGTTGCTGCGCTACATTCTGTATACCACCGGGATTGACGACCGGGGGCTGCTGGTGAGCGGCCATTTTGCCTGGATTTTGCTGTGGGTAGTTACGCTGGCTGTGGCGGCATTGCTGATTGTGCAGACCCTGCCTTTACAGCAGGCCAATAAGTACCGTTTTAATTTCCCCCGGTCTGTACTGTCTGCCTGCGGTTACAGCCTAAGTGCCATTGGTTTGGTAGTCACTGCCATTCTGGCGCTTACCGGCGGTGAAAATACCCTTACATTGATTTGCGGTATCTTGGGCTTTTGCGCCGCCGCGGCATTGAGCTTTTTGGGATACTGCCGGTGGAAGGGAATTCGCCCGTCTATTTTGTATTCCGTGGTGATTTGTGTCTTTTTGATTGTCCGTCTGGTTTACTGTTATCAAATCTGGAGCGCTGACCCCCAGCTGCAGGATTATATCTTCCCCTTGCTTGCCAATATTGGGGCGGCCATTGCCTGTTATCAAAGTGCGGTGTTTACAGATGGGGACGGCAGCCGCAAAATGCACACGATATCCCATCTGGCCACCGGCTACTGTGCTTTGGTCAGCCTGCCTTTTTGTGAAAGTCCGATTCTTTACGCGGCTTTGGCAGTGTGGATGTTCTCGGATTTGTGCAATCTGAGACCGATGCCCCGTGGGCTTTGGAAGCAGGAGTGAGAAGATGTTTTTGCCGGAATATGTCCGTCAGTGCATGGATACTCTGGAAGCGGCCGGCGCTGTTTGCTATGCGGTAGGCGGCTGTGTCCGGGATGCCTGTCTGGGGCGGATACCTGAGGATTATGACCTTTGTACCGATGCACTGCCGGAGGAAGTAAAGCGTTGCTTTGCGCACCGGAATCTGGTGCTGGCAGGAGAAAAGCACGGCACGGTGGGTGTGGTGACAGACGGCGGCGTGGTGGAAATTACCACCTTTCGCACCGAGGGGGGCTATGAAGACAGCCGTCACCCGGACTGGGTGGAATTTGTAGACGGCATTGAACAAGACCTGGCCCGACGGGATTTTACCGTCAATGCCATGGCGTACTCGCCCACCGCAGGCTTCGTTGACCCCTTTGGGGGAAGGGAAGATTTACGCCGGGGACTGCTCCGGGCGGTTGGCGACCCGGAAAGGCGGTTTCGGGAAGACCCGCTGCGGATTTTGCGGGGGGTTCGGTTTTGCGTGCGCTTTGGGCTGACCCCGGAAACGGAAACCCTCAGAGCCATGAATGCCCTGGTATCCACCATGGAAAAATTGGCATCGGAACGGGTGTTTGATGAGTTATGTAAACTTCTTCCCTTGGTTACCGCCCAAAATTTGCTGGATTTTGCCCCTGTTTTGACCCAGGTGTTGCCGGAGCTTGCTCCCGCAGTGGGTTTTTTACAGCACAGCCCCCACCACGCTTATGATGTATATACCCATACGGCCTATGTAACGGAGGCGGTGTCGGGGAATTTAGCATTGCGCTGGGCGGCACTGCTCCACGATGTGGGGAAAATCCCTGCCTTTTCCTTAGATGAAACCGGCCGGGGGCATTTTTACGGCCACGCACAAATCAGTGGGGAAATGGCCGACGAAGCCTTGCTTCGGCTGAAAGCACCCACCGCCCTGCGACAGCAGGTGGTGTTTCTCATATCCCACCATATGCTGGTTCTGTCTCCGGAAAGGAAATGTCTGCGCAGAGCCCTGAGCAAATACGGAGAAGAGAATCTGCGGCTGCTGATTGACTTGCAGGAGGGGGATTTTTGCAGTAAGGGCGTGGCCGGAGAGGGAGAGGATTTTTCCAAAATCCGGGAGGCTTTGAATGCACTTTTGCAGGAGGATGCCTGCCTGCATATTAAGGATTTGGCAGTAAACGGCCATGATTTGATGGCGTTAGGTATTTCCGGCAGGCAAATCGGCCGGCAACTGGAGCAATTACTGGAATGGGTGCTGGAAGAACGGCTTCCCAACGAAAAAGAGGCACTGCTACGTGCCGTCTGTAAGGAGGAAACGGAATGAAAATTGCCATTGTTACCGGTGCCAGCTCCGGCATGGGGCGGGAATTTGTGTTACAGCTCACCCGTTTTGTGGAAGTGGAGGAAATTTGGGTCATTGCCCGGCGGGAACAGGCGCTGGAATCCCTGAAAGAAGCGGTTCGTGTTCCTGTCCGGCCCATAGGGCTGGATTTGTGCGACAGTCACAGCTTTGAAGTTGTGGATGCCTTGCTGAAGCAGGAATCGCCGGATGTCCGTCTGTTGGTCAATGCCGCCGGCTTTGGAAAATTCGGAGATTTTGAAAAGGTTTCCCAGGAGGATGACTGCCGGATGCTGGACTTAAACTGCAAGGCTCTGGTGCGGATGACCCGACTGGTCCTGCCCTACATGGCGAAGGGCAGTCACATTTTGCAGCTGGACAGCCTTTCGGCCTTTCAGCCTGTGCCTTATATTACCACCTACGGCGCGACCAAGGCCTTTGTGCTCAGCTACAGCCGCGCTCTCAACGCAGAGCTGAAGAAGGCAGGCATCCGGTGTATGGCCATGAATCCCGGATGGGTGAAAACCGAGTTTTTCAATCACGCCTGCCAGACCAACGAAGGTAACCGGGTGCAATATTTTAACCACCTGTATGAGGCCAAGGATGTGGTGGCAACAGGACTGAAGGACTTGTACCGCAGCAAAAAGGATTACTCTGTCCACGGTCTGCCCATCAAGGCACAGGTGCTGCTTGTAAAGTGTCTTCCCCACAAGCTGGTGATGAAAATTTGGATGGCACAGCAAAAAAAGCCGAAGAATAATCAAAACCTGACTACGGAATCCTGATATTTTTCAAAAAACACTTCCCTTTTGTAATTTTTTCCATTTAATAAACCCATTATCAAGGAGGTTTCTGCCAATGCAAAAGAAAAAGGAAATGCTGATTCATAAAATTCTGCACGTTTTAGAATGGATAATAGCCGCCCTGACCTTGATTGTATTGGTGGGGATGCTGGGACTGGAAATTTATCGTATGTGCACCCAAGCGGATTACTTTTCTTCTTTAGACCATTTCCTGCACAATATTTTGACCATCGTGGTGGGTCTGGAATTTGTGCGGATGCTGGTGGATATGACCCCGGCTAACACGTTGGAGGTGCTGATTGTTGCCATTTCCCGGCAGGTTATTTTGAATCACAGCAATCCACTAAGCAATTTGGCCTGTGTATTGTGTATTGCCGGTCTGTTTGCCACCCGGAGATTTCTGATTCCCAAAAAAGAGATGAAGGTGGAGCTGTCCGAGGTGGAATGAGCTACATAAAGATGGTCCTCCGGGAAGCCCCCGGAGGCTTCCTTTTGCATAAAAGCCAAAACTATGCAGACTTTTTATGCATTTGCAAAATGATGCACAAAAACGAACCCCAGTTGCAGGAATAATTTGTAATAGGAGAGGTGTATTTTTTTACAATATCACTTGCATAACTATGCATTAGGATGTATAATATCAAGATAAAACGGAAAAATGCCGGAGCAAGAATGAATAATTATTTACGGAGCGGAGCAAATGAAGACAGTATTTATTGACGGAAAGGCAGGCACCACCGGCCTGCGTATCTATGAACGGCTGGAAAACCGCCGGGATATTACCCTGTTGACTCTTTCGGAAGAAGCACGAAAAGACCCGGTACAGCGAAAAGAAATGCTGAATCGGGCGGATATTGCTTTTTTGTGCCTTCCCGATGATGCCGCCAGAGAGGCGGTGGCAATGATTGACAATCCCAATACTGTGGTGATTGACACCTCCACGGCCCACAGAACCAATCCGCAGTGGGCCTACGGCTTTCCGGAGCTGTCGGAGGATTATGAAAGCGCCGTGAAAAAGGCAAAGCGCATCGCCGTTCCCGGCTGTCATGCCAGCGGCTTTATTGCGTTGGTATATCCTCTGGTAGAGGCCGGATTTTTAGGTAAGGAGGCCAAGCTGACCTGCCACTCCATCACCGGCTACAGCGGCGGCGGAAAGAAAATGATTGCCCAGTATACGTCAAGCGAAAGAAATGCCCTGCTGGATGCCCCCCGGCAATACGGTTTGACCCAAATGCACAAGCATCTACCGGAGATGCAGGCAGTCTGCGGCCTGAAACATGCCCCGATTTTCTGTCCCATTGTGTCGGATTTTTACAGCGGTATGGAAGTGACCGTGCCTTTGTTTCTGTCCGACCTAAAGGCGGATGCCGGGCAGATTCGAGAACTGTATCGGAAAAAATATGCAGGCCCGCTGGTCCGGTATACGGATAAGGCGGATGAAGACGGTATGCTGTCGGCGGCGCACCTGAGCGGCAAGGACAGCATGGAGGTTTCCGTGTTTGGAAATGAGGAACGGATTTTACTGACTGCCCGGTACGACAATTTGGGAAAAGGTGCTTCCGGCGCGGCGGTGGAAGTGTTAAACATGGTGCTTGGGGTGGAAAAAACCCAGGGCTTGGAGCTTTAAGAGAGGAAAAAAGATATGGAAATGATTGCAGGCGGTGTCTGTGCCGCAAAGGGCTTTACAGCCAACGGAATCCACTGCGGCATCCGCAAGAACAGAACCAAGCGGGATTTGTCTCTGATTTTCAGTCAGGTCAAGGCCAATGCCGCTTGTGTATATACCACCAATCTGGTAAAGGGCGCGCCCCTTTTGGTCACCAAGGACAATTTATCTGACGGCAAGGCCCAGGCAATTATCTGCAACAGCGGCAATGCCAACACCTGTAATGCCAACGGCCCAGAGATTGCCCGGAAAACCTGCTGTCTGACGGCAGATGTGCTGGGAATCGGGGAAAAGGACGTGGTAGTGGCATCCACCGGCGTGATTGGTCAGCCCTTGGAGCTTGCCCCCATTGCCCAGGGGCTTCCGGAATTGGCAAAGGGCTTGGGAGATTACAGCGATTTAGCCGCCGAGGGCATTATGACCACCGATACCAAGAAAAAGGAAATTGCGGTGTCCTTCCAAATCGGCGGTGTGGAATGCCGCATGGGAGGCATTGCCAAGGGCTCGGGCATGATTCATCCCAATATGGCCACCATGCTGGTGTTTATCACCACAGACTGCGCCATCAGCAGTGAGCTGTTGCAAAAGGCCCTTTCAACTGACATTCAGAATACCTTTAATATGGTCAGCATAGACGGCGATACCTCCACCAACGATATGGTAACAGTGCTGGCCAACGGCATGGCAGGAAACAGGGAAATCACGGCTGAAGACGAGGATTACTGCGCTTTCATGAAGGCACTGAATACGGTGACGGTGTATCTGTGCAGAGCCATCGCCGGAGACGGCGAGGGTGCAACCAAGCTGTTGGAGTGCAGTGTCAGCGGCGGCGCAAGTGAGGCGGTCGCCAAGACGGTTGCCAAGTCGGTAATTTGTTCTTCCTTAACCAAGGCGGCCATGTTCGGCGCGGATGCCAACTGGGGCCGGGTGCTGTGCGCCATCGGTTACAGCGGCGCACCGGTAGATGTAAACAAGGTAGATGTGTCCTTCCGCTCCCGGGCAGGAGAAATTGCCGTATGCCGGCAGGGCGCCGGGGTGGCGTTTTCCGAGGAAAAGGCCAAGGAAATCCTGCTGCAAGACGAGATTACCATTTGCGTGGGCTTAAACAGCGGCGATGCCACAGCCACTGCATGGGGCTGTGACCTTACTTATGACTATGTAAAAATCAACGGCGATTACCGCACATAACGGAGGAACGGCTATGAACATTACCAATGCAGACAGAGCCAGTATTCTGGTTCACGCCCTGCCTTACATTCAAAAGTATAACGGAAAAATTGTGGTAATCAAGTACGGCGGAAACGCCATGATTAACGAGAATCTGAAGGATTCTGTGGTCCATGATATCGTACTGCTGAATTTGATTGGCGTGAAGGTGGTTTTAGTCCATGGCGGCGGCCCGGAAATTACGGATTTGCTCCAAAGAGTGGGCAAGAAAAGTCAGTTTGTAGACGGCCTGCGGGTGACGGATGCAGAAACGGTGGAAATCGCCCAGATGGTGTTGGCGGGAAAAATCAATAAAAATCTGGTGAATCTCATCGAATGCTGCGGCGGCAGTGCCATGGGTCTGTCCGGTTTGGACGGGCATATGATTCGGGCAAAAGTCAAGGATACCCGGCTGGGCTTTGTGGGAGATATTACGGAAATTCAGCCCAAGCCCATTTTAGATGTGCTGGAAAAGGGCTATATTCCTGTGGTTTCCACCTTGGGCTGTGACGAACAGGGCAATGTCTATAACATCAATGCCGATACGGCGGCGGCGAAAATCGCCGGGGCATTGAAGGCAGAAAGTCTGATTACCCTGACAGATACCCCGGGCATTCTGCGGGACAGAAATGACCCCAATTCTCTGATTTCCCATATCACGGTGGCCCAGACTAAGGAGCTGGTGGCCCAGGGGGTCATTTCCGACGGCATGATTCCCAAGGTGGAGTGCTGTACCGATGCCATTGCCGACGGTGTGAGCAAGGTCTTTATCATTGACGGAAGAATTCCCCATGCCATCCTCATTGAAACCCTGACGGATGAGGGCATCGGCACCATGTTCGAGGGAGGAACGGATAAATGAACATCATTGAGATGGATGGGCAGTATGTTGCTCCCACCTACGGCCGGTTTCCCTTGCATATTGTAAAAGGAAAGGGCTGTATTGCCTGGGATGCGGAGGGAAAGGAATATACGGACCTGGGCAGTGGCATTGCGGTCAATGCCCTGGGCTACTGTGACGAGGGCTGGATTTCCGCAGTAACGGCACAGCTGAACACCCTCCAGCATACGTCGAATTTGTATTATACCGCCCCCTGCGCCCAATTGGCACAGGTGCTGTGCCAGCGGACGGGGCTGAAAAAGGTATTCTTCTCCAATTCCGGCGCGGAGGCCAATGAATGCGCCATTAAGGCGGCCAGAAAATACGCCGCGGACAAAAAGGGATATGACAATCCGGTGATTATCACCCTGGAAAACAGCTTCCACGGCAGAACCTTAACCACTCTGGCGGCCACCGGGCAGGCGGCATTCCATGCATATTTTCAGCCCCTGACCCCGGGCTTTGTCCATTGTGAGCCCACGGCGGAGGCCTTGCAGGAGGCGGTTGCTCAAAACAAGGTGGCGGCCATCCTGTTTGAAATCGTTCGGGGCGAGGGTGGTGTATTGCCCCTGGATGCAGATTTTGTGGAGGCAATGGTAACGCTTGCCAGGGAGCAGGATATTTTACTGATTGCCGACGAGGTGCAATGCGGCAACGGAAGAACCGGAAAGCTTTACAGCTATATGCACTATGGCTTTACCCCGGATATTGTCACCACCGCCAAGGGCTTGGGCGGCGGCCTGCCCATCGGGGCGACGCTGCTGGGAGAAAAAGTGGAAAAAGTGTTTTCCCCGGGACTTAACGGCTCTACCTTTGGAGGAAATCCGGTGGCCTGCGCCGGGGCGCTGCATGTGCTTAGCCGGTTGGATGAAGGTCTCTTACAGGAAGTGCAGAAGAAGTCTTCCTATATTTTTAAGGCGCTGACCGGCGCGGAGGGCATTGAAAGCGTCACAGGCCTTGGCTTGATGCTTGGGATTCAAACAAAAAAGCCTGCTAAGCAGGTAGTATCGGAATGTATGGAAAAAGGGGTGCTGGTGCTGACTGCCAAGGACAAGGTGCGGCTGCTTCCACCCTTGAACATCCCCTTTGACCGGCTCAAGGCCGCTGTGGAAATTCTAAAACAGGTTTGCAGGGAGGTATGAAGATGAACCTGAAAGGCAGAGATTTTCTGAAGCTGTTGGATTTTACTCCCGAGGAAATCCTGGGGCTGATTGATTTGGCAGCAGAGCTAAAGGCCAAGAAAAAGGCCGGCATCCCCCACAGACTTTGCGAGGGCAAGACCGTTGCTTTGATTTTTGAAAAAACCAGTACCCGAACCCGGTGCTCCTTTGAGGTGGCGGCCTATGATTTGGGTATGCATACCACCTATTTAGACCCCTCCGGCTCTCAAATCGGCAAGAAAGAGAGCATTGCCGACACCGCCCGGGTATTGGCTTCTATCTATGACGGCATCGAGTACCGGGGCTACGGCCAGGAGATTGTGGAGGAGTTGGCCCAGTATTCCAAAGTGCCTGTGTGGAACGGTCTGACCAATGAATTTCATCCCACCCAGATTCTGGCGGATATGCTGACCATCCGGGAGCAATTCGGTACGCTGAAGGGCAAAAAGCTGGTCTATTTTGGGGATGCCAGATATAATATGGGCAATTCTCTCATGGTAGGCTGCGCCAAGCTGGGGATGGATTTCGTGGCCTGTGCGCCTAAGGCCTATTTCCCGGCACAGGAGCTGATTGATACCTGTTTGAACATTGCCAAGGAAACCGGGGCAACCCTGTCTTTTGAGGAAGACCCCACGGTGGCAGTCAAGGGCGCGAATGTGCTGTATACCGATGTGTGGGTATCCATGGGTGAGCCCATGGAGGTTTGGCAGGAGCGAATCGAGGCGCTGTCACCTTACTGTGTTACCAAAGAGCTGATGGCGGCCGCATCCTCCGATGCCGTCTTTATGCACTGTCTGCCGGCGTTCCACGATTTGAAAACTGCCATCGGCAAGCAGATGGGAGAGACTTTCGGGCGTAGCTGTATGGAAGTGACGGATGAAGTCTTTGAAAGTCCTCAGTCCATTGTCTTCCGGGAAGCGGAAAATCGGATGCATACCATTAAGGCGGTCATGGCGGCCACCTTATGAGAAAACAGCACAGCCGGGGTTTGTCTCCGGCTGTGTTTTCTTTGTTGATTCTAAGAGGGAAATGTGCTATAATTCCTGTGTTTCAAAGAGATGGCAGCCGCTGTCGGCGGCAACCGCATAGCAGGAGCAGGGGAACGGAGGCGGTAACTTGGAAGCTTATAGCGTGGAAGCATTGGGTATCCGCATCGGTTTCTATTTACCGGCGGATGCACAGCAGGACAAGGATGCAAAGCTTACATTCCTGGATCACAGCCACAGCTTTTACGAGCTGCATATCATTAAGGCAGGAGAATATCGGTTTACTGCCGAAAATCAGCAGTATTCCCTGAAGCCGGGACAGTTTTGTCTGATTGGGCCCAATGTGATCCACAGTCCCAAGCACAGCGATGCATCTTTGTGTCGGATATGTATGAATTTAGAGTACCGGATGCCCACAACCGGCATGGGAAGATGGTTACAGATGCATAGCCGGGAGCAGCGTGTCTGGGTTGGAAGCGCGGCACAGATGCTGCCCCTGCTGGAAGAAATCCGGAAAGAGCAGACTGCAAGTCTGTCCCTTTCCCAGGCGGCACTGGAATCCCTTTTTGGCTTGTTGATGATTCGGCTGGCCCGGGAAGTGGGCATGGAAGAAAAAACCACTGGATTCCAGGGGCAGGAAGATACCCGGAGCTTGTATATTGACCGCTTTTTGAACAATCGCTTTGATTTGGCAGCAGGAGAGGAGATTCTGGCGCAGGAGCTGAATCTTTCCCGGCGACAGCTTGACCGTATTATTCAAAAGCAGTACGGCATGAGCTTCCGTCAAAAGCGTTCTCAAATCCGATTTGCCATTGCCTGTGACTTGTTGCGCAACACCGGACAGACCGTTGCCCAAATTTCGGAGGAGCTGGGATATAGCACCCCCTCTAACTTTACGGCGTTTTTTAAGGAGATTCAGGGAATGACCCCCGGGGCGTATCGGGCGCAATTTGCAGATACTGAAAATAAGACATAATATACGGAAAAACGGCCAAGCATCCTATTGCGGCCAGCCTTTTCGGTTGATATGATTTAGCTGTAAAATCATATTAGAAAAGGAGCGTTTTCCATGGATATTACACGCAACAGATACTTAGATGCAAAAGAGCGAATCCCCGGCGTTTCCCAGCTGTTAAGCAAGCGCCCCGAGCAATATGCCGCCGGCTACTGGCCCTGCTACCACAGCAAGGCAAAGGGCTGTGAAATCTGGGATTTGGACAATCGGCATTATTACGATATGACCACCAATGGCATTGGCGCTTGCCTTTTGGGCTTTTCCAATGACGCGGTGACCAAGGCTGTGGTGGATCGGGTGCAAAACGGCTCTATGTGCAGTCAAAACCCCATTGAGGAACTGGAGCTGGCAGAACGTTTGTGCCAAATCCATCCTTGGGCACAGCAGGTTCGTTTTGCCCGGGGCGGGGGTGAAATTGCATCTGTCGCCGCCAGAATTGCCCGTGCTACCACTGGCCGGGATGTGGTTGCCATTTGCGGCTACCACGGCTGGACGGATTTCTACATTGCTGTCAACCTGGGCGAAACTCCCGGTCAGCGGGGCAAGGTCCTGGAGGGTATGTGCCCCGATGGCGTGCCGGAAACCCTTCGCGGAACCACCGTTGCTTTTAACTATGGAAATCAGGCAGAGTTTGACCAGGTGATTGCTGCATACGGCGACCGCCTCGCCTGCGTGATGATGGAAACTGCCCGGGGCGTAGACCCCCAGCCGGGCTTTCTGGAGCACATCCGGGCAGAAACCAAGCGGGTAGGCGCTCTGCTGATTTTGGATGAAATTACCATCGGTTGGCGCAACTGCTATGGCGGCTATCATTTGAAGTTGGGGGTTACCCCGGATATGGCCATTTTTGGCAAGGCCCTGGGCAATGGCCATCCGATATCCGCAGTCATCGGCACCAAGGAAGCCATGGAAGGCACCACACGGGCCTTTATCAGCTCTACTTACTGGACGGAAAGCGTAGGCCCGGCTGCCGCGTTGGCCACTTTGGCGGAAATGGAGCGCACCAAGGTTTGGGAGCATGTCTGGCGCATCGGCTCGGATGTGACGGAGATGTGGGACCGGCTGGGTAAGAAGCACAATCTGCCCCTCCATGCCGGCGGCAGCTATCCTACCTTGGCCCATGTGGAATTTACCGAGCATACCATGGAGCTGAAGACCCTGTTTACCCGGCTGATGCTGAATGAGGGATTCTTAGCCTCCAACGGATTCTATCCCACCTTGGCTCATACCGATGAGGTGGTTGCGAAGTTCACAGCTGCCTGCGATAAGGTCTTTGAGGAAATTGCAGAAATTCTAAAGCGGGGCGATTTGGAAAAGGCCTTGCAAACCGATGTTTGCGAGGGAGATTTTGCTCGGCTGATTAAATAAAAGGAAGTGGATTGCATGACGGATTATACGCTGTCAGAAAAGGACCGCCAAATTCTGGAAAAGCTTCAGAATTTTATTCCGGATAAAGTGTTTGATGCCCATGCCCATTTGCATGACCTTTGGCATGTGCCGGAGGGGTCTAACCTGTTTGCCGACTATGGCACTGCGGACGCAAAACGTTTCCTCCAGGCGCAGGCCGCGCTTTACGGAAACCGAAAGGTGCGGGGACTGCTGTTGCCCACCCCCACGGCTCGCCTTGGGGCCCAGCGGGAATTGCGGGACCCTATTAACCAGTGGATGGCAGAGCAGCTCAAGGATGCACCGGACTGTGTGGGCGCGGTTTATGTGATGCCCGGGGACACGGAAGAGCAGATTGAGGCCATGCTGGTGAGTCCTCAAATTCGGGGCTTTAAGTGCTATCATTTAACGGCCAATTGCCAAGGGCGTACCTTTGATGCCGGTATTCAGGAATATCTGCCGGAAAGTGCCTGGGTGGTGGCAAACCGCCGTCACATGACCATAACGCTGCACATGGTTAAGGATGCGGCATTGGCAGACCCGGAGAATATGGCCTATATCAAGACCATGACCGCCAAATATCCCAATGCGGTGCTGATTCTGGCCCACTGCGGTCGGGGCTTTGCCTCCTGGACAGCCATTGAGAAGGTTCGGGAATTAAAGGGAATTCCAAACATCTATTACGATATGGCCGCTGTCTGCGACCCGGCCACCATGTATGAGGTCATCCGGCAGGCCGGCACCGATAAGGTTTTATGGGGCAGTGATTACTGTATTGACCGGGCCAAAGCCCGGCCGGTCAACTGCGCAGACGGCTTTGAGTGGCTTTACCGGCATCTTTTGCCCGATGAGGTGGTTTTCCCGGTGGCAAGCACCTGCGTAGAATCTCTGTTTGCATTCTATCAAGCCTGCCTGATGCTGGATGCTACCCGGCAGGACATCGAGGATATCTTTTACAATAATGCCATCCGTCTTTTCGGACTGGAACCGTAAAAGAAAGCACCGCAGTTACACAAATGTGTAACTGCGGTGCTGGTTTTTATGGTTTGTTCTTAATCCAACGGCTTCATTGTGGGGAACAGCAAAACGTCCCGGATGGAGGGGGAGTCGGTCAGCAGCATACAAAGCCGGTCAATACCGAAGCCCAAGCCGCCTGTGGGAGGCAGGCCGTATTCCAGCGCGGTGATGTAATCGTAGTCCACCTGGGCCTTGGTTTCCGGGTCCAGCGCTTTCCGGTCAGCTACCTGCTTTTCAAACCGGCCCTTCTGGTCAATGGGGTCGTTCAGCTCGGAGAAGGCGTTTCCGAATTCGGTGGCGTTGATGAAATACTCAAACCGCTCGGTAAAGGCAGGGTCGTCGGGCTTGCGCTTGGCCAAGGGGGAGTTTTCCACAGGATAATCGTAAATAAAGGTGGGCTGAATCAGATTTTCTTCCACGAAGGCGTCGAAGAACTCCACCAAAATAGCGCCCTTGGTGGGAATTTCCGGTAGCTCCACATGCTTTTCCTTGGCGACGGCAATGGCTTCCTCGTCGGTGGAAATCTGGGAGAAGTCTACACCGGAATATTTCTTGACGGCCTCAATCATAGTCAGCCGCTCCCAGTGGCTCAAATCAATTTCCTTGCCCTGATAGTTGATTTGCAGGGTACCGCAGACGTTCATGGTGACGGTTTTCATCATCTCTTCCACAAGGTCCATCATGCCGTGGAAGTCGGTATAGGCCTGGTACAGCTCAATGGAAGTGA
This sequence comes from Faecousia sp., assembly GCA_045577715.1. GTDB lineage: Bacteria > Bacillota > Clostridia > Oscillospirales > Oscillospiraceae > Faecousia. The sequence continues at coordinate 31,887 of JAZNIX010000030.1, forward strand.
ATTCCGGATTGTGCTTGGTGTCCATACCCTCGTTGCGGAAGATGCGGCCCACCTCGTACACCCGGTCCATGCCGCCGACAATCAGCCGCTTCAGATACAGCTCGGTTTCAATCCGCAGCACCATGTCCATATCCAGCGTGTTGTGATGGGTATAGAAGGGGCGGGCGGAAGCGCCGATTTCAAAGGGAGTCAAAATGGGGGTATCCACCTCCAGGAAGCCCTTGGAATCCAGAAAGTGCCGCAGTTCCCGCAGAATCTGACTGCGCTTTACAAAGGTATCTTTCACCTCGGGGTTCACAATCAAGTCCACGTAGCGCTGACGGTATCTGGTTTCCTGATTGGTCAGACCATGGAATTTCTCCGGCAGAGGGAGTAAAGCCTTGGCAAGCAAGGTTGCCTCGTGGACCCGAATGGAGATTTCACCCCGCTCGGTTTTGAACACATCACCGGCAACACCTACGATATCGCCAATGTCATTTTTCTTGAAACGGGCAAAGGAAGCCTCGTCCATCTCGTCAAACTTCAGATACAGCTGAATACGGCCGGTATTATCCTGCAAATCGCAGAAGGATACCTTGCCCATGCCCCGCTTGCTCATCAAACGGCCGGCCAAACGGACAGACTGACCCTCCATGGCATCAAAGTTTTCTTTCACCGTGGCGGAATCGGAAGTGACTTCAAATTTAGTTTCGGAGAAGGGGTCCAAGCCCTCAGCCCGGAGAGCCTCCAGCTTTTCCCGGCGAACCTTCATCTGGTCAGACAGGGACATTTCTGCCTGGGGTACAAATTTTGCCATGGCTTAACCCTCGCGAGAAACGTTAATGACCTTCATTTGGTAAGAACCGGCAGGGGCATTTACTGTAAAGACGTCGTTTACAGATTTGCCTACCACAGCCCGGCCAAAGGGAGAGTCATCGGAGAGTTTGTATTCCATAGGATTGGCTTCCTGAGAGCCGGTGATTCGGTATTCTGTCCGGACACCGGTCTTCATATCTTCCACAAGAACGGTGCAGCCCAAGCCTACCCGGCCATTGGCTTCGTTCTCATCCTCAATGATAACGGCATGGGACAGGATATCCTCGATTTCCGCGATGCGGCCGTAAAGCTTAGCCTGCTCGTTTTTCGCGGCATCGTACTCAGAGTTTTCAGACAGGTCGCCGTAGGAACGGGCTTCGGCAATCATTGCCGCGATTTCACGTTCCCGGGTGGTTTTCAAATAGTTCAGTTCCTTTTCCAAATCCTGCAGCCGCAGGCTGGTAATTTTATATTCCTTTGCCATATTCAAAATCCTTTCTCAGAAAAATATCCATAGCTTCATACATTATAGTGGGTTTTCTCCCGACAGTCAAGGCAAACTTGGAAGTTTTTCGGTGAATTTGAAAAACGAAATGCCCAAAGGGAGAGAAAAACAAAAACAGAAAGTCCAAAGCAAGGCTGCTTTGGACTTTCGGCCAAGGGATTATCCCAGTAAAACTTCTTTTGTCGTACCGTAGAAGACGTCTTCCCGGTTGCTGATGCGCTCGCAAAATTCTTCAAATATCTTCCAATTGTCGGGCTCGTAATCGTAGGAGTAGCTATGGCCGTATACAGAAAGAAGCTGGGGTTTGTCGGTGCAGGTGAGAAATTGGTCGGCCAGGGCAAACAGCTCCTCCGGCGGAACGCTTCGGGTGTCAATGGTGGCCTGAAAACGGAAATAGTCCGTGGGCACAGCAAGGCTTTTGGAGACACCGTTGATTCGGCCGTAACGGATGCCGGTGTGCGTTTTTAGAAGCTGAACGATATGGTCGTTATGGTTCGTGCCGCCGCCGGGATAGGCAAAGCCAACCACTTCATATCCCATCAGCTCGCTAAGCTGCAGCCGGTCCTGCTCTACCTGGCGGATGATTTCCTGGTCATCCTCAATGGTGACCAGATTGGGATGGGTGAGGGTGTGGGAAGCCACCTCATGCCCTTCATAGATGTCCCGGAGCTGTTCTGCCGGGAATCGGCTGTGGTCAGCGGCAACCCCATTGTGCTCTAGAACCCCCGGTTCTCCCAGTCGGGCAGAGTTTAGATTAAAGGTACCCTTGAGATTGTATTTGTTGAGAATCTCAATGACCCGACGGTCCTGCACAACACCGTCGTCAAAGCTAAAGGTAACGGCTTTTTGTTTTCCAAAAAACATAGACATTCTCCTTCCAGAACGCAGTTAAGACTGCTTTTTCAGCTCTTCCTCTTCCAGAACCCGGTAGGCGACCTTACCCACCAGCGTTTTCGGCAGGTCCTCCCGGAATTCGATATCGTAGGGCATAGCGTATTTGGCAATATGTTCCCGGCAGTAGTTCATCAGAGCCTGTTTGGTTTCCTCTGTGGGACTTGCTTCAGGAACCATCTTGACAAAGGCCTTGACTTTTTGCATTTTGTAGGGGTCCGGAACGCCGATGATACAGCTCATCTGCACCATGCTGTGGGCATCCAGAATGTTTTCCAATTGGGCCGGATACACATTATAGCCGGAGGTGACAATCATCCGTTTGGCTCTGCCCTTGAAAAACACAAAACCCTGTTCATCCATCGTGCCCAAATCGCCGGTGTAGACCCAGGTCAGACCGTCTTCGTGGGTGCGTAGGGTCTGGGCGGTTTCTTCGGGGTGATTCATGTATTCCTTCATCACCGTAGGCCCGGCCAAAAGAATTTCACCCTCGGTGCCGTAGGGAACTTCCCGGTCCGTACCCGGCTCCACGATTTTGATATAGGTATCCGGGAAGGGGAGACCGATGGAGCCCTCCTTATAAATGTGGGTGGGGGTCAGGCAGCAGGCGGTAACGGTTTCTGTGGTGCCGTAGCCCTCCCGAACCTGGATGGTTGCCTTATGGTCATATAAGAATGTATCAAATTTCTTTTTCAGTTCAATGGAAAGGCTGTCGCCTCCGGAAAACACGCCCTTTAGACAGCTTAAATCCGCCCCGTCCATATCCGGCAGCCGCAGCAATGCCTCATAAAGGGTGGGGACACCGGCAATAAAATTGCAACGGTGCTTTACCAGGTCCTTGGCATAGCTGCCGGGGGTGAACCGGGGTACTAAAATACAGCGCCCGCCCTGAGAGAGCATGGTGTGAACGCAAACACCCAGCCCAAAGCCGTGGAACAGCGGCATGGCGGCCAGCATTTTATCTCCGGGCCGGAACATGGGATTGGTGGCGATGACCTGCTGCCCCAAGGCGTTAAAGTTCTTGTTGGTCAAAACAATGCCCTTGGTCGTGCCTGTTGTGCCGCCGGAATACAGAATCACTGCCGGCGCATCGGAATTGCGGTGTACCTTGGGGTTTGCGGAGGATTTGTGCATACGCAGAAAATCCTTCCAGCGGAGGATGGGGGCATCTGCAGGGAGCTTTTCAATTTTTCTGCCCTGGGTCAAATGATAACCCAGCTTCATGACCGGCGATAAGGCATCCGGGATGCTGGCGATAATCAGATTGTTGACCTTGGTGCCCTGTCTTGCCCGCTGGAATTTTCCGTAGAACTGGTCCAGGGTCACGGCGGCGACAGATTCGGATTCCTTAAGATAAAAGGTAATTTCCTTTTCTGCTGACAGGGGATGAATCATATTGGCAATGCCGCCCACCAGATTGATAGCATAAAACAGGTACACCGCCTGGGGGCAGTTGGGCATGGCGATGGTGAGCTTGTCGTTTTCCCGGATACCGATGGCACGCAGGGCCCGGGCGCAGAGTTCAATATTTTCCACAAGCTCCCGATAGGTGGTGGATTTGCCCATAAAGTCGAAGGCCACATTTTCTGGGTACTTCTCGGCAATGCTTTCGACGGCCTCAAACATGGTGCCTTCAAAATAATCCAAATGCATGGGAACATCCCCTAAGGATGCCTCCCACGGGGTTTTGGCAGTTACATGACACATTGACATTCCACCTCTTCTTCCAAGGGCTTTTCCAAAAGCTGGGGATTTTCCAGTAAAGTTTTCAGCAAGGCCATGGTTTTGGCATAATAGTAACCGTCAGCGATGCGCTCATCGATGGTAAGCCCCAAATCCACGCTCATACGCATGGTAACATTGCCCGCATCGTCGTAAAAAGGCCGCTTTTTCATCAAGCCAATGGCACAGAAGACAGAATTGGTGCCCCAGTTGGTCATGTGGTGATAGCCGGCATCAATTTTTAAGCTTCCCAGATTTGTCAGCACGGCGGAGCAATAATAGGGGTCTGTGGCGATGACATCTGCCGGCATCCAACCGTGACGGTCCAGAAAACGGGCCACCCGGCCAATCAAATGCTTACCCGGGAGCTTTTGAAGGAAATCCATGCTGGCGGTGGAGGCATCCTTGCTGTCACTGCGGCAAAAGGAAACCTGCCGATAAATCTCGTCATGGATGGAATCCAGGGTGTCTGTGGGCTTAGCATGGATTCTTGCCAAAGCCTCGCCGCCCTGGTCGGAGAAGATTTTCTTTACGGTAAAGGCCGCGGTGATTTCGTTGCGCTGGTACATATTTCCGTTGGCGATAAAGCGATTCATTTGAGGCCGCAGGGTGATGGCTTTCAAAACTGCAGTTACCACCAACTGAAATAGATTATACTTATATTCCGGATTGCATGCATTTTTTTCAGCAAGAAATGCTTCCGCCCGGGTCAAATCAATGCGCAGATGCATAAATGCCTCATTGTCACACCGATTCGGGTACATCAGCGGCATGATATAGTGCATGGAATCAATATCCCGTAAAAGTGTTCCGTCTTTTCGGTCTCCCCATTTTCTACCCATATCTTTCTCTCCTTTGCCCCGTATAAGAAACGGGCAATATAGCTCTATTTTATCGGATTTTTCCTCAAATTGCAATGCATTTTGTCTTATTTCAACAAAAGTTTAAAAAAAGGAAACGCAGCAAAGACTGCGTTTCCTGAAAATGCTGTATAGATTATACCTTTGCGGCCTTTTTCTTCTTCAAGATCGTCATAACTACGAAGAAGACGACGCCAACCAAGCCTACGCCGGCAGCAACATAGCCCATCGTTAAATTTCTGCTCCAGCAGGAGCTCGTTTTGATAAAGGCACTGGTCATATAGCCGTAAACACTGTAAAGACCCAGACCCAGAGCAGAAAGCGGGCCAATCAGGGTGTTGGGCTTAATCAGAGCAAAAACGCTAAGGGCAACACCAAGCACCAAAAGCAGCGCGGGCATAGTTACCTCATCATTAATCACCATCTTGGTATCATAGTCCTTTTCGTACTGCTTTGTTAAATCCTTGTGGTCTTTTGGGAACCAAACAAAGCCGCTGATGCTGGGCGTCTTTGTAACCTCGACCATTTTCTTTGTTTCAGGATCTCTTTCTTTGGTTTCGTATTCCCAGCAGGGTGTAAACAACATCACAATCATGACTAAAATCATCAATACACTGAGCCAAGTAAAAATATGTGTGACACCGATTTTATTCTTCATAATGTACGCTCCTTTTAGCACTTGTATTTGCCATCTCATCATAGCAGATAGCCGGGGGTAATTTGTGAACAAACTGTGAACGTTTGGGAATAAGTACTATAAAAACAGGCTTTTTTCGCCCTGGTTCTGCTTTTTTTGTGCGCAGGTCTTCTCAAGAAGACCTGCGCAGTTCATAAAGATAGGAAGTCAAAATTCCAAATCCAGCTTTGAGATGACAGCGGCACACCGGGGACAAAGGCCTTCGTCGTTGGCAGAAACAGAGTGCATCCAGCAGCGAGGGCATTTTTCACCCTTTGCTTCGGATACGCCAATTGTCAGATTAGGGTAGTTGATACCTGCGCCCACCTCTGCGCCTTCCTCGCTCTGACCCCAGGTACAGTCGGAAACGATGAGGATTTCTGCCAAGTTTTTGCCTTCGCAAGCGGCCTTCAGTTCGTTGCTGTCGGTGGAAAGGGTCACATGGGCCTCCAGAGCCTTGCCAATGCGCTTGTCCGCCCGGGCTTTTTCCAAAACGCCGTTTACATCCTGCCGCAGCTTCATGACCACATCCCATTTTGCCATGGCACCGTCATCCAGTAAATACTCGGCCATATCCGTGGGCATCTGGTTCAGAAGAATGTTGCGGCTGTCGTCGCTTTGGCGGTGGGGCATGCTCTGCCAGATTTCATCGCAGGTAAAGGCCAGAATGGGAGCAAAGACCTTGGCCATGGCATCCAGAATCAGATACAAGGCGGTCTGGGCAGAGCGGCGGCGCAGGCCGTCTTTTTCTTCACAGTACAGACGGTCCTTCAAAATATCCAGATAGAAGCTGCTCAGCTCCACCACGCAGAAATCGTTGATGGCATGGGATACCAGGTGGAATTCGTAGTTGTTATACGCCTTCCGGCAGGTGGCAATTAAGGCATCCAGCTTGGTCAACGCCCACTTATCCAGCGCTTCCATGTCCTGGGGAGCCACGAAACAGTTGGGGTCAAAGCCCTCCAGATTGCCTAAGCAGTAACGGGCAGTATTCCGGAACTTCAGATAGTTCTGAGAAATCTGCTTAAAGATTTCTTTAGAGCAGCGGACATCTGCGTGATAGTCAGAGGATGCAGCCCACAGGCGAATGATATCGGCACCGAAGTCCTTGATGAGGTCAGCGGGGTCAACGCCATTGCCAAGGCTCTTGTGCATGGCACGGCCTTGTCCGTCTACCACCCAGCCGTGGGTCAGAACCTGCTTAAAGGGCGCACCCTGATCCAGAGCACCCACACTGGTTAAGAGACTGGATTGGAACCAGCCCCGGTACTGGTCAGCACCCTCAAGATATACATCCGCAGGCCACAGCTGGGGGGTACGGTGCATCAGGGATGCATAATGGGTAGAGCCGGAGTCAAACCAGCAGTCCAGAGTGTCGGTTTCCTTCTCGAAAGTTTTGCCGCCGCAGTGGGGGCAGGTAAAGTTTTCAGGTACCAGCTCCATGGCGTCCTTCTCAAACCAAATATTTGAGCCGAATTGGTCAAACAGGTCGGAAATCTTGGCAATGGACTCGGGGGTGGAGACGGGCTTGCCGCAGTCCTTGCAGTAGAATACCGGGATGGGCAGACCCCAACGGCGCTGACGGGAAATACACCAATCGGCGCGCTCGCGAATCATGCTTACCATCCGGTCGCCGCCCCAGCCGGGGAACCACTGGACATTTTCAATGGCCTCCACAGCCTTATCCTTAAAGGATTCCACAGAGCAGAACCACTGGGGTGTGGCCCGGAAAATAACAGGCTTCTTACAGCGGTCATGGTGGGGATAGGAGTGGATGATTTCCTCGGAAGCAAAGAGCATTCCGCTTTCTTCCAGGTCAGCCTTAATGATGGGATTGGATTTTTCCGTGGGCAGGCCGGCGTACTTGCCGGCATAGTCCGTGTGACGGCCGTAGTCATCCACCGGAACCACCAAATCCATGCCGTAGCGCATACAGGTCTGATAGTCATCTGCACCGAAGCCGGGGGCGGTGTGGACACAGCCGGTACCGGAGTCCATGGTGACATATTCTGCGTTGACCAGCCGGGAGGTCTTGTCCAGGAAGGGATGCTGTGCCAGCATATTCTCAAAGAACTGACCGGGGTAGGTAGCCAGCACCTCATATTGTGCAAAGCCGCCCATTTTCATGGTCTTTTCCATGAGGGCTTCGGCCATGATATAGGTTTCGCCGTTTTCTGCCTTTACCAGCACATAGCTGTCCCGGGGGTGGAGACAGATGGCCATATTGCCGGGGAGCGTCCAGATGGTGGTGGTCCAGATGACGAAATAGGTTTTAGACAGGTCAAAACCGGCCAGCTTACCCAAATCGTCCTTCATGGGGAATTTTACATATACAGAGGTACAGGGGTCATCCTGATATTCAATATCGGCCTCTGCCACGGCAGTGGCGCAGAAGGGGCACCAGGTTACGGGCTTTAAGCCCTTATAGATGTAGCCCTTGTCAAACATCCGGCCAAAGACCTTGACCTCCTGGGCTTCAAAATGCTTATCCATAGTGCGGTAGGGATTTTCCCAGTCGCCTACCACGCCCAACCGCTTAAAGCCGCCCATTTGCTTCTGAATAAAGTCTTCGGCAAAATCCTCACAGGCCTTCCGGAACTCGGGGACAGTCAAATCCTTATTCAGCTTTTTCTTGGAGTTTTCGATGGCCCGCTCAATGGGCAGTCCGTGATTATCCCAGCCGGGGACATAGGGGGTATAGTGGCCCATCATGGCCTGACTGCGGATGATAAAATCCTTCAGCGCCTTATTCAGTGCGTGGCCCATGTGGATATAGCCGTTACTGAAGGGAGGGCCGTCGTGAAGGACAAAGGGGGGCAGGTCCCGGTTCTTTTCCAGAAGCGCCTGATAAAGGTCCAGCTCCTGCCATTTTTCCAGCATACCCGGCTCCCGGGCAGGAAGACCGGCTTTCATGGGGAAGTCGGTTTTCGGTGTAATAATTGTGTTTTTATAATCCATTGGAATATAACCTCCGTTGTGTAATCATAAGAAAATGCCTTTGTCTCCGTAAGAGACAAAGGCACATTACCTCTGCGGTACCACTCTTGTTCCGGTTTCCCGGCACTTACATTCGCGGTAACGGGCGAACCCGGCGCAGCCTACCGTGTAAAAACATTTCGGTGCGCGGCTCGGAGGGGATATGCGTTGCAGACCCATCGCCGTCTCTCACCAAATGGCGGCTCTCTGAAGATGGGGATAAGCAGGCACTTGTCCTCGTCAAGGCGTTGACAGATAAAGGAAAAATTACTTGTGGACAGGGTCAAACTGGGGGCCGTTGGTGCCAAACTGCAAATTGGCAAATTTACCGGTGGTGGTTTCGTTGGCAGGATGCATAGGCTCTGCAGTCGGAGCGGTATCCTCGGTAGCGCCCAACTGAGCTTCCAGATTTTGAGAAATCTCGGCGGCAACAGCATCTGCCAGATCCGGCTCTGCGTTGTCGCTGTCGAAATCGTACATATTTGTGGCAGCCTTGCTTACAGGACGGTTGGCAGCTTTGATTCTGTCCAGGGCCTGCAGACAGCTGCGAAGCTGTTCCTCCAGCTCGTCAATCTTTGCAGCGGCGGTGCGGCGGGCTTCTTCTACCCGGGCATTTTCCTCCGCAATCAAAGCATCGGCGTTTTTAGAGCTTTCGGTGGCGGCGGAATTGGCCTCCGTAAGCATCTGGGTGCATTTGTTTTCTGCTTCACGCACCATCATATCACAGGTTTTTTGGGCATTGACGATGGCATCCTTCATGGAAGCCTCGTTTTTGCGGTATTCTTCCAGTTTGCCCACCAGAACACGCATCTTGCTTTTCAGCAGGGCGTTTTCCTTATATAAAGTAACATAGTCTTCCGTTAAGGGTTCCAAAAATTCGTCGACAGACTGCATATCATAGCCGCCAAAGGTAGCGCGGCTGAAAGAAATCTGCTCAATTTGCTGCGGTGTAAACATAGATTATCCTTTCTTCGAATGCTTAGATATAGCTTTCGACTTCACTCTGAAGATTCTCAAGGTCTCCAATCACGTCCATGTTGTGAGGGCAGAACAGATAGGTGGACTGTGCAACCTTCTTCACCTTGCCGTCCAGAGCATAGGCACAGCCGGACAGGAAATCCACCACCCGACGGGCCATGGCCTTGTCCACATTTTCCATATTCACAATCACAGCCTTCTTACTGCGCAGGTCGTCGGCGGCCTTAGAAGTGTCGTTAAAGTTGGCAGGGTGGAACAAAACTACTTCCTGCTTGTTGCCGATGGAAACCACCTGTCCGTTGAAAGCGGTCGTACCGGTGGTAGCACGGGCAGGCTCTTCATTGGCAGAAATGCTGAAAGCAGGGGTGCGGCGGGTCCGGGCAGGACGTTCTTCGGTGAGCTCCTCTTCAAAAGCATCTTCCGTTACTTCGTCTTCCTCGTACTCATCGTATTCATCGTCTGCGTAAGGCTGAGTAAATTTCTTAACATTATCCCAAAAGCTCATTTTGTATCCTCCTGTATGTTCACATCGTTATGGATGGGAGCGGCGACCGTCCTTGGACCAAAGATGGCAGTACCAACCCGGACCATGGTGCTTCCGCAGGCAATTGCATCCGCAAAATCGCCGGACATTCCCATAGACAGAATCTCCATGGATACATTATCGCTTTTTTTTGTCATTATGTCAACAGAAAGGTTGCACATTTCTTGAAAAAATTTCAGATTATCTCCCGAATTTTGGGGAATTGGGGGGGATTGCCATAAGTCCTTTCACCCGAAGATTGGAAAAATATGACATATTTTCAACGATTTGGAGAATTTCCTCCGGAGAGAAACCGCCCTTGCTTTCCTCCTGCCCGATATTTACCTCCAGCAAAATATCCTGAATAATCCCCTGCCGGGCGGCCTCTGCCTGGAGGGCATCCAGTAGCTTCTGCCGGTCCACGCTTTGAATCAGCGCCACCTTTCCTACCACCTGCTTGACCTTATTGGTTTGCAGGCGGCCGATGAAGTGGACCTGAGCGCCTTCATAGGCATTTTGCGCCAGTTTTTGGGTCAGCTCCTGCACCCGGTTTTCTCCGCACAGGGTAATGCCTGCGGCGATGGCCTCCCGGACGGCGGCAGCGTCATTCATTTTTGTAGCAGCGCAGAGCTGGATTTGGGAGGGGTCTCGGCCTGCAGCCAGGGAAGCGGTGGCGAGCTGATGGCGGACAGCTTTAACATTTTCAGCAATGGACATGGTGTGTTCCTCTTTTCTTTCTATGCACAAGGGCGACGGAAATGTGCCGTCGCCCTGTGTCACTATGGAGTGGGGGTAGCAGCCCGCAGGGGCTTCATGGGTGCCAGGGTAGAGATGGCATGCTTATAAATCATTTGCTGCTTGCCGTCGGATACCAGCACCACCACAAAGCTGTCGTAGCCTGTGATGACTCCCCGGAGCTGAAAGCCGTTCATCAGAAAGAGGGTGACGGGTACTTTTTCCCGGCGAACCTCCTTGAGGATGGCTTCCTGCAAATTGATGGCGTCTGACATATGTATACCTTCTTTCTTTTGGGATATACCTATGTTAGCATTTTTCAATTGTCGTTTTCGTGCAGAACCTGTCGTGCCTTCACAAGAATTTCCGAAAGGTCTTGGTCTTGCCGTCGAAGGAGCCAGTGGATTTGCTTGTTTCGGCGGAACCAAGTCAACTGCCGTTTGGCGTATTTGCGGGAGGATTGCTGTACCTGAGCCGCGGCGTCGGCTATGGAGAGGCTTCCGTCTAAGGCAGATAAAAATTCTTTATAGCCGATGGCCTGCAGAGCAGTGGCTTTTTTGGGAATCCCCATGGCAAGAAGCGCCTTGATTTCCTCCAGCAGGCCCTGTTCCAGCATCAATTCTACCCGTCGGTCGATGCGCCGGTAGAGGTCAGCCCGGTCCTCAAAATCCAAACCCAGCCACAGGGCCTGAAATTTGGGGGGCTGTGCTTGGGTCATCCGGTTGTGCTGGGTGATGGTGTGGCCGGTTTCGTAATAGACCTCCAAGGCCCGAAGAATCCGCTTGCGGTCGGCAAGATGGAGCTTCGATGCCGCCTCCGGGTCGATTTGTGTCAGCAGAGCAAGCATTTTTTCCATGCCCTCGCTGTCGGCCCGGGCTTCCAAGGCCTCCCGCATTCCGGTGGAGGGAAAGGGCGCAAACGCATTGCCCCGAATCAGGCTGTCCATATACAGCCCGGTGCCACCGGCGATAATGGCGGTTTTTCCCCGGGTCAGGATATCCTCAATTATGGGGGTGGCCATATTGCAGTAGCGGCTGACGGAGAAATCCTCCCCAGGCTCTGCAACGCTCAGCATGTGGTGGGGAACTCCCTGCATTTCCTCTGCTGTGGGCTTGGCAGTGCCGATATCCATGTATTTGTAGACCTGCATGGAATCGCAGGAGACCACCTCGCCGTTAAGCTCCTTTGCAAGCTCTACCGCCAAGGCCGTTTTGCCGGAGGCGGTTGGCCCGGCAACGCAAATAATATTGTTCATAGAACCTCCTTAGGTTCTTCTAAACTGTTTTTCCAGTTGTTTTTTGCTGAGGCTGATGCAGATGGGTCTGCCGTGGGGGCAGTATTTTAAATCCTCCCGGGCCATGACCTGTCGGACGATAGCAAGAAGCTCTGCTTCGTCATTGGTCCAGCCGGCCTTGATGGCGGCCTTACAAGCCACCGTATGCAAAAGGGTATCCCGGACCGTATCCGGCCGTTCCCGGCGTCCGCTGAGCAAATCTGCAGCAAGGGCCTCTAGAGCCTCCCCGGCCAATTCCGGGGAAAGGTCCATAGGAATCTGCCGAAGAAGAACGGTATTTTCTCCAAATTCATCGATTTCAAAGCCCAGTTCCGTCAACAAAGCCCGGTTGGAAAGCAAGATGGCGGTGCTGTCGGGATTTGTGCGAACCGGTACGGGGGCTAACAGCATTTGTCCGCTGATGGCCTCTTGCTTGGCTTTCAGCTTTTCAAAGAGAATCCGCTCATGGGCGGCGTGCTTGTCAATCAGGAAGGCATCCTCTCCCTGTTCCACCAGAATGTAACTGCGGTACAGCTCTCCCACCATCCGCCAGGGGATTTCCTCCGGCATGGAAAGGGCAATTTGCTCCGGTTCCGGCGGTTCCGGCATCACAGGTGCAGGGGGCGGTGTGACCTGGGGGGTCATAACAGGGGAGCGAACCAGGCTTTCCTGTAACACCGCCTGGGATACAGCCTTTGCCGCCTCCGGCTGGGGCTTGGGCGCAGACTGGACTGCCCCGGCAAAATTCCGGTATTCCTCCGCGGTCATGGTGCGGAAAAAAGAGGGTTGCTTGACTGCCGGTTTTGGCTCTGCCGGGGCAGGGGGTGCCGGGGCAAACCGCACCGGGGGGCGGTCGGTTTGGGTATTTAGTGCGGCCAGAACGCCGTAATGGACACAGTCAAACACAGCCTTTTCCGACAGGAATTTTACCTCTGTCTTGGCAGGATGCACATTCACATCCACTGCATTGGCAGGAAGCTGCAGGTGCAGAACGCAGGCAGGAAATTTTCCCACCATAATTTGATTGCGGTAGGCTTCCTCCAACGCTGCCGTCAGCAGCTTGGATTTTACCGGCCGGTTGTTGACAAAAAAGGTTTGCAGAGCCCGACTGGGCCGGGCATCTGTGGGCTTGGACACAAAGCCGGAGAGGGCATAGCTGTCCCACTTGCTGTCCACCTTGGACATTTGGGCGGACTCCCGGCCGTAAATGCAGTACACGGCATCCTGAAGGTTTCCGTTGCCCGGGGTGGAAAGAATCTGCTTTCCGTCCCGTAGGTAGACAAATGCCACCTCTGGGTGGGCCAGGGCCTGCATTTGCACCGCGGCGGTGACCCGACCTGCCTCTACGGTGTCGGATTTCATGAATTTCATCCGTGCCGGGGTGTTGTAGAACAGGTCCCGAATGATGATGGTAGTACCGTCGGGACAGCCCGCCTCGGATTCTTCCGTAACCGTTCCGGCCTCCAGACGAAGACTGGTGCCGCTGATATGCTCCGCCGTTTTGGTCATTAAATCAATCCGGCTGACAGAAGCGATGGCCGCCAAAGCCTCTCCACGAAAGCCCATGGTGGAAATGGCCGCCAAGTCCTCCGGATTGCGGAGCTTGGAGGTAGCATGGCGCAAAAAGGCGGTTTTCGCGTCCTCGGGACCCATGCCGCAGCCGTTGTCGGTGACCCGGAGGAAGGTCATGCCCCCGTCCCGAATTTCCACGGTGATTTTGGTGGCGCCGGCATCCACCGCGTTTTCCAGAAGCTCCTTGACCACACTGGCAGGCCGCTCCACCACCTCGCCGGCGGCAATTAAATTGGCAACGTGCTGGGAAAGCTGAATGATATTGGCCACAAAAATCACCTCACAGAGAAAATGCCAATGGCATTGATAATCGCGTGGATTAAAATAGGGGCAAAGATGCTGTCCGTCCGTCGGTAGGCCCAGGCAAGGCAAAGACCGGCAGGAATGTATTGCAGGGCGCACAGCAGCAATGTCAGAATATCATAGCTGCCGATATAGCCCATCACATGAATGGCGCAGAAAAGAACGATGGATACGAGATAGGCCGCAACGGCACTGCGCTTCAGCAGATTGCCGAAGACCACACCCCGGTACAAGCATTCCTCTGCAACAGGCACCAGAAAAATCGTGCCGAAGGCCATTAGGGGATAATTTTGGGCGGCAAGAACGGCAATATTGCCGTCGTTGACGTTGGAAAAGCCGGGAAAAATCAGAACAATGGCAAGGGATACCAGGTAATTGAGCAGGGTATAGCCCACCAGTCCCAGCACCACCGTGGTTGCCAGACGAAGGGGGTGATTTCCCAGCTCCTGCAGAGATTTCCAAAGGAACTTTCGCAAAATGACGGCAACACACAAAAACTGAAATACAAAATAGGAAAAATTCAGCTGGGTGCTGTTGATATTGGGAAACAGGAGCAGGGCGCAAAAGGGGAACAGTACCGGAAGCAGTCCCAGGGACAGCATCAGGTACACAGCACCAAGGAGCTGTTCAGATTTCCCCATGGTAACGGAAAGAGAATTGTTTTTTTGCATATCAGTCTAACATTTTCTTCAGCTTGTAAAGCTCGTTCATGGCTTCGATGGGCGTGAGGGTTTCTACACTGAGGGCACTAAGGACATCGCAGACCTGCTGAGAACGCAAATCCAGCATAGTGATTTGGTCTTCCGGTTCGGCAGCGGGTACGGAGGCATGGACCACACCGTTTTCTCTTTCCAGCTCCTGCAAAATTTCCCGGGCCCGCTGAATGACGGTGTTGGGAAGTCCTGCCAATTTGGCAACCTCTACGCCGTAGCTGTCGTCCGTAGCACCGGGGACAATCTTTCGCAGGAAAATCATCTGGTCTCCCCGCTTTTTCACGGCGATATTGTAATTTTTTACATTGGAAAGCTTATTTTCCAGAGTGGAAAGCTCATGGTAGTGGGTGGCAAACAGCGTTTTTGCTCCCAGTTTTCTGGGGTTTGCCACATATTCCAGCACCGCCCGGGCAATGGCCATGCCGTCGTAGGTGGAAGTGCCTCTGCCGATTTCGTCCAAAATCAGCAGGGAACGGCTGGTGGCGTATTTGAGAATGGAGGCCACCTCCGACATTTCCACCATAAAGGTGGACTGACCGGAGGCTAAGTCGTCGCTGGCGCCGATTCGGGTGAAGACCCGGTCTACAATGCCGATTCGGGCACTGCGGGCTGGGACAAAAGAGCCGATTTGGGCCATCAGCACAATCAGCGCCACCTGCCGCATATAGGTGGATTTACCGGCCATGTTCGGTCCGGTGATGATAGCCACCTGATTGTCTGCCCCTCCAAGGTTGGTATCGTTGGGGACAAACAGGGAATCCTTCAGCATGACCTCTACCACCGGATGGCGGCCGCTGTCAATCAAAATTTCTCCGTTGGCCACGATTTCCGGGCGGCAATACCCCCGGGCGGCGGCCACGGCGGCCAAAGAGCAGAGGGTATCCACGGCGGCCACGGCGGCGGCGGTTATCTGTACTCTGGCGGCCTGCTGGGCGAGAAATTCCCGCAATTCGTTGAAAAGCTGATATTCCAGAGCGGTGAGCCGGTCTTTCGCCCCCAGTACCTGGTCTTCCAGCTCTTTTAACTCCGGTGTGATGTAACGTTCGTTGTTCGCCAAGGTCTGCCGGCGGATGTAATGGGCAGGGACTTGGTCTACAAAGGATTTGGATACTTCAATATAGTAGCCGAAGACCCGATTAAAGCCCACCTTCAGAGTGCGGATGCCGGTAGCTTCCTTTTCCCGGGCTTCAATGGCGGCCATAATATCCTGTCCGCCCTCCATAATGCTGCGCAGTCGGTCGGCCTCGGCGTTGGCACCCTTGCGGATGATGCCTCCCTCCCGAACGGTTAAGGGCGGTTCGTCTACAATGGTAGATTCAATACGGTCGGCGCAGTCGGTCAATGGGTCGGTGGCTTGATTTAATTTGGATAAGAGGGGGCAGCGGCAGCCGGATAGCTGGGCTTTGACCCCAGGCAGTGCCCGCAGGCCCCGGGCAAGCCCCAGAAGGTCCCGGGCATTGACTGTGCCGGTGACGATGCGGGTCATGATGCGCTCCAAATCGGTCACATCCCGCAGCGCACCGGAAAGCTCCTCCCGGCAGATGGTGGATTCCACCAGCTCCTCCACCGCCTGCTGACGGCGGTTGATTTCCATGCCGTCCAGCAAGGGCTTTTCCAACCAGCTGCGGAGCATTCGGCCGCCCATGGGGGTTTTGGTTTTGTCCAGCACCCACAGAAGACTGCCTTTTTTGTCTTTGGAGCGCATGGTTTCCGTTAATTCCAGATTCCGCCGGGCATCCAAATCCAGCTCCATGAATTTACCCAGAGTGTAATATTCCAGATTCCGGATATGCGCCAAATCGTTTTTCTGCAGGGTTTTTAAGGTGTGAAGCAATGTGCCGGCGGAAATGACCCCGGCATCCATGCCCGCAAGCCCCAGTTGGGACAGGGATTGGCGGAAATGAGATTCCAAAGCCTCTGCCCCGGAGTCAAAGGTAAATTGCTCCGGCTTTCCTTCATTGACACAGCAGTTTAAGCGGCGCAAAAGGGCATCGTCAAAGGCGGGGGTACAGACATCCTCACCGTAGCGAAGGACCTCGGTGGGAGCAAAGCGGCCCAACTCAGAGGCGGCATCGGTGGCGTCGGTGCAGACGGTGACAAAGAAATCACCGGTGGAAATATCACAAAACGACAGACCGAACTGGCCGTTCTGGCCGAAAAGACAGCCAAAATAATTATGCTTGCTGTCTTCCAGCATACAGCTTTCCGTGACCGTGCCGGGAGTGACGATACGGGTGATGTCCCGTTCCACAAGGCCCTTGGTGGTGGCAGGGTCGGTTAGCTGCTCACAGATAGCCACCTTGTAGCCCCGCTGTACCAGCCGGGCAATGTAGGAATCTACGCTGTGATAGGGCACGCCGCACATGGGGGTTTGCTCCTCCTTGGGTCTATTCCTGTCCCGGGTGGTGAGGGTCAAATCCAGCTCCTTGGCGGCCAGCCGGGCATCCTCGTCGAACATTTCATAGAAATCCCCCAGACGGAAGAAAAGGATGCAGTCTTGGTTACGCTCTTTAATTTCGTGGTATTGACGCCGCATGGGGGTCATTTCTGTGTTAGCCATATTATCCGTCCTTTTCAGCCAGCGTTCCGGTCAGACTCCAAGTGGTAGAGCCGGTGATGGTAATGGGGGCAAAAGTGCCGATGGATGCTTTGTTTCCGGCAAAGCGCACCAACCGTCCGCCCTCGGTGCGGGCAGTGAGCATATCGCCGTCTGTCCCGTCAATGAGACAGCGGAGGGTTTTGCCGATATATGCTTTGTGAATTTCCTCAGAAACGGTATTTTGCAGATTGCAAAGCCGGTCGAACCGGCGGTTCTTTTCCTCCTTGGAGGTGGGGTCGTCCATGGAGGCGGCAGGGGTGCCCACCCGGGGAGAGAAAATAAAGGTAAACAGGGCATCGTAGCGCACCTGCGCAATTAAAGACAGGGTTTCTTCAAATTCTTCCTCAGTTTCTCCGGGGAAGCCCACAATCACATCGGAGGTCAGCACCAACTCCGGCATGACCTGTTTGGCATAATTCACTGCCTCTAAGTATTTTTCACGGTCATAGTGGCGGTTCATGGCCTTCAGCACCCGGGAAGAACCGGATTGGAAGGGCAGATGCAGCTGCTTGGCGATTTTCGGAGAGGCTGCCATGGTGTCAAAGAGCTTCCGGGAAGCATCCTTGGGATGGCTGGTCATAAAGCGGATGAGAAAATCCCCGGGAATCCGGGCAATCTCTGCCAGAAGGTCAGAAAAGTCGCAGCCGTTTTCCAAATCCTTTCCGTAGGAGTTTACATTTTGTCCCAGCAGGGTAATCTCCTTACAGCCCTGTGCAATCAAGCCGCGGCACTCAGCAAGAATATCCTCTTTTTTACGGCTCCGCTCCCGACCCCGGACATAGGGTACGATGCAGTAGGTGCAAAAATTATTGCAGCCGTACATGATGGACACCCAAGCCTTCAAGGGATTGTCCCGAAGCTGGGGGATGCCTTCGGCAATGGAGCCGGCCTCATCTTCAATATAAAACTGCCGTTTTTTCTGATGGAGCACATTCCACAAAATTTCCGGGAACTGCCATAAATGATGGGTGGAAAACACGCCGTCCACATGGGGATAACTTTTCTTAATACGGTCAGAAACCTTGGTTTCTCCTGCCATACAGCCGCACAGGAAAATTTTTTGTTCCGGGTGACGGCGCTTGGTATGGGTCAGGGCGCCCAGATTGCCGAAGACCCGCTGTTCTGCGTGCTCCCGAATGGCGCAGGTGTTCATAACCACCACATCTGCACCCTCAGCCTCCTGCACAATGGTGTAGCCACTCATGGACAGATACCCCCGGAGCTTTTCCGAATCGGATTCATTTTGCTGACAGCCGTAGGTTTCCACATAGGCTTGGGGTGTCCGGCCTGCCTGATGCCAGTAGGCACTGAGTTTATCGCAAAAGCTCAGCTGGTGAGCCAGGGCGTTTTCTGAAATTACAGTGGTTTTTCCGTTCATGGGGAAATGCCTCCAAGAGATACTTTATCAATATATAATCATAGCATTTTCTTGAGCGTTTTGCAAGTGCCGGGGAAAAGAAGAGATTCTTTTTCAAAATTGAATAAATTTCCCAACTACGGCAAACAATACCTGCGGATACCATATTTAGGAGGTTGTATTTATTATGTTGCGAAACCGTATCATTTGCCTGTTGACAGCGGTGGGCTGTATTGTAGGGCTATGCGTCGGCGCATCTGCGCTGGAGGTAGAGTCCGGCAGCACCTATTGCTTCAGCGCCGAGGATTTCGGGGCGGAAGAGCCCCTTGCGGGCATCTGTATTACCGGCTTGCCGGACCCCAATTCGGGAACTGTGATGCTGGGCAGACGGGTACTGCGGCCCGGAGATATTTTGACCGCGGACCAGCTGGCGCAGATGACCTTTTCTCCGCTCACCACCCGGACAGACCAGGTAGCTCAGGTCAGCTATTTGCCCATTTACGAAAATCGGGTAGCCCCTGCCGCTACCATGGATATTTCCGTTCTGGGGAAAGAGGACAAAGCCCCGGTGGCAGAGGATTCTGCCATGGAAACCTATAAAAATCTGCCCAATGAGGCAAAACTGAAGGTCGCTGACCCGGAGGGAGAGGCCATGACCTACACCCTTACCCGTCAGCCCAAACGGGGGCAGGTGGAGCTTCGTGCTGACGGCACCTTCCTTTATACACCGAAAAAGAACAAGGTAGGTACGGATTCGTTTACCTACACGGCAACGGATCCTGCGGGAAATGTGTCCCGGGAGGCGACGGTGACGGTGCAGATTCTGAAGCCTGCGGATGCCACCCAGTATACCGATACCGTGGGGGAAGATTGCCGGTTTGCGGCGGAATGGATGAAAAATACCGGGCTGTTTGTGGGAGAAAAAATTGGCAGTGACCTTTGCTTCAACGCCCACAAGCAGGTCAGCCGGGGTGAATTCTTGCCCATGCTGGTCAATGCGCTGAATATTCCCGTGGATAAGGAGCTGTCCTTCACCGGATACAGCGATGAGGCCCCGGATTGGCTCAAGCCCTATCTGGCGGCGGCTTTGCGGGCAGGACTGACGGCAGGACTGCCTGCCTCGGAAACCGGTATCTTTGGTGCCCAGGAGGCCATCACCGGCGGTGAGGTGGCGGTGATGATGAGCAACGCCATGGATTTGTCGGTGGTCACCTCTGCCACAGAGGAGCTGAACCCGGAGGAACCGGCATGGGCCATGGCGGCGGTGACGGCTATGAATGAAAACGGCATTGCCCTGACGGCTTCTCAGACCATGACCAGAGGAGAAGTGGCCCAGATTCTCTACCAAGTCAGTAAAATGGCAGCCGAGATACCCAGCCTTGCCATGTATCAGTAACAGAAAAACCCGGAATCGGCAATACGCGGATTCCGGGTTGCTTTTATACATAGAGAAAAATACTCAAAAACTGGAGCAGACTGCCCAGCACTACGAAAATGTGGAAAACGCTGTGAAACCACCGCTTTTTCGCGCCGATGCCGTAAAGGACTGCCCCCAGGGTGTAGGCGATGCCGCCGGAGAGCAAAAGGGAAAAGCCCGGTCTTGTCAGCACCGCATAGGCTTGCGGCAGAAAAGGAAGAATGGCCCAGCCCATGCCGATATAGCAAATCATGGAAAAGACGTTGTATTTCTTCAGGTCGATGGCAGTGAGGGTAACCGCCAGTGCGGTCAGGACCCATTCAAATATCAGGATGCCCCAGCCCAGCGCAGGATACGCAGGCCGCAGGGCAGAAAGAGCAAGGGGTGTATAGGTGCCGGCAATGAGAAAATAGATGGTGCAGTGGTCAATCACCTGCAAAACCTTTTTTCCGGTGGAGGGGCAAAGCCCATGATAGACACTGGATACAGCGTACAGGCAAATCATGCTGATGCCGTAAATTACAGAACCGGTAATATCGTAAGCATCTCCCTGTCCCAAGGAGCGCCACAGGCACAGCGCCAGGGCGGCCAGTCCCAGAGCGCCGCCTACAATGTGGGTGACCATATTCATGATTTCTTCCCCTTTGGTATAATCCGGGAGAAGACGGTTGCAAAGCTTGGTTCGTTTCATAAAGGACTTCCTTTCTAAAAAGCTGTGGTATTACAATACCACGGAAAGACAAAAACGGAGGCTACCCATCTTCCCTCCCACTCCCCTTTGTGGGAGAACCGGGATTCTACCGGCAGGAGAGAAAGAAAAGGGTTGACAAATGGGAATGATTGGACTAAAATCCATACCATAACCATGGCTGAGGTCGCGGTGCACATCAGTAATGCCCGGTTTGGCAATTGCCGGCGCAGGAAAGGGTGTACCGCCGAAGGTTTCGCCGGTGCCAAACGGCGGCTCCTGGGGCTGCGCAGAATATGCGCAGAACTGTCATCCGAAAGGATGGAGTGCTGACTTGGGGTAATGCAGACAGACTTGCCCTGTGTCGCTATGACGTGGGGTATTTTTGTTTTAGGAGAGAAAAAAGCATGAAGAAGACACCGTTTTTAACAAGGGAAAAGGCAGAAGAAATTATTCGCCAGATTCCCACACCGTTCCATGTTTATGATGAATCCGGTATCCGCAAGAACGCCCGCGCCTTAAAGGAGGCCTTTTCCTGGAATCCCGGATTTCGGGAATATTTTGCGGTAAAGGCGACCCCGAATCCTTACATATTACAGCTGCTTTTGGAAGAAGGCTGCGGCTGCGACTGCTCCAGCTATACGGAGCTGCTGCTGGCTGAAGCGGTGGGTGCTACCGGCTGCGATGTGATGTTTTCTTCCAATGTGACACCGGAAAAGGATATGCGCAAGGCATATGAAATGGGTGCCTACATCAATTTGGACGATGCCACCCATGTGGAATTTTTGGATAAGGTGACAGAGGGCAATGTGCCGGATACGGTGTGCCTTCGCTATAATCCCGGCGGCTCTTTTAGCCTGGGCAATACCATTATGGATATGCCCCGGGATGCCAAATACGGCATGACCGAGGACCAGATGGCCGGTGCAATTAACCGCCTGATGGCTTTGGGAACCAAGCATTTCGGACTCCATGCCTTCCTGGCTTCCAACACCACCACCAATGAGTATTATCCGGAGCTGGCGGCAAACCTATTCCGGCTGGCAGTGCGGCTGCACAATGCCACCGGTGCCCATATTGCCTTTGTGAATCTGTCCGGCGGCATCGGCGTGGATTATCGGCCGGAGCAGCCCTGCTGTGATATCCATGTGATTGGGGAAGGGGTGCGTCAGCGCTATGAGCAGATTTTGACCCCCTGCGGCATGGATGATGTGGCGATTTATACAGAGCTGGGGCGGTTTATGCTGGCGCCCTACGGCCATTTGATTTCCACCGTTTTGCATCAAAAGCATATTTATCGGGAATATGTGGGTCTGGATGCCTGCGCCGCGGACCTGATGCGGCCGGCTATGTACGGCGCGTATCATCATATTACTGTACTGGGCAAGGAAAATGCCATTTTGGACCATGTGTACGATGTTACCGGCGGTTTGTGCGAGAACAACGATAAGTTTGCCATTGAACGCAGTTTGCCGGAGGTGGAAATCGGAGACATTTTAGCCATTCACGATACCGGCGCTCACGGCCATTCTATGGGATATAATTATAACGGGAAGCTTCGCAGTGCGGAGGTGCTTTTGAAGGAGGACGGTTCCTTCCAGCTTATCCGCAGAGCGGAAAAACCGGCGGACTATTTTGCGACCCTGGACGGCTCCCCCTTCCATTTTGGCGAGTGATTTGTGCAATATGCACAAAAATCAAGGGTTATTTTCGGCGGCGAAAATAGAAAATTACAAAAATTTTTCATGATTCTTTCCGGAAAGTATGCTATAATGATAGTGACAGCACAGGCACTGTCAAAGCAGTACGGTAAAGGAGCCGCTATGAATAATAATATTTTGTTTTTTCTCACCCCAAAAGCCATGTGTGACTATCTGTATGATGATTATACCATGCGCCAGGCACTGGAAAAAATGGAAACCGCAGGCTATGCAGCTCTGCCAATCCTGAACCGGCGGGGAGAGTATCGGGGCACCCTGACAGAGGGAGACCTTTTGTGGGGCATAAAAAATATGTGTTACATGGATGTTCGCCAGGCAGAGGCCCATCGGATTATGGAAATCTCCCGCAGAAAGGACAATGTTCCGGTTCGGGTCACCACCTCTATGCATGACCTGGTATCCCGGGCAAGCAGTCAGAATTTTGTCCCTGTGGTGGACGACAAGGATACGTTTATCGGCATTGTTACCCGAAGTGCCATCATTAAATACTGCTCGGAACGACTGTTCCCGGAGGACTAAACGAAACGTGCGTTGCAGATAGCTTCTGCAGCGCACATTTTTTGCAGAGGGAGCAGAGTTCGGGTCAACACAATGGAGAAAAAGAAATGTAGGGGCGGATATGTTCCGCCCTGAAGCATTGCCCAAAATTGTTTACACAGTTTTTGTTGCAAAGACTGCTGTAATTTGATAAAATAACAGAGAGTTTTCTTTGGAGGAAATATATGAACGACGAAACACTAAGGCAACAAATCGGTGCAAATATTGCATCTTACCGGAAGCGGGAGGGCTGGACCCAGGCAAAGCTGGCGGAAAAGCTGAATTATTCCGATAAAGCCGTCTCCAAATGGGAGCGGGGAGAATCTGTGCCGGATGTGCTGATTTTGGCGAATCTTGCTGAGCTGTTTGGTATTACAGTCAATGATTTGCTGGTAGACCCCGATGCACTGCCGGCCCAAACCGGCGCGGTACAGCAGGCCATGGGCCAGGTGGTAGAAAAGACCCTGAAGCGAAAGGCCAATAAAAACACCATTTTACAGCTTTCTTCCTTGCTGGTGTGGTTTGTGGCACTACTGATTTTTGTGATTTTGGATACGGTGGGCGTTCCCCACAGCTATTTGGCGTTTTTCTACGCCATTCCGGCAGACGGCATTGTGATGCTGAGCCTGCGCTCTGCATGGCATGATTTTCGCTGGAATCGGGCTCTGGTTTCCGTTATCGCCTGGGGTGGGCTGCTGAGTCTGTATATGACCCTGCTGATTTTACTGCAGTTCAATGCCTGGCGGATTTTCCTGCTGGGTATCCCGGGCCAGGCGGGAATTTTGCTTTGGGGGCGGCTGTTTCGACCGGACAGGAGAGAAAAGAATGGATAAGCAGGCACTGAGAAAGCAGATACGGGAGCAAAAGCGGGCCTTGACACCGGAGGAGATTGACGCAGCAAGCTCCCGGCTGGGGGAGCTGTTTGCAGCTTCACAGCTTTATCAGCAGGCAAAAACGATTTATGGATATCTTCCTTACAATCAGGAAGTACGCACAGTGCCCATGCTTCAGCGGGCGTTACGGGAAGGAAAGCGTATCGCTGTTCCCAAGGTCTACGGAGAGGAAATGCGATTTATTTATTTGGAGGATTTCTCCCGGGTAGCCCCCGGCTATGCCGGAATTCCCGAACCTATGGATGACGGGCCGGTGGCGGAGGATAAGACCGCCTTGGTGCTGATGCCGGGGCTTGCCTTTGATAAGGAGGGACACCGCATCGGTTACGGCGGTGGGTTTTACGATAAATTCTTGGCGGCAGAGCCGGAGCATCCGACCTTGGCGCTTTGTTATGAATTTCAGATGCGCCCTCAGCTTCCCACAGAGGAATTTGACATTCCTGTGGACTGTGTACTGTGGGCATAGATTTGGAGAAAAATATGGGATTTGTTGCAATTGTACTGGTGGCCGCGGCCACCTTTGGGCTGTGCTTTTTGGCAGACAAAGGCTTTCAGAAGGTCTTTCGGGGAAGGACACAGCACCAAAGCGGTCTTTCTGTGCGGCTGAATAAAAAATACGGCGCTTTTGGACTGATTCTGGCTGTACTGGGAATCAGCGCGGTGTTTATGGGCTGGGGAGAAGAATGGCTTCTCACCGTCGGCGGCGGGATTCTCATTGTGCTGGGCGCGTTTTTGATTGGATATTATATGACCTTTGGCGTTTTTTATGATGAGGACAGCTTCCTGCTGACCACCTTTGGGAAGAAAAGCAAGGTATACGCCTATGGAGATATCCGGCATCAACAGCTTTACAACAGCTATGGCAATACCGTCATTGAATTGCACATGGCAGACGGCCGGGCGGTTTCTCTGCAAGCCGGCATGGCTGGGGTCTATCCGTTTTTAGACCATGCGTTTTCTGCCTGGTGCCGCCAAACAGGAAAGCGTCCGGAGGACTGTGCCTTCCATGACCCCCAAAATAGCTGCTGGTTTCCCGGAACGGAGGAAGGCTGATATGCATATTCCCCAAACCGGTACAGACCAGCTTCAGCTTGTGACCTTTCAGCAGGCCTTGGCGGCGGCCAATACCCCGTCGGAGGCCTATGATATTGAAAAATGGCTTTATGCGCCCAATTTTTATTCCGAGTATCGGTACATACTGGGCACCCGGGGGCAAAATCCGCTGATTTGCATCGGCATCAACCCTTCTACCGCAGAGCCGGAGCATTTGGACAATACCTTAAAATCTGTGGAGCGGATTGCCCTGGGCAACGGCTTTGACAGCTTTATTATGTTTAATGTCTATGCCCAGCGGGCAACAGACCCCGATGCCATGGAAAAGGTCTGCAACCCCTTACTGCATAAGGAAAATTTGGAGGCCTTTCGCTATGTGCTTTCCATCTCCAAGGCCCCGGCGGTTTGGGCGGCCTGGGGAGCAATTATTGAAAAGCGGAGCTATCTTGCCCAGTGCGTAGAGGATATGGTGGCCTTGGGACAGGCCTATGGGGCCAAGTGGTACTGCGCAGGTGCCATTACCAAAAAGGGACATCCCCACCATCCCCTTTACTTAAGGAAAGACGAAAAGCTTAAGGACTTTGATGTGGAAGGCTACTTAAAAAACAGATAAATTCCCAACGGAGGAACGGCCATGGAATGGAATGCCTGCGATACCTGTTGGTATTATGATTACGATGAGGAATACGACGAATATTACTGCATGATGGATTTGGATGAGGACGAGTTTTACCGTTTTCTGGCATCCGGAAAGGGCCATTGTCCTTACTATCGGCAGGGGGATGATTATACACTGGCGAGGAGACAATAACCGTGAAAAAAGGGTTTGTTTTGAGTTTGGTGTTGGTCCTGCTGCTGACCGGCTGCGCAGGGCCCCAACCGGAACCGGTAGAGATTACCCGGGAGCCTTCCCATCTGGATGGGGGACTGTATGTTTCGGATTCCGAGGTTGAACGGCATACCGGTGGCGCAGTGAAATATTATGCTTTGCCAGAGGGAAGCTTCGGAGAGCTTTTGCCCTTAGGAGAGAACCTGCTGCTGGTTTGCAGCGGTGAGGAGCGCCATTTGGAGCTGCTGGTGGGAGAAACGCTGGCAAATGCCGTACAGGCAGAGCTGCCCTGTCCCGTAACGGCCAAGGACGGAAGCTTGCAGGTTGGCCAGCAGGGCGTTGCCTATTGGAATCAGCCTGCCGGGGCATTGGTGTTTCTAAATGCTTCTCTGCGTGAAATCAGCCGATTGCAGATGCCGGCGGATATGATAGGGATTCCCTGGTTAGCCCCCTCCTGGGAGGAAGTGTATTACTGCACGGACGAGGCAGTGAAGGTGCTGGATATGAAGACGGGTATTTCCCGTACACTTCGGGAACAGCAAAAGCTCTGGCAATCGGTGACCGGAGTGCTGGCCCAGGGAAGCATTGTGCGATGTGAAACCGAGAGCGCTGACGGCACCCGAGAGGTGTTTTTGATGGATGCGCAGACCGGGGAGCGGTTAAAATCCGGTGCCTATTTGGCAGAGCTAACAACATCCGGTGAAAACTGGTATTGCAAAATGGAAAGCGCTGCTGTTGCGGAATATTTGATAGGAAGCGAACAGGCCCTGTGGAATCTTTGGCCGGCAGATAAGGTGCAGAGGGTACTGCCCCTGCCGGAGAGAAATGCAGTGATAACCTGTCGGGAAATCCCAGAGGGATGCCGACTGGAGTATTATGATGGCGCAACGGGAAAACGGAGTGCTTCAGTAGACCTGCCCGGCTTGCAGGAAGTGACAAGCGCCTGCACCCATGGGGAAACCGGAAAGCTATGGCTTCTTGCACAGAATGCATCAGAGAAAACACAGGGAATTTACTGCTGGACACCGGATGCCAGCCCAACCGGCGATTCCCGGGATTACCGCGCAGTACATTACACCCGGGACAATCCGGATACGGCCGGACTGGAGGCTCTGGGGCGGAAAGTAGAGGCGTTGGAAAAGAACTACGGTATTACCCTCTTGCTGGGGGAAGCGCCTCTGACGGTGGCCCCGGAGAGCTACAGCCTGGAAACGGAGTATTTGGTTCAGGCCTATGATGCCTGTCTGCCTTTGCTGGAGAACGCCCTCTCTCAATTTCCGGAGGGATTTTTCCAGACCTTGGCCCGGCGCACCAACAACAAAACCCTTACCGTATGCCTGGTGCGAAGCATCCGCGGAATGAGAGGAACAGGGACTCTGTCCGAAACAAGCGCCCTGCAATACTGGAAGCAGGGAGATGCCTATCTTGTATTGGCCTTGGGGGAGGATTTAGAAAGAAACTTTTACCATGGCATCATGCATGCCATTGAAACCCGGGTGCTGAGCGTGAGCACAGTCTTTTACGATTGGGAGCGCTTGAATCCGGAGGGCTTTTCCTATACCAACGGTTATGGGAAAAATCCGGAAGGGGAGCAGTATTTGCAGGAAGGTCAGCAGTGGTTTGCAAATGCGTTTGCCATGAGCTACGCCAGAGAGGATCGGGCAAGCACCATGGAGTATGCCTGCACGGAGGGAAACCAAGGACTGTTCCAGTCTCCTCATATGCAGAAAAAACTGCAAATGCTCTGCAAGGGCATTCGGCAGGCATTCGGATTGCAGGATAGGGAAGAAACCTTTCTTTGGGAACAGTATCTCCGGGAAGAATGAAAAACGCCGCTCATATAGAGCGGCGTTTTTGAATGTTCGTGATATTACTTTGCGGAATCAGCCAGCGCTCTCAGCCGGGCATCCACCATATCCCGGATGTGGGTCAGGGCGGTCTCATCTGCTTCAGGCCGGTTCAACAGTGCCTGCACCAAGCCTTCCATATCCGGCTTGTAGCGGTGGGAGAAGGAGGTGGTGGCAAAATACTCTTCCCGGGTCATAGTGGGAAGAAATGTGCGGCCGTAGGTTTTACTGCGCTTTACCACACCGGCTTCCCGGATGGCACCCTTGCGCAACAGACCGTTCAGCAAAATATGCACGGAGCTATCCTTCCAGCTTTTCTCTTCGTTCCGGTCCAGGAAGTCGCTGCGGGACAATTCCCCACCGTCCTCCCACAGGACATCCATGATTTCCATTTCGCTTTTTGTCAGTACCATACAGGTCCTCCCATTGACGCTGAGTATGCTCAGCGGTGTTTTTTCTTCATTATATATTGCCTGTTGCGTTTTGTCAATTCTTCTTATGTAAAAAAATAGAAATATTTTTATTGTCTTGGTTGGGAAAACCAATAAAAACCAGAGACAAATGAAACTTTTTTTAATATCTTGTAGGAAAATTTTTCCTTTTTCTTTTCTAAGAAATTGGACAAAAGGAAAGCACTGCCGTTGTAAGCAGTGCTTTCTGTTTTTATTTGGGAAGCAAGGTATCTACCAGAAATTGCCGGTTAATTTCCATGTCGGGAAGCAGCACATCCGGAATGGAACCTACATAGGCGGCTTCCTGATAAGAGCCTTCAATGGGGATTCTCTGCTGGACAATGGTACTGCCGGAAAGCATGGGGAACAGCTCCAGGGCGTAGTTTACAATTTGTTTGTTGTCTATATCCGTAGCAATCAAGGGGAGAACTTCATTTAAGAGGTTGTTGAGCTGTGACAGGCTCATGCCCTTACAGCCGGCGATGATAGAATTGATGACATTGCGCTGACGTTCTGTTCTGCCAAAATCATTGCCGATGGCCCGAATGCGGGAATACTGAAGGGCTTGGTTACCGTTCAGGTGATTGATTCCGGCAGTCAAGTTCCAGCCGTGGTTGCTGTTGAGATGGTCTGCCTCTGCTTGGGTCAGCCGAATGTTTACGCCGCCAAGGACATCTATCACTTTGGTAAAGCCGCTGAAATCCACTTCTATAAAGGCGTCCACCGGGATGCCAAAGTTTTCTTTCATGGTTTCCCGAAGCAGGGACATTCCACCCCGAGAATATGCGGAATTCATTTTGTTAGGCTTATAGCCGGGAATCTCTACATACAAATCCCGCATGAAGGAGGTCAGGGTAATGGTTTTGTTCTGCTTATTCAAGGTGCATAGAATCATGGCATCGGAACGGGTCAGATACGTTTCTCCCGGCCGACGGTCCTGGCCTACCAGCATGATGTGCACAAGGGCCTCATGGTCGATGGTGATGCTGGGGTCCGGGGGCAAGGTAACTGGCGGGATGGTTACGCCGGTGTAATCCGGGGGCAATGTAGGCTCAATGTATTCCGTGGTGGGCGGGGTTTGTCCGTCCATGCCGGGGCGGCGAATCTTACCCAGCATCTGTTCAATGTACACAGTACCTACAATCAGCACAATGAATACCAGCAACAGGACAGAGCATAGGGAAATCAGACCGATTCGCACCCAGGGCAGAGCGGCCAATGTTTTGCCAACACTGCGAAACCAATCTTTCAAAGAGTTGGAATTGTTCATGTCAAAACCTCCAAATTTGAGGAAAAATAGTAATACACACTTTATTATAACGGAAAACTGTCGAAAAAGCTAGTCCCCTTGTGAAATGTTTTTTATCGTTTCCGTTTTTTGTGATAGAAGCACTCTGGGTTAGTGTATCGCCGTCTTTTTGAAATTATTCCCCAAGAGGGGGGTCTGTCTCCAGCAGGAGACTGTCTGCCAGCCGGGAAATAAAGGAGGCATTGCTGGGCCGGGGAATCAGACCGCTGTCATCACAGGAAAAATACAGTTGCCAAATCCGGGGGTCGCTGTGCTCCCAAGCCGTGGAAATGGCGCTGCGGATAGACCGCTCAATTTGCACAGAGGTGACATTGCATACGGAGGCCACGGTGGGATACAGCTCTTTGGTAATGGATTGGTCCGGATGCTTGGACATGAGCAACACCGCTTCCCGCAGATAGCCGTAACCCCGAAGCTTGGTAGAGATGCCCAGACGTAAAAGCGTGTTGGAAATCAACACCCGGGAATCGGGAACGGACAGGGCAGGGGTGGGAAGACGGTGGGACAAATCCGTTACCCGGGCGGCAACGGCACTGACATCACAGGGCTTCAGCATCACATAGCCCACCCCAAGCTGCTCAATGGCCTCCAGAGTATAATCACTGAGATAGCGGGTGGTGGCAAGCACCTTTGGAAGAATGCCTTGCTCAGCGGCTCTTTGCAGAAGGGTAATTCCGTCCAATCCCGGCATAATCAGGTCCAAAATCAGAATGTCCGGAAGAAAGGAATGGATGAGCTGTAGCAATTGCCAGCCGTCTCCGGCGGTGCGGACGCGGTAAGCACTCTGCAGGGTCTGGGCCAGTGTGTTGCGAAAATCCTCTGCAGGATCTCCAATCAAAAGCTTTGGTTTTTCCAAAAGGGACACCTCCGAACTGTGAGATTACATACTATAAAAATACCACAGACGAGGGCTCTTTTCAATTTCTGCTCCCGGTGCAAATTTCGATGTTTTTCGACATAAAAGGCAGATAAGGGGATTTTTATACGATAATACTGTTAGTTTGTTATTTTTGCGCTTTCCAGAGTGCGCCCCAAGGTGTAATAAAACAAATTGTCCCGACTGGGCTGCAGCTGGGTTACAAGGCCTCTGGTGGCATAGACCGCATAGCTTCGAATCAAAATCGGGCACAGCTGGCCGTCCTCCATAATCAGCTCATGGAGGTTATAGTAGTTGCCCTGATTGTCAAGGGCCTTCTGCGCCATGGCATAGGTGGCGGCATCGGACAGACCGCCGTAGCTTAAAGAACCGTATTGACGGAAAAAGGCGGTTAAATCCATATTGGGGGACAGCTTGGTTTGAGCCAGATACAGGTCATAGCTGCCCCATTTTATATGCTCCAGATATTGGTCAGAGGACAGCTCCAGCAAAGTCACCTGCAGTCCGCACTCCGTCAGCATTTGGGCAATCCGGCGGCCAACCCGAAGCCGCAGGGAATCGTCGGAATTTAGCAGCAGCGTGACGGTAGCATTCTGGAGCTGGGCCTGGGTCAGCGCATCGGTGAATTTCTCTTTTTGATAGGTGTAACGGGATGCCAGACTTTCGTTGTAAACCGGGGATAGGGGAGAAGCCGGCAGTGTGGTGCTCCGGGCAAAGCCCCGGTAATAGGTTTCCACCAGAAGGTCCCGGTCAATGGCGTGGGTCAAGGCCCGGCGAACGGAAGCGTTGGAAAATACTGAGCTTTTTTCGTGGCAGACAAGATAGAGGAACAGCCCGTTTTCGCAGTCCCAGATTTCGTAGTCACACCGATAGTCCGCGTAGCTATCCGAGCCGGGGTCAGCACAGACCAAGCCCACATCTTCAAATTCAAACTGGTCCCGAATCTGGCTGGGGGACTGGGCCTCCACCAGGGGAATATAGGAGGAGGTGACAATCAAATCCGATTCCTTACTGCACCACCAGGCGGCCTGTTTCCGAAGCCGCTTGCCGCTGACTGCGCTATCCATCACATACGGGCCGGTGCCCAAAGGCAGGTCCGCATTGACTTGGGATGCCTTTACAATGGGAATGTCCAGCAAAACCGGGAGATTCTCACAGGGCGTATCCAACTGAATCACCACAGCGCCGTTTTCTGAAGCAACCGAGGTGATATGCTGAAAGCGCCCTGCATAATAATTTCCGGCCTTGGCCGCCTGAAGGCTGGCTACCACGTCCCCGGCGGTCAGTGCAGTACCGTCGGAGAATCGGGCAGGGGCAAGGGAAAGAGTGTAGGTTTTTCTGTCGCCGGAAATCTGATAGTTCTGGCAGAGAATGGGCACTGGCTCATAGTTTCGGCTGACAGAAAAAAGACCCTGATACATCAGCGGCAAAAGTGCCCGGTTGGTGTAATCCGTGGCGGTGTAGGGATTCATGGAAAGCCCCGGATAGTATACCATGGTGAGGTTCTGTTCTGCCGGCAATTGCGGAGTAACGGAATGGTTACCATCTATGTCCAGGGCATCTCCCGTAGGGATATAGGGGCCGGTTTCCGCATTACATCCCCACAGGAGCCCTATCACACATACAATGCATAGGCATAGGGCCAATATTCGTTTCATTTTCCACCCTCCCTACATACAATCACCGCACCCTGAGAGCCTCGCTGACCCCGGGTGACCCGGTGAGACCAGAACCGAAGATTTTGGCAGGCGGTACAAGCCTGACTGATTTCAATATGCACCAGCCCGGATTCCCGAAGGGACAGGGCGTTTAGTGCCTTTAAGTTTACATAATATTTTTGACCGGACTTGCGGATATGGGGCTTTGCGGCTGTGCCGTAGGTACTTATCATAGCCTCCGGCACTTCTGCATCGGTTTCAAAGCAGCAAGGGCCGATGTTCGGGCCGATGGCCGCCCGAATATCTTCCCGGCGGCAGCCGTAGGCGGCGACCATCGCCTCTACGGTTTTTCTGCCGATGGCCGCGGCAGTGCCCCGCCAGCCGGCATGGGCGGCACCAACAGCCCCGGTCACCGGGTCATGGAAGAGCAAGGGGGTGCAGTCGGCGGTAAAAATACCCAAAGCCGTGCCGATTTCATTGGTAATCAGGGCATCACATTCCGGATAGCTGTGGTGGTCAAAACCTGCGCCGTCACAGCGCCCCACCTTCCGCACCAAATCCGAGTGGGTCTGTCGGGTCAGCACCAGATTTTCCGGGGAAAAGCCCAGAATATCTGCAAGCAGTGCCCAGTTTTTCTCCACATTTTCCGGATGATCGCCCCGGTGCATGGAAAGATTCAGCCCGGCAAGATACCCCTGGCTCACACCCCCCAGCCGGGTGGTGAATGCGTGGGGCACGGCAATGCCCTCTGCAGTCAAATATTCCAAAGTGCCATTTCGTTGCGTGTTAATTGCCATAGTGACTCCAAATGTTTCGTGTTGGAAATTTAGTCTGCGTTTTTCTCT
The DNA here is from genome assembly GCA_045577715.1 of Faecousia sp. Lineage (GTDB taxonomy): Bacteria > Bacillota > Clostridia > Oscillospirales > Oscillospiraceae > Faecousia. The sequence goes on from JAZNIX010000030.1 coordinate 64,491, forward strand.
TTTTGCATACAGCACTTTTTGTATTTCTTTCCGCTTCCGCAGGGACAGGGGTCGTTGGGGCCTACCTTTTTCTCCTTGTTGCGGATGGGCTGTTTTTTTACTGTGGCCTCGGCAGTGCCGGAGGCAGAGGTTTCCTTAGCCACCTTTTCCCGCTTCACCTCCTGCTGGGGACGGAGCTGTACCAGGAACATCCGGCGGATGGTCTCCTCCCGGATGGCGGAAATCATAGCTTCAAACATCTCAAAGCCCTCTTCCTTGAAGGCAACCACCGGGTCATGCTGACCGTAGGCCCGCAGGCCGATGCCCTGCTTCAAATCGTCCATGGCATCGATATTGTCCATCCAGTATTCGTCCACCACCCGGAGCATGACCACACGCTCCAGTTCCCGCATGACAGCAGGTGTCAGGGAGGCTTCCTTCTTTTCATAGGTCTCCACCGCGGCGGCGTAGACCTTTTCGGCATCCTCACAATCCTGGGAGGTCAGTGCGCCCCGGGGGAAGAAGATACCCTGGAAGCGGCTCAGTACCTCTGTTGGGCCTTCGGCCACGGTGTTTTCCACCAGGGTTTGCAGCATGGAAAGCATATTCTCCCGCAGGTCCTCCCCATCCAGCACCTTTTGGCGCTGGGCATAGATGATTTCCCGCTGGGTGTTCATTACATCGTCGTATTCCAGAACGCTCTTTCTGGCCCGGAAATTCCGGCTTTCTACGCTCTTTTGGGCATTTTCCACTGCGCCGGAGAGAATCTTGGCATCGATGGGAGTGTCCTCATCCAAGCCCAGAGAATCCATCATGGCGAAGACCCGGTCCGAGGAGAACAGACGCATCAAATCATCCTGCAGGCTCAAATAGAACCGGCTGGCACCGGGGTCACCCTGACGGCCGGACCGACCCCGAAGCTGATTGTCGATTCTTCGGGATTCATGCCGCTCTGTGCCGATGATGAAAAGACCGCCGGCGGCGCGCACCTTTTCCGCCTCCACAGAGATTTCTGCTTTATAGGTATTGAGAAGCTGGGTGTATTTTTCCCGAATTTCCAGAATTTCCGGAACGTCGGTTTCTGCATAGGAGTCCGCTTCCGCCAGAAGCTCCTCCGGTGTGCCAAGTCTGCGCAGTTCGCTTTTTGCCATAAAGTCGGCGTTGCCGCCGAGGACGATATCCGTGCCGCGGCCTGCCATGTTGGTGGCGATGGTCACCGCACCAAATTTGCCGGCCTGGGCTACGATTTGGGCTTCCTGCTCATGGAATTTGGCATTCAGAACGTTATGAGGGATGCCCTCCCGTTTTAACAGCTTGCTGAGAATTTCACTTTTTTCAATAGAAATGGTGCCTACCAGAACCGGCTGGCCCTTAGCATGGCACTCCATGACCTGCCGGATAATGGCGCGGAATTTTCCAACCTCGGTTTTATACACCACGTCATTGTGGTCCAGACGGGCAATGGGGCGGTTGGTGGGGATTTCCACCACATCCAGCTGGTAGATGGTGGCAAACTCTTCTTCCTCGGTCAGCGCCGTGCCGGTCATGCCGGAGAGCTTGTCATAAAGGCGGAAGAAGTTCTGGAAGGTAATGGTAGCCAGGGTTTTGCTTTCTCCGGCCACGGTGACCCCTTCCTTGGCCTCGATGGCCTGGTGGAGGCCTTCGTTATAGCGGCGGCCGTACATCAGCCGGCCGGTAAATTCGTCAACAATGATGATTTGGCCGTCTTTGATTACATAGTCAATGTCCTTTTTCATCAAGCCCCGGGCTTTCATGGCCTGGTTGATATGGTGAGAAAGGGTAGCGTTTTCCGAATCTGCCAGATTCTCCACACCAAAGAATTTTTCTGCCTTGGCAATGCCGTCAGCAGTGAGAGAAACGGTGCGGCTCTTTTCATCTACAAAGTAATCGCAGTCGTAATTGTCGTGAACTTCCTTGTCTTCGGTTTTGGCAAAGACTTTTTTCCGCAGGGTGGAAACGAACCGGTCTGCCATTTCATACAGCTTGGAGGAATCCTCTCCCTTGCCGGAGATAATTAAAGGGGTTCTGGCTTCGTCGATTAAGATGGAGTCCACCTCGTCCACAATGGCAAAGGCGTGTCCCCGCTGTACCAGCTCCTGCTTGTAAATGGCCATGTTATCCCGGAGATAGTCAAAGCCCAGCTCGTTATTGGTACAGTAGGTAATGTCAGCGGCGTAGGATTCCCGGCGTTGGGCAGAGGTCATACCGGGGATAATCAGACCCACAGTAAGTCCCATATAGCGGTAAACCTTTCCCATCCACTCGGAGTCACGCTTGGCAAGGTAGTCGTTGACTGTGACCACATGGACACCTTGGCCGGTGAGGGCATTGAGATAGCAGGGCAAAATGGCAACCAGGGTTTTACCCTCGCCGGTTTTCATTTCCGCAATGCGGCCCTGATGCAAAATGATACCGCCGATAAGCTGCACCGGGTAGGGGCGCATACCCAAAACCCGGTCTGCCGCCTCCCGGATGGCGGCAAAGGCCTCGGGAAGCAGGTCATCCAAGGTCTCCCCTTGGGCAAGGCGGGCCTTAAATTCTGCAGTTTTCCCCTTCAGCGCGTCCTCGGACAGTGCCCGATACTCCTCTTCCAGAGAAAGAATACGGTCAACCGTGGGCTGAATTTTTTTCAGCTCTCGCTGAGAGCGTGTGCCGAAAAGCTTTGAAACAAGTCCCATAATGTGATACCTCGTCAGATTTGAGATTTTGAAACGGCATACTAGGCCAATTTTATGTATTATAGCACACAAACAGGAAAAATCATAGCCTAATTATGAATTCTCTTAGGGAAAAGTCCGCTGTCAGACTTTTGGTAAAATTTTCTTGACAAAAGAGAAGGGGATGATTATACTAAGTGTACTAGTACAGTTAGTACACTTGGAAGGAGGAAGGTTATGGTACATCTGGATTATCGGGATGCCCGACCCATCTACACCCAGATTTGCGACGGCTTTCGGGAGCAAATCGCCATGGGCATTCTACAGCAGGGAGATAAACTTCCCTCTGTCCGGGAATTGGCCACACAGCTTACCATCAACCCCAACACCATACAGCGAGCCTACCGGGAGCTGGAGCTTCAGGGTTGGATTGCTTCGGTTCCGGGCAAGGGGTGCTTTGTGACGGGACTTCCCGAAAAGCATTCCGAGACACAGCTTTTGTTGGAGAGCTTTGACAAGCTGACCCGGCAGTTGCTGGAGCTGGGAGTATCCGGGCAAGCACTGATAGAAAGAATGGCAGAAGGAGGAAATAACCATGCTTGAAATGAAAAATGTCACCAAGACCTTTGGGGGTTTTAAGGCCCTGGATGATTTAAGCCTCACTGTACCCAAAGGGGCGGTTTATGGAATGGTAGGCCCGAACGGCGCAGGAAAATCCACAGCCATCCGCCATTTGACCGGTGTTTATCGGCCGGACAGCGGCGATGTCTCCTTAGAGGGGATGCCGATTTTTGAGAATCCTCTCCAAAAGGCGAGGATTGGCTACATTCCCGATGACATTTTCTTCTTCCCGGCGGCAACCCTGGAGGAAATGCGCAAATTCTATGCCGGTATTTATAAGAATTTTGACAACGACCTGTTTAAGCGGCTGTATGAGGTGTTTCAGTTGCCAAAAAAATCTCCCATCCGCCGATTTTCCAAGGGGATGCAGAAGCAGGCGGCGTTTCATTTGACCGTATGCACCCGACCGGAGATTATGATTCTGGATGAACCGGTGGACGGTCTGGACCCGGTCATGCGGCGGCAGGTCTGGAATCTGATTCTTTCGGATGTGGCAAGCCGGGAGACTACCGTGCTGATATCCTCCCACAACCTGCGGGAGTTGGAGGATATCTGCGACCATGTGGGCATTATGGACCACGGGAAAATGCTTTTGGAGCGGAGTCTTGCGGATATGCAGGGCAACACGGTGAAGCTTCAGCTGGTAGGGGAAATTCCCCAAGGGCTGCAGGTCCTGCACGAAAGCGCCTCCGGACGGATGAAAACCCTCATTCTCCGGGGAACGGCAGAAGAAGTAACCGCCAAAATGCGGAAAATGGATGCGGTTTATTTTGATGTATTGCCTCTTTCTCTGGAGGAAATCTTTATTTACGAGCTGGGAGGTGTAAACTATGAAGTCAAGAACATCGTTCTTTAATGGCACGGTCTTCAAAAAGGATGTGACCCGGTTTTTCCCTCTGTGGGCGCTGTATCTTATCGGTGGCTGTCTGGTTATGCTGACGGCGACCATGAGAAGTAACCCCGGCATGGCCGCCAGAACCGTAGGAAGAAGCCTGTATATCCTGCCCATTGTCAATCTGGTATATGCCCCTCTGGCTGCCATGCTTTTGTTCGGGGATTTGCACAAGAGCCGGATGTGCAATGCCCTGCATGCCCTGCCCATTCGCCGGGAAGGCTGGTTTTTCAGCCATGTGGCGGCAGGCTTGTCCTTTAGCATCGTGCCCAATTTGGTGGGTGTATTGCTGTTACTGCCCCGGCTGGGGGAATTTTGGTACGTGGGCTTTTTGTGGCTGCTGGCCATGACGCTCCAATATCTGTTCTACTTTGGGGTGGCGGTGCTGGCAATCATGGTTTCCGGCAACCGAACTGCCAGCTGGGCCATTTACGGCATCCTCAATTTCGGCTCCCAGCTGGTGTATTGGTTTCTTGCCAGCGTTTACCTGCCGTCGCTCTACGGCATTGTCATTCCTCAAGAACCCTTTCATCTCCTTTGCCCCACGGAAATTCTGGTGGGCGATGACAAAATGCTGCGCTTTGAATATGTGAATGGAATTGAGGGCTGGCAATTTTTGGGCTTGGGGGAAAACTGGAGCTACCTGGTTTGGATTGCAGTGATAGGCGCACTGTTTCTGGTTTTAGCGCTGGTGCTGTACCGCAAACGACATCTGGAGACCGCCGGAGATTTTATTGCATGGAAGCCCATACAGCCGGTATTTTCTGTAGGCTATACCCTGTGCTTCGGCGCGATGCTTTCCGTGGTGGGGGCAATGCTGGACGATGTGCTTCTGGTATTTTTGGTGATTGGGCTCACCGTGGGTTGGTTTACCGGTCAAATGCTGCTGAAGCGGACGGTGAGGGTGTTTCAGCTTCCGGTAATTTTGAAGGGTGCGGCTATCGTCATTGTCATGGTAATCAGCATTTTTGCCGCCCAGGCAGATATATTTGGTGTGGTACGCTATGTTCCCCAAAAGGAGCAGGTGACCCAGGTGACAATCATAGATCCCTATTCTTATGACGGAGAGGCGACTCTGGTTTGTAAGGAGAAGGAGGATATCCAAACGGTGCTTTCCCTCCATCAGACCATTTTGAAGCATAAAGAGAAAGCAGGAAACTATGCGTCCGGCCATTACAGAAATAGATTGAAGCTGATATATACGCTCAATGACGGAACGCAGCTCACCCGGGAATACGATTTTACCATTCCCAAGGAAGACGGGCAGGCCTTGAGAACACTTCTCAGCCGGCCGGAGGCCGTATTGGGAGAGGCCCTTACCGGCCAGTGGACCCTTGTGGAGTGCGAGGGCTATGAGGTCTCTGCAGAGCTCTACGACAGCCTGCGGCAGGCTATCCTTGCAGACTGTCAAGAGGGGAATATGGCGCAGGACAGCATTTTCCATTCGGGGCAGGAGACGTATATTCACATAAGATATACGGTAGAATCCGGAAACATTGGATACAAAAAAGGAAAAACTGTCCGAGTCTATGGGGACAGCCAGCATACCTTGGCTTGGGTTAAAGCAAATTTTCAAGTTGGCGAAAGTGTGAAATAAGAAAAACCGGCGTGCATTGCACGCCGGTCTGTTTATTGGTAAATACATACATTTCCTTGGCATATACCTACCAAATGCTCTGGATAAATTGACGAAGGGATTCTATAAATATATAATTGTATATGGAAAAATTTCGAAAGAAAATCCAAAACAAAAAAGTAATGGAGGTTAAGGCATGCAAACCATTGAAACTGTGTTAGGTCCGATTAACCGCGATCAATTAGGCGTCGTCGCGCCCCATGAGCATTTGTTTATTGATGTAGGCTTTGAGGCCATTGCGCCCAACGACAAGGAAGCAAAGGCGTTGTTTGAATCTCCTGTGGGAATCAACAACATTGATGTCCTCCGGAGAAATCCCTTCCTGGTGCGGGATAATCTGGTGCTGGATGATTTTGATACTGCTGTTTACGAGATGCGCCGCTTCAAAAAGGCCGGCGGAAATACCATCGTAGACTTGACCAACATCGGCATCAACAGAGACTTGAAAAAAATGCGTGAGGTTAGCAAGCAGTCCGGTGTGAATGTGATCGCAGGCTGCGGTCTATATACCACCCTTACCATCAAGGAGCCTTATCGGAGCATGAGCGCCGAGAAACTGGCCGGGCTGATGATTGATGAAATCAAAAACGGCGACCCGGAGACCGGCATCAAGCCCGGTGTCATCGGTGAGATCGGCACCAGTGAAGCGCTGGACGAAGTGGAAGTCCGGGGATTGCTCTCTGCTGCCTGGGCCAACCGGGAAACGGGCCTGCCCATCTATATCCATACTTACGGCTGGAGCCAAGCCTCTTTGGAAGCAATCAAAATCCTGACAAAAGAGGGTGTGCGTCCGGATCAGATTTGTATTTGCCATTTGGATGTGTCCTTTGATTACGATTACCTGTGCAAGGTGTTTGACACCGGCGCATACGCCATGTTCGACAACTTCGGAAAAGAGTATTATTTCTCCAAGCAGGAGGATGCGGCCTTCGCAGGCGGCCCCTTCGAAATGGACCTGGACCGAGTGCGTATGATTATCCGCCTGGTCAATGAGAATCATGCAGACCGGCTGATGCTGGCAACGGATGTGTGCCTGAAGTCTTTGCTGCATAGCTTTGGCGGTTGGGGTTACGACCATGTATTCACCAATATTGTACCCATGATGGCAAACGAAGGCATCAGCGAAGAGAATATTGATATGATTATCCGCCAGAATCCTGAGAGATTTATTTGCTCTCGCTAAGGAGGGAAACCAATGCAGGGTAAAAATGAATGGTATATCGTAGACGGCTACAGACCGTCTCCCCAACCGGCGCCGGATGCCGTATATGAGGGCCATGAAAGCGTTATGATCCTCAATCCCAATCCGGTGGATGCCCATGTGCTCATCGATATCTTTTTTGAGGACAGAGATCCGGTGGAGAATATTCCGCTGACCATTCCGGCAAAGCGGATCAAGTGCTTTAAGACCGATGACAGCGAAGCGCTGGGCGGTTTGAAGCTGGATGTCATGGTGCAGTATTCCATGCGTCTAAAAAGTGATGTAGGCATTGTCGTCCAGTACGGAAGACTGGATGTGCAGCAGCCCAACATGGCCTATATGGCCCTGATGGGACATTCTTCATAAATACTAAGGAGGTACTTATTATGTTAAATATTCCGTCTATTCCCCTGAGTGAGTTTAAAGAGCGTATTGTAAAGACCCAGGCCGCTATGCAGAAGGCCGGCTACGACCTGCTGCTGTGCTACGGCAATGAGGCAGAGCCCCAGTATGTGCGTTACTATTCCAATTACTGGCCTTCCTTCGAGACTGCCGGCGTGCTGATTCCTGCAGAGGGTGAGCCCCTGCTGCTGATCGGACCGGAATCCAAGACCTACGCTTCCGACCGTTCTGTGATTGAGGAAATCCGTCTGCTGAAGGCGTTCCGGGAATCTTCCGAGCCTGAGTATCCCGGCAAGAAGCTGGATACCTTCCCTGCAGTCTTCCGGGAAGTATGGGGCGACAAACCCATTAAGCGCTTCGGCGTTGCCGGCCTGCCCCTCATGACCATCGGTGTTTATGAAGCCCTGGCAGAGGCACTGAAGGAATTTGGCGATATCAAGATCGAAAAGGCCGATGAGATCGTCAACAAGATTCGCATGATCAAGACCGAAAACGAGCTGAAGTGCATGCGCGCTGCCGCAGAAATCACCCACAAGACCATGGACTACGTGCTGGCCAATATCAAGGTGGGTATGACCGAGCAGCAGGTGGCAGGTCTGGCCCTGGGCAAGATGCATGAACTGGGCGCAGAGCGGGAGTCCTATCCCGTATGGGTGCTCACCGGCAAGGGCTCCAACCAGGCCATCAGCCGCCCCAGAAACAAGGTCATTGAAAAGGGCGATATGACCTTTATTCAGGTTGGCGCCCGGGTGGATGGCTATGCTTCCAGTATCGGCAGACCCGTGGTCTTCGGCAAGGCTACCGACGAGCAGAAGGAACTGATCGAAGTGGGCTACAAGGCCCAGGCTGCGGTTGCGGACATGCTGAAGGCCGGCGTTCCTGCCGCCGATGTGGCAAAGAAACATATTGAGAATGTGACCAAGATGGGCTACGGCGACTGGCTGCTGTACGGGCCCTGCCACGGCAACGGCACAATGGAAGGCGAAGCTCCCTGGATCGAGACCAGCGCAGACTTTGTGCTAGAGGAGAACATGACCTTCTGCCTGGATATTTTCCTGGGCTCTGTGGAAAAGGAAATCGGTCTGCGTATGGAAGACGTTGTCTGCGTGAAGAAGGACGGCATCGAGAACCTGACCAATTACCCCAGAGAGCTGTTTGAGATTCCCTGCTGAGATGAAATAAGGGTCGGAAATGATCGACCCGGGTATGAAATGAAAACCCCAACACGGCGCTTTCCTTAGTGTCAGCTCCGTGTTGGGGTAATTTTGTTATGATTTGTCTTACACTTCGTTATTGCTGTCTTGCTTCAGGGCTTTTTTTCTTTGGGTTTTGGTTCGGTACTGCCCCGGTGTCATCTCCATAAGCCGGTTAAACTGGGAATAGAAGCACTTTGTGTTTCGGAAACCGCAGGTTGCGGAGATTTCTGTGGTGTTCATATCCGTTTCCGCCAACAGCTTACAGGCTTCCTCTACCCGCAGCTTCTGCAAATAGGTATTGATGGGAATGCCCACTTCTTCACGGAAAATACGGTTGAGATAGTCCTTGTTAAGGAAAATATGCATACCCACTTCCTCTAGAGTGATGTGCATGCGGTAATTGTCCCGCAGGAAGGAAATGGTCTGCTCCACCACGGTTTTTTGCCGACTGGAAATCCACCGCGTTTTCTTTCTGTCCAGCTCCCGGAGAATTTTAATCAGCAGTTCCATGGTATATACGCGGATCAGCTCCAGGCTGCCCTTTTCTCTTCCGATATATTCCAGATAGATTTTGTTGAACAGATTTCCAAATTCGTGGAAAGGATTTCCCGACAGATGAATGTCAGGGCCGATGGCTTTTTCCTCCGGGAACAGAGAATAGAAGAAAAAGGAAGAAAACAGCTCCATGAAGTCATTGGCCTGCACCAGGGAGTAGTCGAAGAAATCCAGGGTGAACATCAGATCATAGCACTGGAAGGTTTCCTCCGATTCCTGGGCATAGAAGGCGTGGACAGTATCGTAATTGATCACGACCACGTCGCCTTTGGATACCCGGTAGGAACTGGTGGGGGTCTCATGAATGGCAGAACCGGAAACAATATACACGATTTCGATAAATTCGTGCTTGTGGGGGACACCTACATATTCCAGACAGTCGGAGGACATATGAATGAATACATTTTCATTGGAGCGGAAAAAGGCTTCTTTAGGGATCACGGCAATGCCATTTTTTGTGTAAACCTTCTTATGATCCATACTTTCTCACCTTTCTTATGCGCAGAGAGGCTTGATTTTTCTGCGGTAAATTCGCAGGTAGAAAAACAGGGTCACCAGCAGGCTCACCACTTCCGCAATGGGGAACGCCCACCAGACATTGGTCACATCGCCGCTTAGGCTTAGCAGGTATGCCGCCGGCAAAAGCACCAGCAGTTGGCGGCACAGGGAGGTGATGGTGGCGTAAATGCCGTCGCCCAGCGCCTGAAAGCTGGCGCTGAGGGCAATGCCAAAGGCGGCGGCGGGGAAACACAGGCTGATAATTTGCAGGGCGCTGCGGCCAATCCGCAAAAATTCATCAGAGGGATTGAAAAGCCCCAGCAAAACATCCGGCAGGAATTGGAAGACCAAAAGCCCCAGAACCATAATACACAGGGCGCTGATACAGGAGCGCCGCAGCGTGCCGGTGATGCGCTCTGGCTTTCGGGCGCCGTAGTTAAATGCCACAATGGAAATGGTGGCATTGTTGATGCCAAACAGGGGCATAAAGAAGAAACTTTGAAGCTTGAAATAAATGCCGAAGACGCCGGTAGCGGTTTCCCCGGGGAAGCCCTGAAGAATCTGATTCATACCAAAGGTCATGACCGAGCCAATGGCCATCATAATAATTGAGGGGATGCCCACGGTCAAAATGGGAATGAGGGTGCTCTTTTTGGGTTTTAGGTAAGACAGGGCGAATTGCACCTCGGGATTGCATTTCAGATTGAAAATCACAGCTAAAATGGCGGCAATCCATTGACCGGTGACTGTGGCGATTGCCGCGCCGGCAATGCCCATGGCGGGAATGCCCAAAGGCTCAACACCAAAAATGAAAACCGGGTCCAGCACAATATTGACCACTGCGCCCACACCTTGGGTAATCATGGTATAGAAGGTGCGGCCGGAAGACTGAAGCAGCCGCTCTCCCAGCACCTCTACAAAAATGCCCAGAGTGCCGATACAGCAAATCGAGGTATACACCGTGCCACCGTCTACCGTTTCCTGCACAGTGGACTGAATCTCATAATAGGGCCTGGCGAAGAACAGACCGAAGAGCATAAACAGCACCGTTGCCAGCAGCACCAGGAATACGCCGTTGCCGGCGGCCCGGTTGGCTGTTTTCTGGTCGTTTTCTCCCAGAGATTTACTTAGCAGGGAGTTGACGCCCACACCGATTCCGGTGGCAAAGCCAATTTGGATATTTTGTATGGGAAAGGCCAGAGATAATGCGGTTACGGCACTTTCGGAAATCCGGGATACATACAAGCTGTCCACCACATTATACAGCGCCTGCACAAGCATGGCGATAATCATGGGAACCGCCATAGTAAACAGCAGTTTTCCGATGGGCATGATGCCCATTTTATTTTCATTCAGGCTGGGGATGTTTTTCTTGTTGGACATAGGGCTTCCTTTCTTTCTTGGCAAGCATACCGGGCCATTATACCCGATATTTTAAGCAGATGCAAGGGCTCCATGAAAAAAGTTCCCAGACAATTGTGTCTGGGAACTTTCTCTCCAATAGGAGCTGTTAATATTTCCGCTGATGCCGAAGGCAGGGACAAGCTCTTCCTGGGGAAGCTGGGAAAGAATCACCCGCCGGGCACATAAAAAGTGATTTGTATAGTAGGCATCCGATAAGTTTACCACCATCACGCCGCTGTTGCCGGAGTGAATCATCTGACCGTTGCCGATATAAATGCCGATATGGGATGCAAAATGTCCCCAGCCGGTGGTGTTCTGGAAAAAGACCAAATCACCGCACTGCAAATCTTCTTTAGAGATGATGATGCCGTTTTCCAGCTGGGTCGCTACTGTGCGGTTTAACTGGATACCCACCTTATCAAATACGAACTGGGTCAAACCGGAGCAGTCAAAGCCCCGGGGAGTGGTACCGCCCAGAACATAAGGCACACCGGTGTATTGCATAGAAGTGGAGCGCACCAGACCTTTGATGGATAGCGCATCCTGCGCGGAATAGGTCGGCAGGGGCTTGGTTTCCGGGGAATCCTCTGCGCAGTTTACATAATATTCTCCGTTGGCATCCTGCACAACCTGGCTTTTGGCAATATAGCCGGTCATTTCATAGCAGTCAATACGGTAAAATTCTTGGGTAGCGCTGATGACGGTTATTTTCGTGCCGTCTTCCAAGCAGCCAATGGCAATGGCACTGTAATAAGGACTGCGGCGCACAAGGCTAGCCAAGCGATGGGAAGCTTCTGTGGCCACTTCCTGGGTTTCGACGGTCTGGGGGTTTTCGTCGGTATTCTGAGCATAGATTGGCATGATGCACAGGCACAAAGCCAACAGCCAAGCTGTCAAACGCACAAGGCGTTTGGAATATGACATAAGTAAAAATCCCTTTCCAACGGTAATTTGGTTTCAAAAAGTTACAAACCGGTTACGGATTATAGCATAATGATTACGCATTGTCAAGTAGAAAGGGTGTCATAAAATGGATTTTTTGGAGAAATTTTGAAAGAAGAGGGAAAATCCGGGGGAAATTTCCCGATTTTTCCGGATTTCTTTAGAAAAAAGCACCGCTGTGAAAACACAGCGGTGCAAACAGGACGCCATTACAGGTATTTCTTCATATCCTCGGAAGCCAGATTGGGGTCATCGGAAATGGTGATGGTGATGTTCATGTTGTTGGTCTCAGCAAAGCTGGCGCACCAAGCAACAAACGCCTCGCCGTTGGCCCGGTCGGTGCCGATGGTCTTGTAAAGATTGTCGATGTAAACATTGGTAATATCAAAATTGCCGGCGTGCAGGCCACTCAGGAAACCCTTGAGCATATCGCTGTTGGAAATGGCATATTCTTCGGAATCTACCAAACGGACGCGATAGTTGACATCATAGGTTAACTTTTTGCCGTACTCGATGCAAACAACGTCGCCGCTGGCGTGGGCCAGAGTATCGTTGATGGAATCAAGCAGCTTTTTGGTCTTGCCGGTGCCCTTTAGGCCCATAATAACATGAATCATAGGATTGTCCTCCTTTGCTATGACAGCCGGTGGCTGTATGGTAATTCTAACAGCAAACGGCCAAATTTGCAATAGCTAATTTGGGAAAATACAATAATTTTTTCAAACCTCGTAGCCGGGCTTGCCCAGGAGCTGGAACATATTCCGCTTGTAGAATTCCACGCCGGGCTGATTGAAGGGGTTTACATCCAAAATATAGGCGGAAACGCCGCAGCACAGCTCCAGGAAATAGAACATTTCACCCAGCTTTTTGTCGTTCAGCTGGCCCATATCCATGGTGATGACGGGAACGCCCCCGTCTACATGGGCGGCCAAGGTGCCCAAATAGGCCTGTTCGTCTACAAAATCCACGGTTTTGCCCGCCAGATAGTTCAAACCGTCTAAGTTCTTCACATCGGAACCCACGGTGACGGTCTGCTCGGGGGGAGCAAAGCGAATCATGGTTTCAAAGATGTTCCGCTCACCTTGCTGAATCATCTGCCCTAAGCTGTGAAGGTCAGCGGTAAATTCTACGGATACGGGGAAAATACCCTTGCCGTCCTTGCCTTCGGACTCGCCGAAGAGCTGCTGCCACCAGCCGCCCATCATTCGGTAGCCGGGCTCCCAGGATGCCATAATCTCTGTGGTCTTGCCGTTGCGGTACAGCAGATTCCGAACGCCGGCATAGAGCCACACGGGATTTTCAAAGGAACGGAGCCGGTTGTAATTATCCATCGCCTCTGCGGCGCCGGCCATGACATTGCGGATATCAATACCGGCAACGGCCATAGGAAGCAGACCTACAGCGGTCAGCACGGAGAAGCGGCCGCCGGCGGCAGGGGGAATCACAAAGGTTTCCCAGCCTTCCTCAGTGGCCATCTGCCGCAGAGCACCCTTAGAGGGGTCGGTGATGGCATAGATGCGCTTTTTCGCACCGTCGGTGCCGTATTTCCGCTCCAGCATCCATTTCAGGCTGCGGAAGGCGATGGCAGGCTCGGTGGTCGTGCCGGATTTGGAAATCACGGCCAGGGAGAAATCCTTACCCTCTATCAGACCCATAAGCTCATTCCAGGCCCGGGTGCTAAGGGTGTTGCCGGCAAAGAAAATCTGGGGGTCGCCCTTGCCCTTGCCAATATTGCGGTTGCAGCCCTGCAGCAGCTCAATGGCGGCCCGGGGGCCTAAATAGCTGCCGCCGATGCCTACGACGATAAATACATCAGAATCTGCACGGATACGGTCAGCAGCCTGACGGATACGGAGCTGCTCGTCAGTTTCTTCCTTGGTGGGAAGATTCAGCCAGCCCAGAAAATCGTTGCCGGCACCGGTGCCCTCTGTAAGGGTTCTGTGGGCATCGGCAACCTCCTTTTCAATGTTCAGCAAATCCGGCAGAGAAAGCTGACCCCACACATTGGAAATGTCTACTTTGATCATAATGAAATCCTTCCTTTTACATAAGTGTTATCTATATGCTATGTTATCGTAAATTGAAGAGAAACGCAAGAGTCTGGGAAGAACTTTTTCTGTTTTACCAAAAAATTATAAAATCACTATTGACAATCAAGTGACCGTGTGATATTATCTAATCACCACATAGTAAAGGAGGTACCCCCGATATGCAGTGGATCATTCCCGGAACGGTGCTGTCTGCCGCCATAGACGAGGCCGATTCTCTGGAAGAGAAGTTTTCTGCCATGTTTTTGGGTGGCGGCATGGTGCTTAGCCAGGTGGCGGCAGTGACCGGCTTGGAGCCCTATACCATCCAAAACTGGGTGAAGCGGGGCTTTTTGACCAGTCCGGTGCAAAAAAAATATTCCCTGCGGCAGCTTTGCCGGATTTTGAACATCAATATGCTCAAGTCGGCTCTGCCTATGGAGGAAATCTGCGGACTGCTGAGCTATATCAACGGCGATTTGGATGACGAATCTGATGATTTGATTGATGACAGCCAGCTATATTTTCTCTTTGTCCGTATGGCATCCCTCCACCGGCAGATGAACAATGCCACAGGAAGGGATCAGAAGCTGGAGGAAATTCTTTCTCAATATGAAGAACCGGCCCCCGACGCCCGGGAACGGGTAAAAAAGGTGTTGCAGATTATGCTTACCGCTTGGGCGGCATCCCTTTTGCGCCAGCAGGCAGAGAGCATGGTGGAGGAATTAAAGGCACCGCAAAATCAGACCGTGCAGAGTTAGATGGATTAAAAATTTATTATAAGGAGAAATGTGTTATGGAAAACGGAAATTACAGCGATTACTTCGCCAAACGCAGCAGGCAGCCTTTTCCCTGGAAAAAGCTGCGCAACATTGTAATCATTGCAGTTGTTGCACTGTTTGTGGTCATTGGCGTGTTCACCAGCTATTATACGGTGGACGACAAACAGCAGGCAGTGGTTACCACCTTTGGCAAATACACCGATATTACCGGTGCAGGACTGCATTTCAAGCTGCCCTTTGGCATCCAGCAGGTACATAAGGTGGATGTAAATGTTTATCAGAAAATTGAGTTGGGCTACGACACGGACAGCAACGGGGACTATACAGTAAAGACCAATGAAAGCACCATGATTACCGGCGACTACAATATCGTCAATGTGGACTTTTTTGTGGAGTATAAAATCTCAAATCCCGTACAGTACCTGTTTTCTTCCAACAACCCGGAAGTGATTTTGAAAAATTTGATTCAGAGCCAGGTGCGCAATGTGGTAGGTTCTTCCACCGTAGACTCGGTGCTGACCGACGGTAAGGAGAATATCCAGTTGCAGGTGAAGGAACTGGTGTCAGAGATTCTTGCCGAGTACGATATCGGTCTGACCTTGGTGGATGTGAGAATTCAGGACTCCGAGCCGCCTACCAATCAGGTCATCGAGGCCTTTAAGGCGGTGGAAACTGCCAAGCAGAACGCAGAGGCTGTGGTCAATGATGCCATTGCTTATCAAAACGCACAGCTTCCCGATGCCCAGGCCCAGGCAGATAAATTGCTCCAGAATGCCCAGTTTTTGAAGCAGAAACGAATCAACGAGGCCATTGAAGCGGTGGCGATGTTTGAGGCAATGTATGCAGAATATGCCCAAAACCCCGACATTACCCGCTCCCGGATGTATTTTGAGGCCATTTCTGAAATTCTTCCCGATGTGAAGCTGTATATCAATACCGGCAACGGTTCGGATGTGGATATGCTGCTGCCCTTGGAATCTTTGGTAGGAGGGAAATAAACCATGAAAAAAGGAATTATCATTGCAGCCGTTGCGCTGTTGCTGGTTATCGTAGCGGCATCTTCGGTTTATACGGTCAGAGAGGACCAGTCTGCCTGTGTTTTCCGGTTCTCGGAAATTGTAAAAACAGAGGACCGGGCGGGACTGCATTTTAAGGTGCCCTTTGTGGACAGTGTGGAATATTTCTCCAAAGCAACCATGTTTTACGATATTCCGCCTTCCGATGTATTGACCTCTGACAAGCAAAATATGACGGTGGACTGCTATGTGCTTTGGCATATTGCAGATCCCCAGCAGTTTTACCGGGCTCTGGGCACCACCTCTGTTGCAGAGGAACGGTTGGATTCCATTACCTATACGGCGCTGAAAATCGCTCTGGGTAATCTGGCCCAGTCGGATATCATCAATATGAATGACGGCGCTGAGCGCAACGAAATTTATGAAGGCATTACCACCACAGTAGATGCCCAGGCAAAGGACTACGGTATTAAAGTAGAGGATGTAAAAATCAAGCAGTTTGACTTGCCGGATTCCAACCTGAATGCGGTGTATACCCGGATGATTTCCGAACGGAATCAGATGGCGGAAAAGTATACCGCCGACGGCAATTACAAGGCTTCGGTGCTTCGCAATGACGTGGATAAGCAGGTCAACATTATCGTGTCCAATGCCGAGGCGGAGGCCGCCAAGCTGGAGGCAGAGGGCGAAGCAGAATACATGAAGCGTCTGGCCGCGGCCTATAATACCCCGGAGAAAAAGGACTTCTATGAATTTACACTGGCGCTGGATGCCTTGAAAAAGAGTCTGACCGGTGAGGAAAAGACGGTCATTTTGGATAAGGATTCCGAATTGGCACAAATACTCATGGGCGTGCAGTAACCAAAAGGTGTTGGATATGCAATACGGTTTTGGCGTGGATTTGGGCGGCACAACGGTAAAAATTGCCAGCTTTTCACAAGACGGTGTGATGCTGGACAAATGGGAAATTCCCACAGTAACGGCAGAAAAGGGAAAGCAGATTCTGCCGGATATTGCGGCGGCTCTTCGGGAATATCAGACAGATAAGGCTTGGTCAATGTCCCAAATTCTGGGCATCGGCATCGGTGTTCCCGGTCCGGTAAATTCCGCAGGTGTGGTCAACAAGTGCGACAATCTGGGTTGGGATGTACTGGATGTCCGAAAAATACTTTCCCACTTGACAGAACTTCCGGTGTATGTAGGAAACGATGCCAATCTGGCGGCACTGGGAGAAACCTGGAAAGGCGGCGGTGCAGGCTGTGACAATATGCTTATGGTGACCTTTGGCACCGGTGTGGGCGGCGGTATTATTTTGAACGGCCGGCCGCTGAACGGCGCCCACGGCTCAGCCGGAGAAATTGGGCATTTGGTCATGGAGCCGACGGAAACGGAGGCCTGTGGCTGTGGCAAGCGGGGCTGTGCAGAGCAGTATTGCTCTGCCACCGGCATTGTCCGGCTGTCCAAAAAGCATCTGGCAGCGCATCCCGGAAAAAGCCCATTGGAGCAGGTACAGACTTTGCGCTGTAAGGATGTATTTGATGCCGCTGCTGCCGGGGATGCCTCGGCACAGCAGATTTTGGAGCAGGTTTACGAATATATGGGCCGGCTTCTGGCCAATGTGTGCAACACCTTAGACCCGGAGGTGGTGGTGCTGGGGGGCGGCGTCAGCCGGGCCGGACAGCCGCTTTTGGAGGGCGCGTACCGATACTTTCAAAAATATGTGTATCACGGCTCTGCCGAAACCCGGTTTGCCATGGCGACACTGGGAAATGATGCAGGTGTCTATGGCGCATTCAAGCTGGTGCTGGATGCACAAAGGTAATACGGAAAGACAATCCGCTGCGACCATTCGCAGCGGATTCGTTTATAGACGGAAAAGGGTTGCAACGGAAAAAGGGTTGTGGTATGCTAAAATAAAGGAAACGGAGGTGGGAACAGCTTGAAAAAGAGAGCCTTGGTGGCGCTGGTTTTGGTGCTGTCGCTGTTGTTATGCGGTTGCGGCACCGTAAATTTGGAATCATGGTTTCAAGAGCTGAATGGAATCTTGTACGCCCCCAGCGCCTTTTCCCAGATGGAATATACCCGCCCCGACCCGGATGCGGTGGCGCAAGCGGCCCAAGCTGTGGAGCAAATCCTATCCCAACAGCCAAATACCCAGGCGCTTATGGAGCAGGTGTATCTGTTTTATGGCCAATATCACGATTTTTACACCAACTATGCCCTGGCCAATATTCATTACTGCAAGGATTTGACAGATATCTACTGGGAGCAGGAATACAATTACTGTCTGGAAGCTTCGGCGCAGATAGATGCCCTTTTGGATGGAGTGCTGTATGCTCTGGCGGACTGCCCCTTGCGTGAGGAACTGGAAAACGAAGATTATTTCGGAGAAGGCTTTTTTGACGATTATTTGGGCGAGAGCCTGTGGGATGCGGAATTTACCGGGCTTATGGAGCAAGAAGCCCAATTACAAAGCGAATACTATGACCTTTGCGCTCAGGCCGGGGATGTGCCCTATTATTCGGATGCGTATTTCGATACCTACGGCACGCAAATGGCGGAGATTCTGGTGAAGCTGGTAACACTGCGCCGGGAAATTGCCCGGAAGGCAGGCTATCCGAATTATCTCAGCTTTGCCTATGATTTTTACTATTACCGGGATTATTCCCCCCAACAGGCCCAACAGCTTTTGCAGGAGATTCGCACCTATCTGGTGCCGCTGTACCGCAAGGTGGCGAAAAGCGACGTATGGGAAAGCGGAAATCGGGTCTGCACGGAGGAAAAAACCTTTTCCTATGTAAAAAAAGCCGCACAGGCCATGGGCGGAACCGTCTGGGAGGCTTTTTCCCAAATGGAGGCGCTGGCGCTGTACGATATTTCCTATGGGGAAAACAAATACGGTGCATCCTTTGAGATTTTTCTTCCGTCTTACAGTGCACCTTATGTATTTGTCAATCCCACAGGAACCACCTACGACAAGCTGACCTTTGCCCATGAATTTGGCCATTTTTGCAATGACTATGCCTCAAACGGCAGTGTTGCCGGGGTGGACGTGGCGGAGGTGTTCTCCCAAGGGATGGAGTATTTGAGCCTTTGCTATGGGGAGAACCCAACGGAACTGGAAAAGCTGAAACTGGCGGATGGCTTGTCTATTTATGTGGAGCAGGCGGCATATGCCAGCTTTGAACAGCAGTTATATGCCATGGAAGACATCACAGTGGAAAAAATTCAGGCACTGTATGACCGCGTAGGCCGGGAATACGGACTGGATGCCTGGCATTGGGACAGCCGGGGGTTTGTATGCATTACCCATTTTTTTACCGCGCCGGTATATATCATCAGCTATGTGGTCAGCAATGACACAGCTTTGCAGCTATATCAAATGGAACTGGAAACTAAGGGGCAGGGACTTGCCTGTTTGGAGGAGAATCTGGACACCCAGGAAGCAGGGCTCATGGCGTTTTTGCAATCTGCCGGGCTGGAAAGTCCCTTTGAAGAGGGAAGATTGGAGAAAGTTGCCCAGCTGTTTTCCGAGCAACTGCTGAAATAAGAAAAGGAACACTGTTCACCGGATACGGATAGGAATGTTATCCCAACGTAGAGCGTGGGCTTGCGCCCACCGCTAACCGAAAAACACAACGGCAGCACCGATGATGGTGCTGCCGTTAACTATTTGACAAATCGGAATTTTACTTTTCTTTCATTTGAATGCAAACTAAACTGTAATTTCCGATAAGAGATATGAAAAAACAAATAATATACTTAATTAATGGTACACCAATAAAGTTTAGTGCTAACCAATGTAAAATAAAATAAATAAAAGAACAAACAATATAGGAAAGAAAAGGCAATTTTTTCTTCCAACAAACAATATAGGTTGCAACTATAACGAACAGACAAGAATAGGAAGGTATAAATGCACTTAAGACTTGAATCTTTTGAAAAAGATTCATTCGCCTTATGGTATTTCCTATTTTTCCCATATGATTATACTCCTTTGTTGAATTCAAGTTGCGAACAGTTAGATAAATTCCAGTTTATCGAATTGATTATATCATAATTCATTGAGGAAAACAAGAGATCGAGTATTGCCGGATGCGTTTGTGTTACAAATGCGAAGCTTACGGTAAAAGAAAGCGGCGGGAGCAAACCCCTCTCTACGATAATATCTTTATACAGAAAAGCCCTTAGTGTTCCTTTTATGCAAACAGGGTTTGATCCAAGCGGCGGACTTTGATGGCGGCATACAGTGCCGTGCCTAAGGTCAAAAGCACAACGTTTTCTCCAAGAGCCACAGACCCGGCATTGAACCAAAAGCCGCCGCCGATAACGGCATCCAGCTCCCAGCCCACCAAAAGTCCGTTCAACAGCCCCGGCAGGAAAAGGGCCAACAGGGGAAGCTTTTTCCACTGAAGCATACGTGTGCGCCACATGGCAAGGGCGGATAAAAGGGAGGCCAGACTCCCAACCAGAAAATCCAGCGGCAGAGCTGCGCCCGAGGTGAGATTAAAAAGGAAACAGCCCAGAGTCAGCCCCGGAATGGCACTTGGGGTAAACAGCGCCAGAACGCATAGAGCTTCCGACACCCGAAACTGCACTGCCATCGTGGTGCCGGCAGGCCAAAGGGCATTTTGCAGGTGGCTCAATGCCGCATACAGGGCGGCAATCACAGCAGCCTGCACCAGGAAACGGGCCTTGTTTCTCATAATAACACTCCTAAAACAAAAAAGGACGCTGTTCGCGTCCAAAAAACAAAACAGGCGCAAAGCGCCCATCGAAGCTCCTAGTTTTGTTTACCGACAGGATGGTCACGAACTGTCCTATAGAATTGATGGGATTATAAAACAAACAAAGGCCGGTGTCAAGAATTTTATAAAAACTTTTTGTGAGGAAAATGCTTCTGACCCCTATCTTTTTCCTGCCGGAATATGTATAATATAGAAAAATGCGGAATCGGAGGAATCTTTATGTCCAATACTTCTTTGATTTTAGATGCCGGACGGAAATCGGCGCTGGATGCCGGTTTTACCGCGGCGTTTCATGCCGCGCCCCAGCGGTATTTTTCTGCCCCCGGCCGGACGGAAATCGGCGGTAATCACACAGACCATCAGCGGGGTCGGGTACTGGCGGCGGCTGTGAATCTGGATACCGTAGCGGCGGTGGCCTTGAACGGTACGGATACCGTTCGCGTATTGTCCAAGGGCTATCCCATGTGTCAGGTAAAGGTGACGGAGCTGGAACCGGTGGAAGGGGAAATCAACACCACACCGGCGCTGATTCGGGGTGTAGCGGCGGCCTTTGCCGCCCGGGGATGTACACTGGCAGGCTTCGATGCCTATGTGGAATCCACGGTACTGCCCGGCTCGGGACTCAGCTCATCTGCCGCTTTTGAGGTGCTGATGGGTACGATCGTCAACTGTCTGTTTTTTGATGGAAGGGTCAGTCAGCCGGAGATTGCCCAAATCGGGCAATATGCGGAAAATGTATTTTTCGGCAAGCCCTGCGGACTGATGGACCAGACGGCCTCTGCGGTAGGGGGCCTCGTGACCATCGACTTTTGGGATAAGGATGCGCCGGCCATTGCCTCTGTGAATTTTGATTTTGCCGCCTGCGGCCATGCCCTGTGCATTATTGACAGCGGCGCAGACCATGCGAATTTGACAGGGGAATATGCGGCGGTGACGGAGGAGTTTAAGGCGCTGTGCGCTCACTTCGGCAAGGAAGTGCTGACCCAAGTGCCGGAGGCGGATTTTTACGCGGAAATTCCTGCTTTGCGGGCAGAGTGCGGTGACCGGGCAGTGATGCGTGGCATCCATGAATATGCCGAAAATAAGCGGGTGACCCAGCAGGTCAAGGCGCTGGAAAGCGGAGATTTCGATGCTTTCCTGCAACTGATTAAGGAAAGCGGCTATTCTTCTTATATGTACTTACAAAACGTAATTCCTGCAGGCTATGTTCAGCATCAGGACATGGCGGTGGCGCTGGGACTGTGCGAGCATTATCTCCAGGGGCAGGGCGCTTACCGGGTTCACGGAGGCGGCTTTGCCGGTACGGTGCAGGCCTTTGTGCCCTTTGCTTTGCTGGATTCCTTCCGGGCAGGCATTGACAGCGCTCTGGGACAGGGCGCTTGCCATGTACTGTCCATCCGGCCCCAGGGCGGCGTAGAAATGGAGGTTTGACCGTGCAGATTGAAACTTATATTGATTCTTTGGTGTCCTATGCCATGAACACCGGTCTTGCGCAACCGGAGGACCATACACTGCTGACAAACCGTCTGCTGGAGCTGTTGGGTAAGGATGACTATACGCCCACTGAGGAGCTGCAGACCGAGGATTTGGAGGAAATTCTGACTGCCCTGGTGGACTATGCCTGCCAAAAGGGGCTGTGCCAGGATAATATTACCGCCCGGGATTTGTTTGATACCAAGCTGATGGGGGCGCTGACACCCATGCCCCGGGAAGTCATCCGTACCTTCCGGGAAAAGTATGCCCGCAGTCCTCAGGAGGCCACAGACTGGTATTATAAATTCAGCTGTGATACGGATTATATCCGCCGCTACCGGATTGCCAAGGATATGCGCTGGAAGTATGAAAGTGACTACGGCGAGATGGATATTACCATCAACCTTTCCAAGCCGGAAAAAGACCCCAAGGCCATTGCGGCGGCGAAAAATGCCCCCCAGTCCAGCTATCCCAAGTGCCAGCTTTGCAGTGAAAATGAGGGGTATGCCGGTCGGATGAACCATCCTGCCCGGCAGAATCACCGGGTTATCCCCATTCAGGTGGCCCAGCAGGATTGGTGCCTGCAATACAGCCCCTATGTGTATTATAATGAGCATTGTATTGTCTTTAACCGGCAGCATATCCCCATGAAAATTGATCGGCCGGCCTTTGAAAAGCTGCTGGATTTTGTGGGTGCATTTCCCCATTATTTTGTGGGCTCCAATGCGGATTTGCCCATTGTAGGCGGCTCTATTTTAAGCCATGAGCATTTCCAGGGCGGGCATTATACCTTCGCCATGGAAAAAGCACCTGTGGAGCAGGAAGTATCTTTTGCAGGCTATGAGGGAGTCGAGGCAGGCATTGTGAAATGGCCCATGAGCGTACTTCGTCTGAAGGGAGACGACCCTGCACAGATTGCGGATTTGGCAGAGAAGATTCTCAATACCTGGCGTGGCTATTCTGACGAAGCTGTAGGCGTAGTGGCGTTTTCCGACGGAGAGCCTCATAACACCATTACCCCCATTGCCCGCCGCCGGGGAGAGAAGTATGAACTGGATTTGGTGCTTCGGTGCAACATCACAAGCCAGGAGCATCCTCTGGGCGTGTTCCATCCCCATGCCGACAAGCATCATATTAAAAAGGAAAATATCGGACTGATTGAGGTAATGGGTCTGGCGGTGCTTCCCAGCCGGCTGAAAGGGGAGCTGACAGCCTTGGCAGAAGCGTTGGCTGAAGGCCGCGAGATTGCTGGGGATGCGGCCCTAAGCAAGCATGCCCCTTGGGTGGAGGAACTGAAAAAACAGTATACCTTTACCGCTGAGAATGCCCTTGAGATTCTTTTGCAGGAAACCGGAAAGGTATTTTCGCGGGTGCTGGAGGATGCGGGTGTATATAAGAACACGCCTCAAGGCAGGGATGCATTTTTACGGTTTGTCCAAACAGTAAACGGTTAAAAAGAAAAGGCGCAGCTTCAGAAAGAAGCTGCGCCTTCCTGTTTTATAAAATTTTTGGGAAAATAAGCCGGCAGGTATAAGTTTTCGGAAAAATTAAAAAATAATTCAAAAACCACCCCTTGACAAGATTAGCACTCTCTGGTATAGTGTGCTTAGCACTCAAAGAGAACGAGTGCTAAGCAAAGGAGGAAGCTACATGGAACTGACCGACAGAAAAAAGAAGGTACTGCGCTCCATTGTGGATTTATATATCCGGACGGCTGAGCCGGTTGGCTCTAAGGCCATTGCAGAGCTGCCGGACATGAACTACTCCTCCGCCACCATTCGAAATGAAATGGCGGAACTGACCAATATGGGATATCTGGAACAGCCCCACACCTCTGCAGGCCGGATTCCCTCCCCGGCGGGATATCGGCTGTATGTAGATGAGCTGATGCTGGATTATCGGCTGAGTATGGATGAAACCAAGTCCATTAACAGTGCCATTGAGGAAAAAATGCAGCGGGTGGACCGGCTGGTGGAAAAGGTCGCCAAGCTGGTTTCCCAGGCAACAGACCTGCCGGCTATCTCCGTTGCCTCCCGGCAGGGAGCGGCTACGGTGAAGCGGTTTGAGCTGATTCCCTCCGGCGGCGGCAATGTTATCTTAGTAGTGATGCTCAGCAATGAGGAAGTGGTCAATAAGCTGATTCGGCTTCCTCTATCCGTTGACGACGGAGATTTGAAACTGCTGTCTGCTCTGCTCAACGCCACATTGGTTGACCAGTATGCCGAGGAGATTTCCTCCGGGCATATGGAACGGATTATGAATTCCGCCGGGTCGGCGGCAGGCTTAGTGCCGGTGATTTTGGAATTTACGCTGGATACCCTGCGGCGGCAAAGCACCACCAATATGGCGGTGGCCGGTCGGGCAAGACTGCTTCAGCAGCCGGAGTATCACGACATCCAAAAGGCCCAGCGGATGCTGAACACCCTGGATGAGGATGCTTTGGGAAATCTGCCGGCCATTATGCAAAATGCCAACGGCACCAAGGTGCTGGTAGGGCCGGAAAATATCACGGAGGAATTGAAGGATACCTCGGTGGTCATGACAAAATTCGACATTGGCGACGGCTTGCAGGGCATGATTGGCGTGGTTGGTCCTACCCGAATGGATTATGCCAAGGTCACCGCAAGACTGAGCTATTTTGCGGAAAGCTTAAGTAAACTGTTTGCAAAGCCCGAGCAGCCCCAACTGCCGGAGGCGACTGACAGCAGAGAATAACATGTAGGGGCGACCACTGGTCGCCCGCGGGCGGTCAATGACCGCCCCTACAAGGAATACATCAGATTCCAGGAGGAACCAACGTGGCAAAAAAGGATAAAGAACAGAAAGAAACCCTCATTGAAGAAACGGTCGAAGAAGTAATCGAAGAAACTGTGGAGGAAACCGCAGAAACGGTCGAAGTCAACCCCTTTGAGGAAAAATTTAACATAGAGCACGATGCCCATTTGCGTCTGGCCGCGGAATTTGACAATTTCCGCAAGCGCACCGCCAAGGAAAAGGACAGCGCCTACCAAAACGGAAAAGCCGATGCTGTGGAAAAGCTGCTGCCGGTGTACGACAATCTGACCCGTGCCCTGAAGCAGGAAACTTCTGACGCCGCCTTCAAAAAGGGCGTAGAGATGACCATGCAGGAGCTTGTGAAAATTCTGAACGGCTTAGGGGTAGAG
The DNA here is from genome assembly GCA_045577715.1 of Faecousia sp. GTDB lineage: Bacteria > Bacillota > Clostridia > Oscillospirales > Oscillospiraceae > Faecousia. The sequence continues at coordinate 89,705 of JAZNIX010000030.1, forward strand.
ATTTTCGGTGCAGAAGGGGAAGTGTTTGACCCGAATTTGCACAACGCAGTGCTTCATGTAGACGATGATTCCGTTGCGGAAAATACCATCACCCAGGTATTTCAGCAAGGCTTTAAGATGGGTGAAAAGATTGTCCGCTTTGCCATGGTGCAGGTAGCGAACTAAAAAGCCTCCCTTGTGCAAAGGGAGGTGGCACGGCGAAAGCCGTGACGGAGGGATTGACAATCCCCCAGTCAGCCTGTTCGGCTGACAGCCCCCTTTACACAAGGGGGCCTTGAAAGAGGTAAACAATTTAACTTTCATATAGGAGGAACTTTATTATGGGTAAAATTATCGGTATTGACTTAGGTACAACCAACTCTTGCGTGGCTGTTCTGGAAGGCGGCGAGCCTGTTGTTATCGCCAACGCAGAAGGCGGCAGAACCACCCCCTCTGTGGTGGCATTTTCCAAGACCGGCGAGCGTATGGTAGGTCAGGTTGCCAAACGGCAGGCAGTTACCAATGCCAGCCGTACCATCGCTTCCATTAAGCGGCACATGGGCGAAAACTATCGCGCCGATGTGGACGGCAAGGGCTACACCCCTCAGGAAATCAGCGCCATGATTCTGCAGAAGCTGAAGGCGGATGCTGAAGCTTATCTGGGCACCACGGTCACCGAGGCGGTTATTACCGTGCCTGCTTACTTCTCTGACTCTCAACGGCAGGCCACCAAGGATGCCGGCAAGATTGCCGGTCTGGAGGTCAAGCGGATTATCAACGAGCCCACTGCCGCGGCGCTGGCCTACGGCCTGGACAAGGAAACCGAGCAGAAAATCATGGTCTACGACCTGGGCGGCGGTACCTTTGACGTGTCCATTCTGGACATCGGCGACGGTGTCATCGAGGTGTTGGCCACTGCCGGCGATACCAAGCTGGGCGGCGATGACTTCGACCAGAGAATCATGGATTATCTGGTGGCAGAGTTTAAGAAGGCCGAGGGCATCGACCTTTCCAAGGATAAGGGCGCTATGCAGCGTCTGAAGGAAGCGGCCGAAAAGGCAAAAATTGAGCTTAGCGGCATGACCACAACAGAGGTAAATCTGCCCTATATCACTGCCGATGCCAACGGCCCCAAGCACTTGGATGTAACGTTGTCCCGGGCAAAGTTCAACGAGCTGACTGCCGATTTGGTAGAGCGGACAATGAAGCCTGTCAAGCAGGCTCTGTCCGATGCCGGATTACAGCCTGCGGACCTGCACAAGGTTCTGCTGGTTGGCGGCTCTACCCGAATTCCTGCGGTGCAGGATGCAGTCAAGGGCATTACCGGCAAGGAAGGCTTTAAGGGCATCAACCCCGACGAATGTGTTGCGGTAGGCGCGGCCATTCAGGGCGGCGTGCTCACCGGCGATGTGCAGGATATTCTGCTGCTGGACGTAACCCCCCTGTCCCTGGGTATTGAAACCATGGGCGGTGTGTTCACCAGACTCATTGACCGCAACACCACCATCCCCACCCACAAGAGCCAGATTTTCTCCACTGCCGCTGACGGCCAGACCTCTGTTGAGGTTCATGTGCTCCAGGGCGAGCGGGAAATGGCGGCTTATAATAAGACTTTGGGCCGCTTCCAGCTCAGCGGCATCGCTCCCGCCCCCCGTGGCGTTCCTCAGATTGAGGTTACCTTCGATATCGATGCCAACGGCATCGTGAAGGTTTCCGCCAAGGATTTGGGCACCGGCAAGGAGCAGAACATTTCCATCACTGCCTCCACCAACCTGAGCCAGGAGGACATTGACAAGGCTGTGAAGGAGGCGGAGCAGTTCGCCGCCGAGGATAAGGCCAAGAAGGAAGAAGTAGACACCCACAACATGGCTGACCAGACGGTTTACCAGACGGAAAAGACCTTGGGTGAGCTGGGCGATAAGATTTCCGACAGCGAAAAGGCAGACATTCAGGCGGCTGTGGATAAGCTGAAGGAAGCCAATAAGGGTACGGATTTGGAGGCCATTAAGGCCGCTACCGAGGAGGTTCAAAAGGCCTTCTATGCGGTATCTGAAAAGCTGTATCAGCAGGCAAATCCCCAGGGTCAGCCCGGTGCGCAGCCCGGCAATGACGGGGTAGTGGACGCTGACTACGAAACCGTAGACTAAGTTTCTTAAGCCAAAGGGGCGGAGAACCTCCGCCCCTTCTTGGTGTATTTGAGAAAAGCCTCCCTTGTGTAAAGGGAGGTGGCTCGCCGTTAGGCGAGACGGAGGGATTGTTAATGTCGGAACCAGACAATCCCCCAGTCAGCTCCGCTGACAGCCCCCTTTGCACAAGGGGGCCTTTAGTGGGGCTAAGCAACGAGGTGAGATTATGGCAGACAACAAGAGAGATTATTATGAGGTGCTGGGCATCCAAAAGGGCGCCAGCGCCGAGGAGATAAAAAAAGCCTACCGAAAGCTGGCAATGAAGTACCACCCGGACAGAAATCCCGGAGATAAGGATGCAGAGGCCAAATTCAAAGAGATAGGGGAAGCCTACGAAATATTATCCGACGACGAAAAGCGCAGTCGCTATGACCAGTTTGGCTTTGCCGGTGTGGACCCAAATTTCGGTGCAGGTGCCAACGGAGGCTACGGCGGTGGCTTCGGCGGCTTTGGCGGTTTCGGTGATTTTGGCGACCTGGGAGATATTTTCGGTGAGTTCTTTGGTGGCGGCAGCCGCCGGGGCAACAACCGCAACGGCCCTATGCGGGGCGAGGATGTAGGCGCCCGTTTGGAGCTGACCTTTGAGGAAGCGGCCTTCGGCTGTGAAAAAGAGGTATCGGTACAGCGGATTGAAAACTGCGCAGACTGCAAAGGCAGCGGCTCTGCAGACGGTGCGGTGGAAACCTGCTCCTACTGCCGGGGCAGCGGCCAGGTACGTACCCAGCAGAATTTCATGGGCATGACCATGCAATCCACTTCTGTGTGTCCCCAGTGTAACGGACGGGGCAAAATCGTGAAAACTCCCTGCAATACCTGTAAGGGAAAGGGTAAGGTGCGACGTACACAAAAAATCAAGGTAAAGATTCCTGCCGGTGTGGACAGTGGACAGAGCGTTCGGGTTCGGGGCGAGGGCTGTGTAGGGAGTAATGGCGGCCCTAACGGAGATGTACTGGTGCAAATCGGCATCCGCCGTCATCCGGTCTTTACCCGCCGGGATACCACGGTATTCTGCGAAGTGCCCATTACCTTTGCTCAGGCGGCATTGGGCGGGGAAATCGAAGTGCCTACCTTAGATGGCAAGGTCACCTTTGACCTGCCGGAGGGAACACAGACCGGACGGGAATTTGTTTTGCGGGATAAGGGTATCCCGGAGGTAAACAATCCCCGTCGCCGGGGAGACCAGCGGTTCATTGTGGTGGTGGAAACCCCCACCCGACTGAGCAAGGAGCAAAAGGAGCTGCTGCGTCAGTTGGAAGGCACATTGGATAAAAACGATACCCCCAAAAGAAAGAAATTCTTTGAGAATCTCAAGGACCTGTTTGATTGAGAAATACCCCGGAGCGGATGCTCCGGGGTATTTTGGCACCGGGGAAGGTTATTGACAAGATTCTGTGGGTTTGTTATGATAAATCCAATTAATGAAGGAGGGATTTTCATGAAGCGTACGGATTATATTACCTGGGACGAATATTTTATGGGCATTGCCATGCTGGCGGCCAAGCGGAGCAAAGACCCCAATACCCAAGTGGGTGCTTGTATCGTGTCAGAGGATAATATTATTATTTCCACCGGCTATAACGGCATGCCCAAGGGCTGCAGTGACGATGAATTCCCTTGGGACCGCACCGGCGAGCAGACAAAGTATCCCTTTGTGGTGCACGCAGAGCTGAATGCGATTCTGAATGCCAACGGCCGGGATTTGCGGGGCAGCCGGATTTATGTGGCGCTGTTTCCCTGCAATGAATGTGCCAAGGCCATTATTCAGAGCGGTGTAAAGGAAGTTTATTACCTTTCCGATAAGTATAAAGACACGATGGGCAATCTGGCTTCCAAGCGGATGCTGGATGCCGCCGGCGTGAAATATACCCAGCTGCGGACAAAATTAGATTCCATTACGCTGGAATTTATCCCTGAGGAAGAAAAGTAACGGAGAAACTATCTATGGAAATGGTATTGCTGACAGCCCTTGGGGTAGGCGGCGCAACGGTAATCGGTGCGGTATTGGGCTTTATTTTCAAAAAGGTATCCCACCGATTCAGTGATATTGTGCTTTCCTTTGCCGCCGGTGTTATGCTGGCGGCGGCCGTGATTGGGCTGATTTTGCCATCTTTGGAGCACGGCGGCGTATACGGCCTGCCCATAACCCTTGTGGGCATTTTCTGCGGTGCGGTGTGCTTGAATTTGATGGACCGGCTGGTGCCTCATCTGCACCGGCTCTCCGGCGTAGACCGGGAAAGTCATCCGGATGGGGCGGATAAGCTCAATAAGGTGCTGCTGTTTGTGATGGCCATTGCCATTCACAATCTGCCGGAGGGCATTGCCGCCGGCGTAGGCTTTGGTACCGGAAATTCCGGGGAGGCCATTGCCATTGCCGCAGGCATTGCCCTGCAGAATATTCCCGAGGGCATGGTGATTATCGGCCCGATGCTGGCGGCAGGCATGCGTCCCGGCAGAACCTTTTTCGCGGCGCTGATGACCGGACTGGTGGAGGTGCTGGGCACCTTGCTGGGCTATTTTGCAGTGAGCCTTTCTTCTGCAATTTTGCCCTTTGCATTGGCCTTTGCCGGAGGCACCATGCTGTATGTAATCAGCGATGAAATGATTCCCGAAACTCACGCCCATGGCAGCGAACGGGGAGCGACCTATTCTCTGCTGGCAGGCTTTGGCCTGATGCTGGCTATGAGTCATTATCTGGGATAAAAAAAGAAACAGCCCTTGACGAATCACCTGACCACTGTGACCGTCAAGGGCTATCTCTGTGCGCTCTTGATATCTAACATCTATTGGTTAACCTCTCTTTCTGCGGGATAGACTCGGGCTTTCCGCTTGATTTGCTTTTGCTCTTGTTAGGGGTTGAAAGCCGTTGTCTCAGGAATTACATGAACATCGGTATCACCTCTTCCTGTCTATAAAATAGCATACTTTTTTCCAAAAAACAATTTGGGAAATTGAATAAAGTTTGACGTGCGCTTTGGTGCAAAAGGGAGAAATCTGAAAGCGTATGCAGATTTTCGTTGACTTGACCGGTTTTTGTGTGATATAATAATTTTGTTAAGCGGCTGAAATGCTCTAAAAACCTCTCCGGATTTCCGGAGAGGTTTTTTCAGCGCCGGGTACCGGCCACTTGATACATACTGTCATTGGAAATGATGATATCTACATCAAACCAGGGGGCAAACAGGTTTGCCAGCGCCTGCTCGTCCAATAAATCGATGGATACGGCGCTTGCCCGACCCTCATGATGCTGGGTCAGCGCGTGACGGCTCATGGAATGGGCCACGGACAGCCTGCCGCCGGGCTTTACCAACCCGGCAAGCACGGAAATCAGCTTTTCCGGGTCTGGAAAATGGGGAAACGCGTTATAGACCATCACTGCATCAAACTGCCGGGAAAAGCTTGTTTCCTCCACATCGCCGCAAATCACACGGACTTGGGGGAATTTGCTCTGGGCAATTTTTGCCATTTCCGGAGAGATATCAATCCCGGTGACGGAGGCAACGTTCCGCTCCAGATAGTCGGGAAACAGAACGCCGGTGCCGCAGGCCACATCCAGCACATCGATGCCGGGGCGGATGCCGCTGTTATCCAATATGGTGGCGATAATGTCCTCTTTGCGGACCATATCCGTATCCCACCAAGGGGCACAGCGGTCAAAGAAAGCAATGACATCTTGTTTATTCACAGGGGAGCGTTCCTTTCTGGGCCGCCGGATAGCGGCTGGGGATTAAGCCCACCTTGGTCAACACAAGAACCAACAGCGGCAAAAAAATCAAATGTGAAATAATGGCAGGCACACTGCCCACAAGATAAGAGCCTGCCCAAAGGGATAGGGAATAGGTGCCCGACTGTCCCAGATAAAACAGAGCCTTGGCGATGCCGCCTACAATCCGGCCGGCCAGCATGGCGGCTACCAGAGCGATATAAAGGTCTGCAGTTACCTTTCCGGTGCGGACAAACCGCATCAAAAGGCCGGTCAGCAAACCGTAAGTACACAGTTCGGGAATCATGGAAATAAGCATGGTGGCGGGGGGCATACCGGACAGAACACTGCTAAGGACAGGGCCGATAAGGCCGCAGATAAAGCCATAGCTTCCGCCGCAAATCAAGCCGCACAGCAGTACAGGGATATGCATGGGAGAAAAGGCACTGCCTGCGCCCACGGCATGAAAGGCCAGGGGCAAAACATAGCAAAGGGCAATGCATACAGCGCCGATACAGGCGCGCTTGACACGGGACATGGATTGCATAGAAATCACGCTCCTTGGATTTTTGTGACTATTTTAGTCCAAGGAAACAGAGACCGCAAGCCCCCTGGGGGGTTAAAAATCAAAGAAAAAACAAAAAATCTTAGCGGCTGGAAGTCAAAGAGAGGGTACGGAAACATTCTGCGGTCAGACTGCGGTATTCTGCCAAGTCTGTGGTTTTGCGCAGACGTTTCCAAAGGCCGTCGCTGTCAGCAAAGCGCGTTCGCAAAAAGCTCCAGTGCTCTTTCATGCGGAACATAGCGTTTCGGCTGCCGCCGAACAGGGAGAGGTAGGTTTCCAAAAGCTCCCCGGTAAAGGCCTCCAAAGCCGGCACGGTGGTGCCCCCGGGGGAAAACATTCCCGGGTCTGCAAGCAGACCGCGGCCCAGCATCATAGCATTGAGCATAGGATATTGATTTTCAACACGGGCGGTATCGGCAGGGGAGGTCAAATCCCCGTTATAGCACAGGGGAAGACGGCTGTGGCCGGCGGCATAGCGGAACATCTCAAGGTCTACCTTGCCGTCATAAAACTGTTTTCGCACTCGGGGATGGACAATCAGCTCTCGGATGGGATATTGGTTGAAAACGTCCAGCAGCCGGGGAAATTCCTCAGGCTCTGTCATGCCCAAGCGGGTTTTTACAGAGATGGGCAGGGGGGATACCTGAAAAATGCTGTCTAAAAACCGGTCAAGGGATTCCGGGTCTGCAAGCATACCTGCGCCCTTCCCCTTGGTAACCACCGTGCCGGAGGGACAGCCCAAATTGAGGTTGATTTCTTCATACCCCCGGTCGGCGCACTGCCGGGCGGCCCAGAGGAAATCTTCCGGTACTTTGGTCAGGATCTGGGGAACGGCAACAAAGGCTTCCCTGTCTGCCGGCGGCAGTTCCCGGTCTTCCTTGTGGGTCAGACAGCGGTGGACTGTGGGGGAAAGAAAGGGCATATAATACCGGTCCACACCGGGGAAATATTTATGGTGCAGACGGCGGTAAACGCTGTCCGTCAGTCCCTCCATGGGAGCAAAATAGTGCAGCATAAGGAAACCTCCTTTCCTAAGGGAAATGGTCGTTTATCTTCCCCTATTAAAGCACAAACGCCTCCCTTTTGCAAGGGAGGTGTTTGGTTTACAGCTCGGTAATCACCGGCAAAATCATGGGATTTCGCTTGGTGGTCTTAAACAGATACCCGGACAAATCGTTTTTAATGGCAGATTTGAGGGAAGCCCAGTCCCGGCTGCGCTTGCGCCAGCAACGCTCGATGGCCTCCATGGCCACGTTTCGCAGCTCCTCAATCAAATCCTCGGATTCCTTTACATAGATAAAGCCCCGGGTGATAATGTCCGGACCGGAAATAATGCTCCCGTCCTGACTGCTCAGGTTGACGCATACCACAATCATGCCGTCCTGGGCCAGGTGCTTCCGGTCCCGAAGAACCACAGCGCCCACATCCCCCACGCCGGTGCCGTCTACAAAGACTTTGCCGGCCGGTACGGTGGCGTTGGTTTTACAGGTCTTACCAGTCAGCTCAAACACCGTGCCGATTTCCCCAATGTGGATGTTCCGGGGGTGCATGCCCATGGACTGGGCCAGCTTGGAGTGGATTTGCAGCATCCGCTGTTCACCGTGGACAGGCAGGAAAAACTTCGGCTTTACAAGGCCGTGGATAATTTTCAGCTCCTCCTGGCAGGCGTGGCCGGAAACGTGCAGGCCCTCGCTTTTTTCATATACCACATCCGCACCCTTGCGGTACAGCTCGTTGATGATTCGGGAAACGGCCTTTTCGTTACCGGGGATGGCGGAGGCGGAGATAATAATCCGGTCACCGGCGGTAATATCCACCTGCTTGTGGGTGGAAAAAGCCATGCGGTACAAAGCAGACATATTTTCCCCTTGAGAGCCGGTAGAAACAATGACCACCTTGTTCTTGGGCAGGCTTTTAATGGCGGCCAAATCCACAATGGTACCTGCTTTTACCTTCAAATACCCCAGCTCCTGGGCCACCTTCAGCATATTTTCCATACTCCGGCCGGTAACGGCCACTTTCCGGCCGTAGCGCTGGGCAGTGGACAGCACCGCTTGCAGCCGGTGCATATTGGAAGCAAAGGTGGTAACAATGATTCGCTGGTCGCAGTTTTTGAACTGCCGGTCCAAGCCCTCCGCTACCACGTTTTCACTGGGGGTATAGCCTGCCCGCTCCACATTGGTGGAGTCTGCCATCAGGGCCAGCACGCCCTGCCGCCCCAGCTCCCCCAACCGACCCAAATCCATCATGCCGTCCTTGGCAGTGGGGTCAATTTTGAAGTCGCCGGTCATAATCACCGTGCCAACGGGGGTTTTAATGGCAAAGGCCACCGCGTCGGCAATAGAGTGGTTTACATGAATAAATTCCACGCTGAAGCAGCCGGCTTTTACCACATCGCCGGGCTTGTGGGTAATGAGCTTTACCTTGTCGGCAAGGCGATGCTCCTCCAGCTTCAGCTTAATTAGCCCGTTGGTCATGGGGGTGCCGTGGATGGGACAGTTCACCTGCTGCATACAGTAGGGAATAGAACCGATGTGGTCCTCGTGACCGTGGGTAATGAACATACCCCGCAGCTTTTTCTGGTTGGCTACCAGATAGGAAAAATCGGGAATGACCAAATCCACACCGTACATATCCTCGTCGGGGAAGCCAACACCGCAGTCTACCACAATCATATCTCTGCCGTATTCTAACACGGTGATGTTTTTTCCAATCTCATCCAAACCGCCCAAGGGGATGATTTTTAGTTTTTCTGCCAATGAATATCAATACTCCTTTCGTATACAGGCCAAATGGCCATAACAAACAAGCAACCGCCTGCCTCAAAATCCAGCCCTGAATCGCCGATTCGGAGGAAAACGCCTGCAAACTATGAAAATACAGTACGGAGGGCACAAAATTGCCCGGTCCGCAAAATCCTGTGCGGGTCTGCCTACCCGGCACATACTAAAGATAGTATAGCACAATTTCCATGAAAAGTATACCATTATTTTTCCCCAGACTCCGACAGGGGATGGATACAGGCCTTTTTCTACCCTCTTTTTTCGGAAATCTATGAAAAGCAGTTGCACCTTTGCGGTAAATTTGTTATAATGTTCGTTATAATATGGGTTTATGGGCTCTGAGCCCGGTTTAAGGAGGCGAAGAACGTGAATAAACGGCTGAAACGGATGCTCTGGCCGAAGCTTTGGGTGTATTTCCTGGTTATGGCCGGCTTTGTAGCGGCGGCGGTAGTGCGGGAGGAGTATATTTTGGCGGCGGCAGAGGGCGTGCTGACATTGGGACTGCTGCTTTACTATGTTCTTTGCCGGAATCATCGCAAAAAGGAAATCGAAAATTTCGTCAAGCACACATTTTCCGTGCAGGAGGAGACGATGGATGCCGATGCACCCTTCCCGCTGGTGCTGGTGCGGATGGGTGACGGTGCGGTAATTTGGGCCAACAAATGGTTTTCTCAAATGACCGGTTATCAGGAGGGGTATTTAGAACAGCCCCTGTCCCGAATCTTGCCCCAATGCTCCTTAGAGTGGCTTTCCTCCGGGAAAAAGGAATCTCCTTATGACATCACCATTTCCGGCCGGCGTTACCGGATGCACGGAACTACGGTCCGGGCAGATGACCCGGAGCATACGGTGATGGGCATGCTGTATTTTTGCGATTTGACAGAGCTGTACCAGGTACGGGATGAGTATATCCGTTCCCGGCCGGTGACCGGCATTATTTTGGTGGACAATTACGAGGAGCTGACCAAAAATCTGACAGAGGGCGCTATCTCCAATCTGAATGCGAAATTAAACAACGCAATCACCGGATGGACAGAGGAGTATCACGGCCTGCTGCGCAGATTGGAGCGAAACCGCTTCCTGTTTATTTTTGAGAAAAAAGACCTGAAACGGGCCATTGACGGAAAGTTCTCTTTGTTGGAGGAAATTCACAAGATTGAAAGTCCGTCCGGTCTGGAGGCTTCGATTTCCTTTGGCCTGGGTGCAGATGCAGTCAATTTTGAAGAAAGCTATAATTTTGCGGCACTGTCCATAGAAATGGCCTTGAGCCGGGGCGGTGACCAGGCGGTGATTAAGGACCGGTTCAACTTCACCTTCTACGGCGGCCGGAATAAGGAAGCGGACCACCGCAGTAAGGTGCGTTCCCGTGTGACTGCCAGTTCGCTGATGGAGCTTATCGGCCAGAGCAGTCAGGTGTTTATCATGGGCCACAAGAACGCGGATTTGGATGCGGTAGGCGCGGCCATGGGCATTAGCTGTATGTGCCGCAAAAAGGGAAAAAAAGCCTATATTGTGCTGGATTTGGAGAGAAATGTAGCGGAAAAGCTGATTGAAGAAATTCGGCAGGTTCCCGAATATAAGGATGTGTTTATTTCCGGCCAGGAGGCCATGCTGCTGTGCGACAATCACAGTACTCTGGTGGTGGTAGATACCAACCGCCCGGACCAGGTGGAGCATCGGCCGCTGCTGGAGGCCATTGGCAAGGTTTGCGTGGTGGACCATCACCGCAGAGCCGCGGATTATATCAATCCGGTGGTGGTGAATCTCCATGAGCCCTATGCTTCCTCTGCATCGGAGCTGGCCACGGAGCTGCTGCAATATGCTGTGGAAAAGGCAGATGTTCTGCCCATTGAGGCTAAGAGCTTGATGGCAGGTATTTTCCTGGATACCAAGAGCTTTCACGTCCGCACCGGCCAGCGTACTTTTGAGGCGGCGGCGGCACTGCGCCAGTGGGGTGCAGAAACCGTGGAAGTCAAAAAGCTCCTGCAAAACGATTTCCAGGATACCATGGCAAAGTATCAGATTATTAAATCCTCCCGGCTGTACCGGCAGGAAATTGCCATTGCGGCGTTGAATGCCACCACCTCCCGGACACTGGCGGCCCAGGCGGCAGATGAGCTGTTGAACATTTGCGGTATCACAGCCTCCTTTGTGCTGTATCCCGATGGCGACCAGGTGATTGTTTCCGCCCGTTCTATCGGCCAGACCAATGTGCAAGTGATTTTGGAGCCATTGGGGGGCGGCGGCAACACCGCCACCGCCGGTGCGCAAATTGCCAATACCACCGTCAAAGATGTGCTGGACAAATTGGTGGCATCCATTGACCAGTTTTATGAAGAGTAAGGAGAAGAAATTATGAAAGTGATTTTATTACAGGATGTAAAGGGCAAGGGCAAGAAAGGACAGATGTTGGAGGTTTCCGACGGCTATGCCCGGAATTTCATGCTGCCGAAGAAGCTTGCCATTGAGGCAACGGCCGATGCCATTAACACCATGCGCATGAACGATAAAGCCACCCAGGAGCGGATTGCCAAGGAAAAGGCAGAAGCCCTGGCCCTGTCCAAGCAGCTGCGGGAGCTGACGCTGGTGGTCACTGCCAAGGGCGGCGGCGCAGGCCGGTTGTTCGGCTCGGTGACCAATCAGGAAATTGCCGATGCGCTGAAGGAAAAGTCCGGCATTGCGCTGGATAAGCGGAAAATCGTCATTGCTGACCAGATTAAGGCTGTGGGCACCTATACAGTGACCTGCAAGCTGGGTTATGAAATTACCGCACCGCTGACGGTGAAAATTGAAGAGGCCTAATTCGCCGCAAAGAAAATTACCCTGGATAGAGAGGAGAAAGCACCGTGGAGGAAGAATTGCTGAACCGGCAGATGCCCCAATCTCTGGAGGCAGAACAATCCGTATTGGGTTCTGTTTTGATTGACAGCCGATGCGTGGCAGATATTGTTGGCATTCTAAAGCCGGCAGATTTTTATTTACAGCAAAATCGGGAGATTTATGAGGCAATCTATGCCATGTTTAACTTCTCCCAGACCATTGACCCGGTAACGGTGCTGGATAAGCTGAAGGAGCTGGGGTATTATCACGAAAAAACCAGAGATTATATTCTGCAGCTTATGGAAATTACGCCTACGGCGGCCAATGCGGTGCGTTATGCCAACATTGTCCGGGACAAGGCAATGCTTCGGGGACTTGCCCAGGCTGCGGAGGAAATCGGAGAAACGGTGTACTCTCAAGTGGGAACCCCGGCGGAAATGCTGGAAAGCGCCGAAAAGAAAATTTATGCCCTGCGCAAAGGCGAACGGGGCGATTCTCTGGAGCATATCGGCACGATTTTGCACAAGGTATATGACCGTTTGACGGAGCTGGCCCAGTCGGATTCTGCCATTCCCGGTCTTTCCTCCGGATTGCAGGATTTGGACATCAAAATCAACGGACTGAATAAGTCTGATTTGCTGTTGGTGGCGGCAAGACCTGCTATGGGTAAATCCGCCTTTGCCCTGAATATTGGCGCCAATGTGGCGAAAAAATACAAGAAAACCGTGGCGATTTTCAATCTGGAAATGTCCCGGGAGCAGCTGGTCATGCGTTTGCTGGCCAATGAGAGCTTTATTGAGCTGCAAAAACTGGTGACCGGTAAGCTCAGTGAAGAAGAATGGGTCAAGCTGGGCATGGCATCTTCTGCCTTGAGCCAGACGGATATCCGTATTGACGACAACCCTTCCGTGACGGTGGCAGATATCAATGCCAAATGCCGCAGATTGGACAATCTGGGGCTGGTGATCATCGACTATCTGCAGCTGATGCAGGGCTCCGGTTACGGAAAAAACAGCGACAACCGGGTGGCTTTGGTGGGTGAAATTTCCCGTTCCTTAAAAATCATGGCCAAGGAGCTGAATGTTCCGGTGATTTGCCTGAGTCAGTTGTCCCGTGCGGTGGAAGGGCGAACCGATAAGCGGCCCATTCTGTCGGATTTGCGGGAATCCGGTGCCATTGAACAGGATGCCGACCAGGTAATGTTCCTTTACCGGGATGAATATTACAATGAAAATACAGAGGATAAGGGAATTGCCGAGTGCATTGTGGCAAAAAACCGTCACGGCGAGACCGGAACGGTAAAGTTGCAATGGATTGGGCAGTACCAAGCCTTTGCAGACCGGGAGTGGAAGCATGCAGAATAGTCTGCGAAAGCAACTGAACGCCTATAAGATGGTAAATCCTGGAGAGCAGGTATACTGCGCCGTTTCCGGCGGTGCAGACTCCATGGCGCTGCTGTGGGGAATGTATCTTTTGCGGGATATCTTGGGAATTACCTTGCAGGCTGTGCATTTTAATCACGGCCTGCGGGGAGAAGAATCGGACCGGGATGAGCAATTTGTCCGGGAATTCTGTCACGGATATGACATTCCCCTGACGGTAGGAAGGGGCAATATCGTTCCCGGAGAAAAGGGACTGGAGGCGGCAGCCAGAGAGGCCCGCTATGCCTTTTTTGCCACCTTGCCGGGGAAGGTTGCCACCGCCCATACTGCCGATGATAATGCGGAAACCGTACTGATGCATTTGGTCCGGGGCACCGGACTGAAGGGCCTGGGCGGCATTGCTCCGGTGCGGGGGAATTTGATTCGCCCCATGCTGGGCATTACCCGTCAGCAGGTATTGGCGTTTTTGCAGGAATATCACATTGCCTATGTGGAGGATAGCTCCAACGGGGAAGATGTATTTCTGCGGAACCGTCTGCGGCATCATGTTATGCCCCTGCTAAAGCAGGAAAATCCCAGTCTGGCAGAGAATTTGTCGGATATGGCAATGGCTTTGCGCCGGGATGAAGCCCAGCTGGAAGCCTTGGCAAAGTATGAACAGCTTCCTAATGTGGAAGAATTGAAAGCGTTGCCCCAGAGTGTTCGCAGTCGGATGCTGGAGCGGTTTTTGAAAGAGCATGGGGTCCGGGAGCCGGAGCGCCGGCACATTGCCTTAGCAGAGGCGCTGGTGTTTTCTGAAAAGCCCTCTGCCAGTGCGGTTTTTCCCGGCGGTGTGACCCTTTCCCGAAGCTATGACCGGCTGGAAGCAGTCACGCAGCTGCCGGAGCTGCCGGAAATCTCCTTGCCGGAAGAGGGAGAGATTCTGCTCCGGGCGCAAGGCCTGCGGGTAATCTGCACAAGGGCTGCAACGCTGGAAAATACCCAGAATATTTTTACTGTGGAAATGCCCCAAAGGCCTGTTTTGCGAAGCCGCAAAAGTGGCGACCGGATGCGCCTGCCCGGGGGAAGCAAGTGCTTAAAAAAGCTGATGATTGACAGAAAGATTCCTGCACAGCACCGGTCACAGCTGCCTGTAATCGCAGACGAAACCGGCGTGTTGGGGGTATTCGGAATCGGCGTGAATGAGGATAGAAAAGCAAAATCCCTGCCGGCATGGCAGCTGCGGCTGAAAAAAATAGATAAGGGTTGTAAAGAAAAACAGGGGGATGTATGATGGAAAAGGACATTCTGCAAGTATTGCTGTCCGAGGAACAGATTAAAGCCAGAATAGAGGAACTGGGAAAAGAACTGACCCGGCAGTATGCGGGAAAGGACCCGGTGGTGGTTGGCGTTCTAAAAGGGGTTGTGGTGTTTTACGCAGACATGATTCGTCAGCTCAAGTGTCCCTGCCAGATAGATTTTATGTGGATTTCTTCCTATGCAGGCACGGATTCCTCCGGCCAAATGCAGGTAAAGCGGGATGTCTCTGTGGACATCAAAGGCCGCCATGTGTTGATTTTGGAGGATATTTTCGACACCGGCAATTCTCTGGACTTTACTTATCGGCATTTGCTGGCAAAAGAGCCTGCTTCCATAAAAATTTGCACCCTGCTGGATAAGCCCTCCCGTCGGAAGCCGGGTATCACACTGAAGGCAGATTATGTGGGCTTTGAAGTGCCTAATGCCTTTGTGGTGGGCTACGGACTGGATTTTAATGAACATTACCGGAATCTGCCCTATGTGGGGGTTTTGAAGCCGGAAGCCTATGAATAAGGAGACACCCAATTTGAAGAAAAGAAGTATTGTTACCCTGGTACTGTATTTGACGGTGCTGGCGCTGTTGTTTTCCTGGGTTACAGGCCTGTTTGGCGGTGGGGTGGAGGATGTGCCCTATTCCCAAATTGTAAAACTGCTGGAGGACGGTCAGGTCAAGCATTTTACGGTACAGGGCCAGGAAATCGTGCTGGAACTGCATAATCCCTATGATGGAAAGACCAATTTGAAATGCCGCTTGGCAGATGCAGAAAGCTTTCGGCAGGAAATGCAGGCGGTGATTAGCAAGCAGTCCCAAGAGGGGAATTTGGAATCTTATGACTTTCTTCCTGAGGAAGCCGCGTCTGCCTATGATTGGATTCTTCCGCTGTTAATTGTGGGCATCGTGATGCTGGTGCTCTGGTTCTTGCTTATGAGCAGAGTCCAGGGAGGCGGCAATGCTTTGAGTAATTTCGGCAAGGCCCGGACTGTCTTGGGTATGCCCGATGGGAAAAAGGTTACCTTTGAGGATGTGGCCGGTGCAGACGAAGAAAAGCAGGAGCTGCAGGAGGTTGTGGATTTCCTGCGCAATCCCGATAAATTCAAGCAAATTGGTGCCCGGATTCCTCACGGATTGCTATTGGTAGGCCCTCCCGGCACCGGTAAAACCCTGCTTGCCCGGGCGGTGGCCGGAGAAGCGGATGTGCAGTTTTTGTCCATCTCCGGTTCAGATTTTGTGGAAATGTACGTGGGCGTAGGCGCCAGCCGTGTCCGGGATTTGTTCGAGCAGGCTAAGAAAATTGCCCCGGCCATCATTTTCATTGACGAAATT
The DNA here is from genome assembly GCA_045577715.1 of Faecousia sp. GTDB lineage: Bacteria > Bacillota > Clostridia > Oscillospirales > Oscillospiraceae > Faecousia. Next base: position 105,743 of record JAZNIX010000030.1, read on the forward strand.
GATGCGGTAGGGCGCAAGCGGGGCTCCGGCTTGGGCGGCGGCCACGATGAAAAGGAACAGACCCTGAACCAGCTTCTGGTGGAGATGGACGGATTTTCCAAAAACGAAGGCGTGATTGTCTTGGCGGCCACCAACCGGCCGGATATTTTAGACCCGGCGCTGTTGCGGCCCGGTCGGTTTGACCGGCAGATTTATGTAGGCGCGCCGGATGCCAAGGGTCGGGAAGAAATTCTCAAGGTGCATGCCAAGAATAAAAAGCTGGACAGCAGTGTGGATTTGAAGACCGTTGCCCTGTCCACCGCCGGATTCACCGGCGCAGATTTAAGCAATCTTTTGAATGAAGCGGCCATTCTGGCGGCTCGGGATGACCGCCCGGTGCTGTCCATGGAGGATTTGAACGAGGCCATGATGAAGGTCATGGCAGGCCCGGAAAAGCGCAGCCGGGTGCGGCTGTTAAAGGACCGGCGGCTGACGGCGTTTCATGAAGCGGGCCATGCTGTGGCCATGTACCGGCTGCCTACCCACGACCCGGTGCGGCAGATTTCCATCATTCCCAGAGGTAGGGCTCTGGGCTTGACCTGGAGCCAGCCCATGGAGGATTCGGCACATATCACCCGCAACGAAATGTATGAGCAAATCGTAGGACTTTTGGGCGGCCGGGTGGCAGAGGCACTGTTTTTGGGAGATATTTCCACCGGCGCATCCAATGATATTGACCGGGCTTCTAAGCTCGCCCGGGATATGGTAGCAAGATACGGTATGTGCGATGCCTTGGGAACGGTCAGCTACTTGAGCGACGGCGAAGTGTTTATCGGCCGGGACTTTGAGAAGACCAAGAGCTATTCCGAAGCGGTTGCCGGCACCATCGATGAGCAAGTGAAACTGCTGATTGACAAGGCCTATGCCCATTGTAACGCCCTCCTGAAGCAGGACGAGGAAAAGCTAAAAGCGGTGGTGGATTTCCTTTTGGAAAACGAAACCATGTCCGGTCAGCAATTTGCCGACTGTATGGAGGGCCGTCAAATCGGTGAAGATTCTGCAACGGCACTTTTTGAAACGGAGCAAAATCCAAAAGAATAAAAACAAGGGGTTAGGCATTGCCTAACCCCAATTTTGTTTGTTATACCTGCAAATCTTTTCCTGTAAAATATTTTCCCAAAGGTGTTTTCAGGAGGATTCCACCCACCAGCAGGATCAGCACCATATCCGGCAGCATATACGCGCCGTTATACAATGCCGAATAGATCCAGGGAGAGGTCATAGTCATCTTGAAAAATTCCTCCGGCATATACTCTGCCCAAATGGTGGCGCCTACCACATAATGCACCAAAAACCGCAGGGTACAGGCCACAGCCGTTGCCCGATAGAACTTGCCTTTAAACAGTCCCGCTGTGCCCACGACCATATAGGCGATCAAGAAGTCACCCAGGATGCTCTCCCAGCCGATGGCAATGCCCCCTTCAAACAGGGCCTGCAGTACCGCGTGGGCAGTGCTCACGATCATTCCGGGACCAAAGCCCCAGCGCACGCAGTACAAAATGATGGGAAACATACTAAGGTCGATAGAGCCGCCCCAAGGGAACTTATACAGGGGCAAAAAGCTGAGGATTTCCGCCAGCGCAATACAGATTGCGCCCTCTGTCAGTCGGCGGACGCGCAGATGGGTCTTACTTTGCATGAAGATACCTCCAATAAAAAATATCGCATTGCAACCGTCAAAGGTGCAATGCGATCCATAAAAGGTATCTTTACATCAGCATCTTTTCCTACGACGGTACAAACCGTATCAGGTTCACGGGTTGAGGCAAGGAAGCCTCCTCTCAGCCGATCCAGTTCGGCACCCCGAAGACGAATGTTGTAATGCGTAAAATGATTATATATCGGTTGGTTTCGGAAGTCAAGCCATTTCTGTGCTGAGCACCTTACCGCCCAAAATGTGGAAATGCAGGTGGTGCACCGTCTGCCCCGCGTCCGCGCCGCAGTTGGATACCACACGGTAGCCGTTTGTCAGCTGCTCCCGGGCCGCAATGGCGGGGATGACCTCAAAAATGTGGGCGACCAGCTTGCTGTTTGCTTCGGTGATCTCTCCGACAGATGTAATATGCTCCTTGGGGATCACCAAAATATGGGTGGGTGCCTGGGGGGCAATGTCCCGAAAGGCCAAAATCTGCTCGTCCTCATAGACCTTGGTGGACGGGATCTCCCCGTGGGCGATCTTACAAAATAAACAATCCATTTTTCTACCTCCTACAGTAACCGACGATTCAATGGTCTGCGATCATTACAGGCCAAAAATATGCAGTACACCGGCGCTGGCAAACGCCATAATACATCCGGCCATTATTACACCCAGGCACACTGCCCCTGCAGTGGTCTTCGGGCCTAAGTTCAGAAGGCTTGCCGCCAACGTGCCGGTCCACGCACCGGTACCGGGCAGGGGGATGCCCACAAACAGCATCAGCGCCACAAAGCTTCCGAAGCGGCCGGTGGATCTGGTCAGCTTCCGTCCTGCCTTTTCGCCCTTTTCCAGGCAGAAACCGCAGAACTTTCCGATGTGCTTCTGTTTTGCGCCCCACAGCAAAAATTTACGGGCAAACATATAGATGATCGGTACAGGCAGCAAATTGGCAATGGCGCACATAAATACCGCCGGCACACGGTCCAGCCCCGCCGCCATTGCATAGGGCACGCCGCCTCTGAGCTCCACTATGGGGACCATGGAAATCAAAAAAGCAATGATGTACTTTGTCATGGCTTGCTCCTTTTTAAAGTGTTCTTTTATTGTAGCACAACTGCGTCCCGGTTGCAACGGAAATATGGAAAGTGGAGAGAAAGTGCCCTGTTTTTATGGCTTTTCAGCCCCTCTGTGGGGCACATAAAAAGAAAATACTTCCATTTTTTGAAAAAGTGTGGTATACTGTGTGAGAATTTTGCGAAAAGAGGCATACTATGAAAAAAAATACTGTTCTGTCCATTGTTGCGGCAGTGCTTTTTTTGATCGGTCTTGTGCTGATGCTGGTGGTCGTGCCTATGCTCTCCGACGACGTGTCGGTCACCACTACAGCAGTGGCAACTACCGAGCCGCCCACCACCGTGCCGCCCACCACCGAGCCACCCACAGAGCCCACTACCGAAGAACCCACCAACCCTCCGGCAGAGACTACGCCCCCCCGGGAGCTGAACCTCACCGCCAGCAAGGCCTTTGTTTATAACTGCACCGCAGATTATATGGTATACGCCGGCGGCGATATGGATGAAAAGATCTCTCCCGCCAGCCTGACAAAGCTTCTGACCGGCCACGTGGTGCTGCAGCATCTAAACCCCGCCACGGTGATTACCGTGGGTGAGGAGATCACCTGGATCGACCCGGATTCCTCCTGGGCAAATCTGCATCAGGGCAATCGGCTCACTGTGGAAATGCTGATTCAGGGGCTGATGATGCAAAGCGGCAACGATGCCGCCTATACCCTGGCCGTTGCCTGCGGGCGTACCATCCGCAACGACGAAGCATTGAACCCCAGAGATGCTTTGGGCGTCTTTATGGACGAGATGAATAATGAAGCCCGCCTTTTGGGTCTGAGCAACACCCACTATGTAAATCCCGACGGCATTGATGCCCAGGGACACTACACCAGCTGTAACGATCTCGTCACCATTTCCAAGATCGTGATGGAAAATCCGCTCCTTATGAAATACTGCGGTATGGCCACCGCCAACGTCACCTTCCAATCCGGCGAAAGCTACACCTGGAACAACAGCAACTACCTGCTCCACGAAAGTATGAATTGCTACACACCGGAGGCCATCGGCCTGAAAACCGGCAGTACATACAATGCAGGCAAATGCCTCATCTCCGTTTTTAAACAGGAAGACGGCACTGTTTTGATGGTGGGCGTGCTGGGCAGCAGCTCCGACGCCGAAAGATACAACGACACCCTGATCCTCTATAACCGCTATAAATAAGCAAAAAAACAAACTGCCACCCCCCGGGTGGCAGTTTTGCGTATGTAGCAGCATGAACCAACATTTAAACTGTAGGGAACGGCCTGTGTGCCGTT
>JAZNIX010000031.1:0-13477 GCA_045577715.1 Faecousia sp.
GCAGTACCGACGATCGCGCCTTCTGCCAGGTTGGAGTTAAACAGTCTGCAGTGAGGCAGAGCGTCCATCATGCCGCGGTAAACTGCAAATGCGCCACCCCAGTCACGGCAGTCTTCGCCGTAGGCAATCAGCGTGGGATCCTCGTAGAAGCGATCCCAGATAACCTCGGAGATACCGTCACGGAGGTTGTACAGCTTCATCTTGGAGACAGGCTTGCCATCAGCATCGATGGGAGCGCGCTCCTTGGCCTTGATCTTCTTGTAGCCCTCGGCCTCTTCCTTGGGAACAGTGAACTCGGGCTCACGGTCCAGCATCTTATCTACCTTCTGGTTGGAGAACATCAGACGCTCAACAACCGCAGGATCCTTCTTGAAGTCGCAGTAGGGGCTGAATTCCTTGTCCGCAGCGTACTTGCAAATCATGGTCATGCGCTCGGAAGTTTCCTTCAGAATCGCATCCACCTCTTCCTGGGTCATGACACCGGCTTCCACCAGGCTTGCAGGATAGGTAATGATGGGATCAACTTCCTTCCAGGCATCCATTTCTTCCTTGGTGCGGTATGCATTCTGGTCGGAAACAGAGTGACCGGAGAAACGGTAAGTAATGGTCTCCAGCATGACGGGGCCCTGGCCGTTACGCAGCAGCTCCAGCTTGCGCTCCATGGCATCGATGACAGCCAATGGATTATAGCCGTCAACGGTCTCTGCATGGAACTGGGTGGGGCTGACACCGGAAGCAATCCGGGACATATTACCCTGGCCCATGGTCTCGCCACGGGTCTGGTCGCCCATACCGTAGGAGTTATTAAAGATGTTGTACAGGATGGGCATGCCGTCCTTGTGGCTCTCCCACAGGGTCTTGTACTGGTCCATAGCGGAGAAGTTCAGCGCTTCCCAAACAGGGCCGCGGGACATAGCGGCGTCACCGACATTGCAAACAACGATGCCCTTCTTGTCGTTGACCTTCTTAAAGAGGGCTGCGCCGGTGGAAATAGTGCCGGAGCCGCCAACAATGGCGTTGTTGGGATAAATGCCGAAGGGCAGGAAGAATGCGTGCATGGAGCCACCCATACCCATATGGAAGCCGGTTTCCCGGGCGAAAATCTCAGCCAGTGTGCCGTAGAGGATGAAACGGATGGCCAGTTCCTTGACGTCCTTGGTCTCGCCCATCTTCTGGGTGGCACGCAGGCACTTGCCTTCCAGGAAGTTTTCCATGACGTTCATCAGCTGCTCGTCGGACATCTTGTTGATGGTAGACAGCGCCTTCGCCAAAATCTCGGAGTGAGAGCGGTGGCTGCCGAAGGCAAAGTCGTTCTCATCCAGCAGATAAGCCTGGCCGACACAAGCTGCTTCCTGACCGGTGGACAGGTGGGCAGGGCCGGGATAGGTATGGTCAATGCCGTTGTAGCTGCCCTGGGTCTTAATCAGGTTCAGCATGGTCTCGAACTCACGAAGGACAGTCATGTCACGGAAAATACGCACCAAATCTTCTTTGGTGTACTTACCGGAGTCCAACTCTTCCTTCACGGTCTTATTATACTGGTTGACAGGAATATCATTGAAAGTCACCTTGCCGGGTGCGCGAACAACGGCAGGATCTACAAATAAACTCTTAGGCATATTCTATCTCCTCCTTCTTACTTGGCCAGCAGCATGGTGAACTGCTCCAGATTGGTGCAAAGTTCCTTCTGGAACTTTGCGGCAGGAGTGCCGTCCACAGCCCGGTGGTCATAGGTCAGGCTAAGACCCATAGCGGGGTACAGCTCAATGCCGCCATCCTTGCCCTTACGGACCCGGTCAACCGTGCCGCAAACGCCCAGAATACCGGTCTGGGGAGGATTGATGACAGGAGTGAAGCTTTCCACGCCCATGTTGCCCAAATTGGAAACGGTGAAGCTACCGCCGGACAGCTTATCCGGGTTGATAGCGCCGTCACGGCACTCAGCAGCCAATTCCTTAACAGCCTTAGAGATTTCCAGCAGGCTCATTTCGTCAGCATGGAAGATGGTGGGAACCATCAAACCGCGGGGCGTATCCACAGCCACGCCCAGATTTACATGGTTGAACCGACGGATGGAGTTGTCGTCCAGCATATTGGCGTTCAGATCGGGATAATTCAGCAAAGTACGGGAAACAGCATACAGCACAATATCACCCAGAGTGATGCCTGCATAATCCCCACCGGCAGCCTTCAGAGTCTTGCGGTAGTTCAAAATCGCAGTTGCATCAAAGGATGTATTGTGGGTCAGCTGTGCCATGGTGTGCAGGCTGGTGGACATGGACTTGGAAATTGCACGGCGGATACCACTGAACTTAACATCCTCGAACTCAGGACCGTCGCAGACGGCAGCAGCAGCCTTAGCAGGAACGCCATTGGCAATCAGTGCCTGCACATCCCGCTCGATGATACGGCCGTTGGGGCCGGTACCAACTGCCAAGGATGCGTCAACGCCGTGGGCCTTTGCCAATTTCGCAGCTCTGGGAGATACGGGAGCGCCCTCAACAGCGGTAGCAACCGCCTCGGCAGCAGCAACAGGAGCAGCCTCAACAGCAGCAACCTCTTCAACCACCATGGGAGCAGCACCGGGCTTCAAGCAGTCAGTGGGCTCGCCCTTAGGACCGACAGCACAAACGTTTTCCATGCAGGGAACCTCGTCACCCTCTTCAAAGAAGATGGCAAGCAGTTCGCCCTCTGCAGTGGACTCGCACTCAAAGGATGCCTTGTCGGTTTCGTATGTAAACAGGATATCGCCAATCTTGACCTCATCACCCACGCTCTTGAGCCATTCGCCGATGATACAGCTTTCCACGGTGATGCCGGCCTTAGGCATAATCACAGCCTGGGCCTTGGTGTTGCACGCAACAGCGGCAGCAGGCGCGGCAGCTGCAGGGGCAGCGGCGGCGGCAGGGGCAGCAGGTGCATCAGCGGCACTGCCGCCTCTCAAAGAAGAGCAATCCTCGCCCTTGGTGCCAATGGCGCAGACATTAACAAGGCAAGGGACCTCATCACCCTCGCCAAAGAAAATATCCAACAGTTCGCCCTCAGCAGTAGATTCACATTCAAAGCTTGCCTTGTCAGTTTCGTAGGTAAACAGAACGTCGCCCATTTTAACCTGGTCGCCCACCTGCTTCAGCCACTCACCGATAATGCAGCTTTCCACGGTAATGCCCGCTTTGGGCATGATTACTGCGGTTGCCATAAAATTTCCTCCTTAGTAAATGTTATCACATGTTATTTATAACATTTTATAACACATCCGTCAATAGGGATTTTCATTAGATTTGAAAAAAGGAAGCGTTCAACGAACGCTCCCCTTGCCTTTATAAAATTACTGTGCCCGATTCCTCCGCCGCAAGACGAATTTGTTCCGGGACTTCCCCATCGGAAATCAGATAGTCCACGTCGGAAAAGTGCGCAAAGGTATATGGCATCAAGCGGCTGAATTTCGTTCGGTCACACATAACCACACTGCACCGTGCCTTTTGAATCACCGTACGCTTTACAACCATATCGCTTTCCGTGCCACAGGTAAAGCCTGCCTCGGCACTGCATCCGGATACACCGATAAACGCCAAATCAATATTGATTTTACTTAGCATATCCAGTGTGTTCTGCCCGGAAAGGGCCATGTTTTTTCGGTTGATTCTGCCGCAGCATAAGGTAATACTGGGGTTCTGAAGCCGGCAAAGCTCGATTCCGATATTCGGGCCGGTAGTAAAGATATGCAAATCCATATCCGGCATACATCTGGCCAGCATCAGATTGGTGGTGCTGGCATCCATAAACACCGTAGAATTAGACTGAATCAGCGACAGGGCCTTATGAGCAATTTCTCTTTTCCCGGAATTGCTCTCCTGCAGTCGCACATCAAAGCCCAAATCACCGGAATGATGCACCAATCTGGCACCGCCCCGCACCTTCACAATAATCCCCTGCTGCTCCAACGCATCCAAATCCCGATGGATGGTCATCAGGGAAACCTCTGGATAATGAGACTGCAGCTGCTTGATGGTAACCACATTATTTTTTTCGATATATTCCCGTATTTGTTCCTGTCGAATTCGATTCATGATGTTCTCCAAATGTTAAAACAATTCATTTATAACACGAATATAACACACCAATGTACCCTTGTCAACAGGCAATACCCAATACTTTACAAACAGACATTACCAGAAAATCAGCAGCAAAATCAGCAAAAAGCCAAAATTAAAGGCCGTAAACAAGCCGATATAGGCATATGTGCCCTTCGGGTTATGCTTTGTATACTCCCGGAAGGTAATTAAGCTTGCCAGAGATGCTATCAGCGTTCCGGCGCTACCGATATTCACCCCAATCAAAAGCTCCCGGTAATTCTGCGTAAATTGAGACAGCAAAATTGCCGAGGGCACATTGCTGATGACCTGGCAGGAGGCCACACTGAACACCAAGGTATTCCGATTCAAAAGGTTGGAAAGCAGTTCCCTCACCCCATCGATTCTGGCCATATTCCCTGCAAAAATAAAGAAAAACACAAAGGTCAGCAAAAGCGGATAATCCACCTGTTTCAGCGCATCCCGGTCCATAAAGAAAAGCACAGCAGGGATGATTATCAGGCCAACCCAGTAAGGAATCCCCCGAAACACAATGGCAATGGACAGCGCAAACAAAACAAGATAAATGGCCGCACGTCCCTTAGGTACTTCCATCTCCTGCCCGGTCACTGAAAGCGGTTCGGACTTGATAAAAAGACAGCATACGGTAATCATTACAATCGCAACCACAAAGGGCGGCGCCATAATCTGCACAAACTCCCCGTTGGGAATTTGAAATTTCGTATACAGGTACAAATTCTGAGGATTTCCAAAAGGTGTCAGCATGCCACCCAGATTTGCGGCAATATTTTGCATAATAAAGGTAAATGCCATATATCTTCCCTTACCGGTGGTGGACAGTACCAAATATCCCAACGGCAAGAAGGTCAGAAGCGCCATATCGTTGGCAATGAGCATCGACCCGATAAAGGTGATATATACCAGGGCAAGAATACTGATACGGGTTGTCTTGCAACACATCACGATTTTTCTGGCCAGGGCATAAAAAAAGTTGATATTTCGCAGCGCACAAACCACCGCCAGAGTACAAAACAGGCAGGCAAGTGTTTTTACATCGAAATATCCAAGATAAGCCTTATCCACCGGCACAAGAAAAGCCGTCACGACAGCCGCAAGGAATGCCACAAGCATCACAATATTCTTTTTGCAGAAGCCAATCAGCTTTACCACTTGCGTTCTCTCCTTCTATCTATAAAGCGCTAAAACTGCGGAAAAAGAACCACAGGGCGTATCCCTGTGGTTCTCAAAACCTTAGATAATGCTCAAGGAAAGTGTCAGCAGAACCCAAACCAGAGCAATCCACTTGGTAGCAGAGGCCAGAATCTTATCCATATTGCCGTACTTGCTCTTGCTTAAATAGGTATCACTCTTACCGCTCAATGCACCCAGACCGGCTTCCTTACCGGACTGAAACAGAACAACCACAATCAAGGCAATGCTGGCAATGACCTCAAAAATTGTAATTACAATTCTCAAAATTTCCATATTTTAACCTCCCTCCAAGGGTTTCTTACATAAATCTTGGTTATTATAGCACAAGCCTTCCAGAAAAGCAAGTGTCAATCCACATTTTATTTTGTCACCCAGTTACCGGTGGCCAGGCAGTTCAAATATGCCTCGATAAAGGGGTCTAACCCACCGTCCATCACGCCGTTGACATTGGCGGTTTCACAGCCGGTGCGGGTATCCTTCACCAGCGTATAGGGCATAAACACATAGTTGCGAATCTGACTGCCCCATTCAATTTTCTGTTGAACGCCCTTAATGTCGGAGATTTTGTCCAGATGCTCCCGTTCCTTAATCTCCACCAGCTTGGAGCGGAGCATACGAAGACAGGTCTCCTTATTTTGGAATTGGCTTCGCTCTGTCTGGCAGGAAACCACAATTCCAGTGGGCTTATGAATCAAGCGAACCGCAGAAGATGTCTTATTGATATGCTGACCGCCGGCGCCGGAGGAACGGAACACCTGCATTTCATAATCCTCCGGGCGGATTTCAACATCCTGAGAATCATCCTGAATGTCAGGAATCACCTCAATCGCCGCAAAGGAGGTCTGCCGCCGGGCATTGGCATCAAAGGGTGAAACCCGAACCAAACGATGAACACCATTCTCCCCTTTTAAGAATCCGTAGGCGTTTTCCCCTTCAATGAGAATATCGGCAGATTTGAGGCCTGCCTCATCGCCCTCCAGATAGTCGAGAATCTTATACGAAAAGCCGTGGCGCTCGGCCCAACGGGTATACATCCGATACAGCATCTGACACCAGTCCTGGGCCTCCGTGCCGCCTGCGCCTGCATGAAAGCTCATTAGCGCATTGTTGCCGTCGTAATGGCCGGTCAGCAGGGTTTCCAAACGGCAGGATTCCATTTCCTCCTGCAAAATCTGGAAGCTTTCCTTCAGCTCCGGAAGCATGGAATCATCGTCTTCCTCCTGGGCCATTTCACAAATGGTCATCATATCCTCCCAGGAGCTGACCATTTTCCCATACCTTTCGATTTTATTTTCTGCATGGCGAGTCTTCACGACGATTTTCTGGCTTTTTTCCGGGTCATCCCAAAAGCCCGGAGCCTCCTGCATGGCATGTAGCCGCTCCAGCTCATTGCGCAGTCCCTCCAGATTCAGGGATTGGGCAAGACTGTCCAGGGTTTCCTTGGCATCGTTTAATTTTTGCTTATAGCTGTCGAACTCGATATTCATGGTATGCACTCATTTCCTAAAATTATGAACATTTGGATACATTATATCCGAAAACAGCCTATCTGTAAAGTAGAAAACGCAAAAATATAAAAAATCCCGGGCAAAACGCCCGAGATTTTATCGTTCACTGGCCTGATGCTCCTCTTCGGCGAATATCAGGTCATCTAAATCTTTCAGGTTATTTTCCTGTGCATCGCTCATCTGCATGCCTCCTCCCAAATCCTTTTCCTGCTAATATATGCAGTAGGAGGTAAAAAATCAACCGGAATTTGTTGCCAATTGGGAAATGTGCGCAAATATTTCTCTGCCAAATCCCCTTGCTATTTGCGCAAATTTATAGTATACTTTCTTCAATATATGCCCCCGTAGCTCACCTGGATAGAGCGTACGCCTCCTAAGCGTAAGGTAGTGAGTTCGAGTCTCGCCGGGGGTGCCAAAAGCAGCCGAATCTTTTGATTTCGGCTGCTTTCCGTTTTTTATGCTTTCCTAATAAGACCTGTTCCACCAATCTCCTTAAAAATCAATACTCGCCATTTTTCAATGCTTAAATACCCACTGATTTTTACGTCTACACCATTTCTTTATGCAATGACATGACAATGCTGTCTGCAGCGTTTTTGGGGAGCTGAGAAACCAATGCGTTTCCCATTTTTTCTAGCTTTAACCGCTCATTAGCCAGTACCAAGCAATGCCCAACTACCCCATCTACGCACAATGCTGTAACAGCACCGCCGCAACGAACGAAGTAATCCATATTACGTTCTTCACAACCGGACACCACATCCAACAAAATCATAGGAAGTCCCTTTGCCGCCGCCTCAGAGGTGCTAAGGCCACCGGGTTTTGTTACGCAAATATCTGCGCTATCCATAAGGACGTTCATATCCTCCATAAACCCATATACATGAACCTTGTTTACGTCACGAAAGACCTTATTTAGTTTGCGTTGAAGCTTTTCATTCCTCCCGCAAACAACGGATATCTCGCAATCGTGCTTCATTCTGATATAAGCCTGTTTTACCAACCGCCCCATAGGTCCGCATCCCATACTGCCGCACATCATCAAGATATGAAAATGGGAAGGCTCTATGCTCAAATTTCTTTTCGCCGCATTTGTATCCATTCGGGCATAAAAGCCGGCGCGCACCGGAATACCGCTGACAATGATTTTGTCTGCCGGCACTCCTTGTTCAACAAATTCCTCCCTAAGGCTTTCCGCCGGGATAAAATATAAATCTGCATTGCTTTTCGCTGTGCCGGGGCTGCAGGTGTAGTCCGTAGGAACAAAGGCTGTTTTCAACTTCATGGAATACCGACTAAGGGTTTCTCTCAACAGCAGCCCGGAAAACACATGGGTGCAAACAACGGCATCGTATTTTTCATTCTCCAGAAAGCAGTGAAGCTTTTCTGCACCACCGGTAAGCAATTTATAAATGATGGAGTCATCCTTCAAAATTCCAGGATGCTTTTCCGCAAATTTATAGCCAAAAGAAAACAGTCTCGGAAAATGGCGATACATTGTAGAATGTCCCCACGTAATAAATTGGGAGAGAGATTTAGAACAAAACCCAACAGCATCCGCAATATCGCATATATCTCCCGCACTTTGAAATTGCTCCTGAATTGCCCGGGCGCAGGCATTATGCCCACCGCCGGTGTTACAGCTTAAAACAAGGACCTTCACGCCATTATGCACTCCTTCTGCTTCTGCTTTTCATATAATCGAATGAGCCTGGGGCGGTTATAGCGCTGAATCAGTATGTAGGGTAAATTAAATACCGCCACATACAGCAAATACACAATCATTCCCCCCTTGCCGGGTATTAATTTCAAAACCGGCAGACCTACAACACAAAGCACTACATGGGTAAGCTCTGCTTTGCAGGTCTCCAGAATCATAACGGACAGTCTGCTCTGATAATCACCCTGAAGATTTTTAGGTGGCATCATAAACGGTAGAATTCGGCTCATATCCGGTACTTTCTTCTGCCACTTTTTGATACCAATTCGTTCATAGAGCTTGCCTTCATTTTCATATAAACGGCATCTGAATATTCCCTTATTGGGTTTTAGCCAGCTCTTGGGAATCCCTCTTCCCGCAAAAAAGCCAATCACACCTACCGTTATGAGATAAAATATGCAATTCAAAAATTTCACCGTTTCTCACCTAAATTATGTTACAGTTTACCCGTCACAGATACAATCAGCCATGTCTTCCCTTATCCAGCCGTAAAACGGCTGCGGTTACCAGTGCGCCAAGGCTTTTCAACATCATATCGTCCATATTTTTTAATAACTAACAGTAGATTATACTTTTATTTACAACTAAACTTCAATTCAAGGTCAACTTGTGTTGAAAAAGACACCCGACGGAGTCATCGGATGTCCTTTACTGCTTCAATATTATGTTTTTAGTGTCACGGTGAATCGGCAACCCATATTCGGCATATTTTCCACGGTGATTTCACCTTTTTCAATAATTAGGATTCGCTTTACCAATGCCAGACCCAGGCCGTTGCCCTCCTGCTTATGGGACCGGTCTGCTTGATAAAATTTATCAAAAACACGCTTTTGCGCTTCTTCGCTAATCCCCGGTCCGGTGTCCTCAACGCAGACGGTCAATTTACGAAGCTTTTTCGTCAGTTTGATGCGCACCTGTCCACCCTCCGGTGTAAACTTAATGGCGTTGCCAATGAGATTATCCCACACGTGCCGCATCATAGTCTCATTGCCCAAATACTCCACGCTTTCCAGTTCTGCATCAATCTCAATATTTTTCCTTTCCCATTCCGGCTCTAAGGCCACAATGGATTGCCGAATCTGCTCGTCGATAGGGTATGTAGTCCGGTTCGTAGAAATCTGTTGATTTTCCAGCTTAGAAAGAAGCAGAATACTGCCAACCAAAGAGCTAAGCCGTTTTGTATTGAACAGAATCTTCTCAATATATTCGTTTTCTGCTTCGTCTATATTTTCTGTACTTTGCAAAAGGGTTGCATAGCCCTCAATGGCATTAATGGGGGTCTTGAATTCATGGGAAACATTTGAAATGAAGTCCGTCTGCAAAATCTCAGTGGCACATAGCTCCTCTGTCATAAGATTGAAACCGGAGTAAATTTCAAGAACCTCCTTAGAGGTGGATTTGTTCTCCAGGCGGACCGTGTAATCACCCTCCGCAACTTTATCCATGGCTTTTCGCAGCTTCTTAATGGGATTGAAAAACAGCTTAGATAGCTGACCGGTCACCAAGATTCCTACCAGCAGGGACATACCCAAAAGCACAAACACCAAAGGTATTTCAATATCGATCTTAATTACATTTCGAAGCAATGTGTCCAAACTGTAAGCCAACGCAATACAAACCAGCATTTCCACGGTAACCAAAATGGTCAGTCTTGTTCGCAAGCTAAACCGATTGGTCCGGTATTCCCGAATATTTTCAAAAACCTCTCTTGTTGTCACAGTTTCACCACCTTATAGCCTACACCCCGGATGGTCACAATTTTAAAATCCGTGTTATCCCGAAAACGGTCCCTAAGTCTTCCAATATGGACATCCACCGTATGGGTATCGCTTTCCGTTTCATAACCCCAAATCTCATCCATCAGCTGATGCCTGGTGAAAATTTTCCCCGGATAGGCAGCCATTTTATAAAGAATCATAAATTCTTTTTGAGGCAGTGTAAAGGTCTCCCCTGCAGTCTTCACTGTCAGCGAATCCAATTCCAATACGGTATTACCAATATTTTGGCGTCGTTCGCTGACCATCTGGGCTCTGCGTAAAAGCGCACCGACACGCAGTACCATTTCATTGACGTTAACAGGCTTAATCATATAATCATCCACGCCGGTCATAAATCCCTTTTGCATATCGTCAAAGGCGTCCTTGGCGGTAATCATCAGCACAGGCGTGGTGTCGCCGACCTCACGCAGTTGCCGTACCAGTTCATAACCATCCATCACAGGCATCATAATATCCGAGATAATCAAATCAAAATAATCGTTTTCCATGGCATCCAGCGCCTCCTGGCCGTTGGAAACCCCAGTGACAGTATAGCTGTGCCGGGCCAGCACGTGCTGAAAAAGCTGGCGTAACTCCCGGTCATCTTCTGCAATCAAAACCTTTAGCATAGCAATTCCTCCTATTTGCATTTTTGTTATTCTAGCATGTTTTTCTCAATTATTTTTCAACATTTTATAAATAGTTCACTTTGCGTTGATTTTTTTCTGCTAGAATCTTGAAAAATCAAAGAGAAAGGTCGTTTTACATGCTTACGCCTGTTAACTACAGGGATTTTCGTTTAAAAAGATTAAATGAGCCCCAATATCGGCATTTGTGGTGGCTTTTATTCTGGCCCATCTATTGGCTTCGATATCCCGTCATCGAAAACTTCAATCCCGCAACCGTTTATACTCCCATCCACTGCCCGCTGGATGACATTATCCCATTTTGTGAATGGTTTATCATACCTTACATGCTTTGGATGGTATGTATGGTGGCGCTGTGCCTATACTGTCTTGTATTTGATCTGGATACCTTTCGTCAGTACAGTAGATTTTTAGTCATCTCTATGTCCATCTCTACAGTAATCTTTTTGATATTTCCCAGTTGTCAGGAACTTCGACCCGACACATATCCGCGAGATAATTTGCTAACGACCTTCGTTTCGTTCCTGCACAATGCGGACACCAACACCAATGTTTTCCCATCGGAACATGTTATCGGTGCCATTGCCGTTTGGATTGCCGCCTTCCACGCAAAAGGACTCCGGCGGCCGTGGATTCAGATTTTCATCAGTCTACTTATGCTTTTAATATGTCTGTCTACGGTCTTCCTAAAACAACATTCTGTGCTGGACATCATTGCAGCAATTCCCATCTGCTTGTTATGTTATTTGCTTTGTTTTTATAAGAAATCTGAATAAAAGCATTAGGCTCCGGCGCAGCTTAAAACCGCACCGGAGCCAATTTCTTATCTCGGATTATTCGTCTTTCTTACGCTTGCCGAGCACAATCAAAATCACAATTGCCACGGCAGATACAGCTAAAATCACAATCCAAAGGGTAGTGTCGCTCTGATCGCCTGTGTCAGAGCTTCCCGGCGCACCGGTTGAGGCGCTGGGGTCGCTGGGCTGTGAACCGGGCTGGGTCGGTGTACCGGGCTGTGTGCCGGGCTCGGTAGGTGTGCTGGGGTCGGCAGGGGTCGTGGGCTCGGTGGCCAACTCCTCAACCAGAACATAGTAGCTGTTGTGGTCGGTAACCCAGGAAATATAGCCATCGGAAACGGTGGATTCCATCACCGTAACATCGCCCTCGTCGCTGACGTAACAAACCTTGGGATTGACAAATCCCTCGGGGAGCTTGATACGGATTTCAATCCTGCCGTGCAGTTCCACCCGTTCCCCATCCTGATTTTCAAAGTGGATATCCATGGGGAAAATCATTTCGCCGTGGTCAATCAGCGTTTCGCCAAACCAGTCATGGGCCTCGGTGTGGGTTTCTGGAATGACTTTCAGCACCAACCGGTGGGAATCCTCCGGTTCTTCGGGAACTACTGTCACCGGCAGTCCCTCCACAGTGGTGTCGTACTGTCCCTCTGCCAAATCTGCCTCGGCGATGCCGGGGGCCGGCGTGTAGACATACTTACCGTTCACAGAAATATCCTCACTGTCCACGGCGGCAAATACCGGCGCGGCGGCCAGTTGTAAAGCAAGCAGCACCAAAACAGATGCCAAGATTTTCTTCATAATCTCAACCTCCCACGACAGTATTCAAGTTCGCACTCCCAGCGCTGTGATAGGTATTCGGCTCGTAGGCCATAATTTTCAGCGTAATGGAATCACCTTTCGACGGAACCTGTGTAAATGTGAGCTTTTGGACATATTCCCCCGGACGAATCAAGCCGGTCTCGCCCAAAATATTTCCATTTTTATCCAATGCCCGAAGCTTCAGCCAGGCATAATTGTTTTCCGGGTTGGTAAGATACACATCCGCACTGCCGTCAGTCACAGTGATTCGGCCGCAGACGGAGACCTTAAACAGTCTGGCATCCACCTCTCCGTAGCCCATATCCTCCGGCACCTCCGGAACGCCGGTCTGTGCGCTTTCCTCAAAAGGCGGCGGCGTAAAGGCTGGGCGCTGAGGCTGCTGGCCACCCAGAGACAGAGCCAAAATCATGGCCAGCACCGCGGCGGCGCAGACCCCCAATAACAAATAAAGGTACTTCCCTTTCATAGATACACTCCCAAGAACCGTCAATGCTCATTTTTGTGCGCTCAAGCGCAGCGCATAAAAATCAACAGTGAAATTTTGGGGGCTGCGCTGCAGGCGCAGCCCCCAAATTGGTTAGAAATTAGGATTGTGCATTCGCTTCGGTAATGGTGACCGTAATTTCAGCAATCTTTACATTGTTCTGACCTTCAGTCAGCGTACCGGTGGCTTCAATCGTGGTCTTATTAGAAGCAGCAGTAGCAAATGTGGTTGTCGTGCCGGAAGCCAAGGTGTACTCGGTGTTTGTCAGATTGACACCCACGCCGTCGATGAAATCATCATTCTTTGTCACAACCACATCAACGGCCACGTTGGAGTGGTTCACCACTTCCACATAAGCCTCATTATTGTCCAACCAGCCTTCTTCAATTTCATTGTCATAATCGTGGTTAGTGGGATTCCAGGGGCCCTTTTCTCC
>JAZNIX010000032.1:0-45719 GCA_045577715.1 Faecousia sp.
TTTCATCTGGACTTGATTCCTCCTTTGGTTTCTAAGTGTGGTTGGCAGACCTACTCTTATTCTACCAAAGGAGGATATTTTTTCTAGGCATAGCTAAAGCTTTTTGGAACCACCGGCACAGCCGGTGGTTTTCTCTTACAAAGAGAAGCAGGATGCCCAAAAGGCATCCTGCTCAAAGGACTTTAGGAGATTATTTAATAAAAAGGTCTTCGCTGATGCGGCTGTAATCAACAAAACAGAATTACATTCTGACCTTTTTGGAACATTCTAATCCAGCCAATATTACAAAACACCGACCAGTATGGTCGGTGTTTTGCTGTATGCTACCTTTTGTGTTTCTCACACAATTTTTAAAAGATGTTCACCGCAGATAGCGTAGTAATAGGTTGTGCCGTTCCATGTGACGGTTGTCACGCCATTTTCAACAACGGTAATGGTGTCAAACGTCATATTACCATTGTTGTAGAAGTACTTATGGGTCTCGCTGTAATTACTGCGGGTGACCGTCTTGCCAATCCGCAGGCCCTCGGCATTGTAGGTGTAGGATATGGTGGTTGTACCGTCGGTCATGCCGGCAAGCTGTCTGCCATGTTCCCAGGTATATGTCCATGTACCGTCAGAGGTGAGATTGCCCACATTGTCATGCTCGATGGTTTCGCCGTCATAGGCAGTCAGCAGGTCGCCCCAGTCACCGTTGCCGTAGGTGTAAGTGACCGTATCTGTGGGCGTGCCGAGTGCGCCGGTAGTATAGGCGTACTCTTTGCGGCTGCTGATATTGCCGGCATTGTCATAGGTCCAGACACGGGTGAATCCACCCGCCTGATTATTCTCCCGGATCAGCTGATTGGCAGAATCGTAGACATAGCTGGTGGTATTTGTGCCGTCGCTAATGGCTGTGATGTTACCGTTGCCATCGTAGGTGTAGGTGTATGTATAATTAAAGTGGTCGCTTACATTCTGCCATGTGGCAATCTGATGGGAGGTCTTACCGGACGCGGGTGCCTTATAGGTAATATTCTCATCAATTGTCATATACTCCTTGTAAAACGTGCTCCGCTGGGACAGCGGCTGTTTCCATTATTACTGAATAGAATCATCATTTCGGTTGTTCATACAAGCTAACAGATCAAAAAGTCTTTTCTGAAGGTGAAATTTGTTGTTGGCACAAATCACTGCATCCCTATTCTGTTTTATAGAATTTCTCCGTTCTTGATACAGAATGATCGACTCTCTGGTGAGTATTCCACATAGATTTCGGAAACCCTATAAATAGGTTGCACACAACAATTTTACTGCACAGAGGACTTGACTATGACATTGGTGCTTGCGTATCTACTCAATGTTACCGATTATTTTTTTACAAAATACTGGGTCACCAGATATGGCATTGACGCGGAATTTAATCCTATCGGCCGGTGGATGTTTGCAACCGGTCTGGCCGGGTTTATCAAGATATTTATAATTGGCGGTCTATTTATTCTGCTTGGATATCTGGTAAAACGCCAGCCCAAAGCAAGTATCGCCAATTATCTGGCGTTTTGTGTGTATGGCGTCGTGGTGGCATACCACATTGCCCTTGCTATTGGTATACGCTGAACATTATCGCTTATTCCCGAAGATCTTTGCAAATATGCTGCTTTTTGGATTGACGCGATCTAGAGAATCTTTAATTGCCAATCGCAACTTGGATGGGGAATCTGCAAAACAATCTATAATCCACTTGCCTCCGCCTTTTCCATAGCCGGCACAGCATGCTGACAAAAAGTCATCCAGAAGCGCCTTGTCATCATCCAGCATTTGCAAAAATGCAGCGTTGGTCTGACAGGCAACAGTCAAAATGCCAAAAATGCGCTCTGCCGTAAAGGCGGCGGATTCCCGGATGGCTTTTCCATTGGCAGGTTTCCCGCCGCGGCTTTGAATATTCTGCCGTAAACAAATATCCTTGCTCTGCCCATAGAGGTTATCGTCAAGAAGCTTGTCTTCTTTCAAAACTGAAATACTCATTTGATACAGGATATACTGTTCCATATCCATGATTTCTTTCTTGGAAAAATCAACCTGGAGGCGGGCAGCAATTTGCTGCTTCACAGGCTCTTGGCCCAACAGGCTCAGGCATTTAAATACAGTTTTTGCATCCTTATTATCAACGGCCTGCTCCAAATACCAGAAGACTTGCAGTGTTTTGTACTGCCTTGTTTCCAGTAAATATGTATTCCACTCAGCGTAATCCTGAATCATTTTCATGCCATCCGGAAATTCTTTTGCATCCAAAATATCCGGTAATGTTTTAGTAATCCCAGGCTGTATTACCGTTTCTCTAAAGAAGCTGGCAAAAACATCTGCCTTGGGGGCTTGCACGGCCAGACTGTCTGCTTCCAGCCATTCACGCAGATTTGCCGGGGGCGTATCTTCTGCAAACAGTTTTTGAAGAGACTGGATCAGCAGTTTCATAAGATTTGGATCTGAAGATGTAGATGCTCCGGAAATATGCAGCAGAGTTTCTGCCTTTCGGAGCACAGTTTCCTGCGCAAGCATTGAAATATAATCGTCAAAAATTTCTTCTGCGCTATGGGAAGCAAATACAGTTTCCACAACTGCATCATTGCAAAAACCGTGGTCTTTGCATAATAAAGGCATGAGTTTCGGTTCTGCTTTTTTCTGATCGGAAAGAATCAGCGTTTGAATGGTTTGACGGTACTGTTCCTGCTGTTCGGGCGACTCCTGCGTGACATGTTCATTTATGAAATCGATCAGCAGAGCAGACAACTGGTCACATTCCGGAAGCATCTCAAAAAAGACATTATAAATTGCTTTCCTTTGACCAGCAGTAAATACACGGTAATTTGCGCGGAGAAACTGTAGAATTTTGGACTGTACAGCCTGAGTACGCACAGTCAGCAGGATCTTCTCCAAAACGGCATCCTGTGTAGCTTCGGCTTCCTCTGCAAAATAGTCAGAAAAGAACGACAGTATCTGAGGTTGCAGGAAGCCGCCGTAATATACACGGCATAAATCAGCGTGAATCACAGCGCGGGTATCTGCATCCTCACCGTTGTAGTTGTTTTTTATAAAAGCAAGCAGCTTGTCCCTCATAATATCGGTATGAAGAAGCTCTAGAACAACACGAATGGCAATCTGTTTAACGGAATGCGGCTCATCCGGATACAGCCGGGACAGCTTTGCAAATATATTTTTCGGTATTGCCTCATGCCGTTTTGGATACCGGTCCAGGCATGCATACACATGCTTCCTGCTTTCCGGATCCAAAACGCTGCGGTATTTTACATAAACGCAAAGAAAATCGTACACTTTTGCATCTGTGGGCAGGATCTCCTGCTGCGCAAAGGAACTGTTTGCGCCACAGAACAGGAACACAAGATCAGACAGGGTCTTTATGCTCAGTTTTTCAAGCGCAGGTATGGTTTTGACAGCCCTATCCATAAATGCCAGAAAATCATCTCGCAGCGTAGCGTTTTCCAACAAAGAGTAAAAAAACGGGACCGGAAAACTTTCCATGACATGGGTTGGGAGCATGCCGGTTGTCAAACCGGTATGCAGATCTAAAAAGGAGCCCTTAGTCGGGGGAACTTCCGGGCAGCTGCCGGACAGGCACTTTACCTTGGCATGGGAATACTGTGCCGGATCTGTAACATAGGTGACAAATGACAGATCTTTTCTCAAATGGAAGGGGATCACCGTCATGACTCCGGTGATCAGTTTCAGAGCAGTTTCAGAGGCATTTGCATCCGGACAGTCCAGTTTGATATAAACCGCCTTACCCTTTGCGCACAACACACCGAATATGGCACTGAGAAACCGCTTGAAAGTATCGGGATCATAGTGCTTGATCAGTTCCTTCGTGTCCGCCACAGGGCGGAGTATGTATTCAACTTCCGGATAGTTGCTGTCTGCCGTAACGGAAGGGGATGTAAAGTCAAATCCCGAAACATCCTGAATGAACATATGGGGATTAAAAACCGCATTTTGCTGATTGTACAGCAGTTGCCGCTGTTCTTCTTCTGTGGGAATAAGGGTATGAGACAGATAGGCGCTTCTTTCTCCTGTGTAATCAAGCGGCAGATAATATGTACAGGTTTGCACGATCTGACCGGAGCGCAAAGCATACTGGCTGTACACCGGAGGCATTTGGCCTGTGCGAACCGCTTCCATATCACTTTTGCTCAGCTTATTTGCATATGCATAGGATAATTCCCGTTCGATGAAGTCTCGTGTCAATCCATCAGAATGAGCAAAGGTATCAAAGCTGTCAAAGCGATTATACATACTCAGCTTGGCAGGGACACGGGAATACAAATGCTGCTTTGCCATAAAATGTCTCCTCTCATGCAGACATGGTTACTCAACGTTCAATGTCATAAGCTCCTGAATACTGGTAATACCCTTGAGCACAAAATTGCGACAGGAATTCCACAACGGTGTCATACCGTTCTCCACGGACATTCTGCGCAGAACATCCAGATTCTTTTCCCGCATGGCTACACTCTTCATGGCTTCGTTCATATACATAACCTCGTGTACCGCAATTCTGCCCTTATAGCCGGTGTTGTTGCAGAATTGGCATCCCTGAGGTCTGGCAATACTAACAGGTTCTGTAATGCCCAGTATCTCCATTTCTTTGGCGTTCGTACGGCCCTTTTTCTTGCAGGCAGGGCACAAACGTTTCACAAGTCTCTGTGCAATAACACCCACAAGGGCATCTGCTACCAGATAGTTGTCTACACCCATATCCTGAAGACGCAGAATCGCGCCGGGCGCATCATTGGTATGCAGTGTGCTGAACACGATATGACCGGTAATGGCGGAACGGACAGCAATTTCTGCGGTTTCTTCATCACGGATCTCGCCGATCATAATAATATCGGGGTCCTGCCGCAAAATGGAACGAAGGGCGGTAGCAAAGGTCATGTTGGCTTTGGTATTGACCTGGGTCTGGTTGATACCCGCCATGGTAAACTCAACAGGATCTTCTACTGTTACGATATTCACCGAGGGATCATTAACTTCTTTCAGGAAGGAATACAGCGTAGTGGATTTGCCACAACCGGTGGGTCCTGTCAGCAGAATAATACCGTGGGGACGAGCAAGCATCTTGTCAACGATCAAATTTTCTTCCGGAGTAAAGCCCAGATCTGCGCGGGTGAAGTGGAAGGAGGTCTTATCCAATACACGGATAACGAATTTTTCGCCAAATACGGTGGGCAGTGTGGATACACGAAAATCGTATTCTTTTCCGCCGATATTCATATTGATACGACCGTCCTGAGGTACGCGGCGCTCCGCAATATTCAACCCCGACATGATCTTCAATCGGGCGCAAATAGCAGAATAGGCATCAACAGGAAATTGGGCACGATCTTGTAGGTCGCCGTCAATGCGGTAGCGCACCCGCACGATTTTCTCAAAAGGTTCAATATGGATATCACTGGCACGGTACGGAATTGCCTCTTTGATCACCGAATCCACTAGCCGAACCGCAGGATTATTGATAACATCGCTTTCACTGGAAACACCCTGACTGCCTTTCTGCATTGCGCTGACCTGCTGCTCTGTTTTTTCCGTGTTCAGGTCGCTAAGTGCTGCCGTAGTGGAAATCACAGCAGAAACGGAATCAACATAACGGTCAATTTGCACCGGGGGTACAAGAATGAAATCAAATTTGCAGTTTAGCTGCACAGCCATTGCCGATTTGGCATGACAGTCCAGTGGCTTGCCTGTGGCTACCAGCAGAACACCGTTTTTGTCATAGCTGACAGGAATGATTTTATGCTTTTTCATAAAATCAAAGGTAAAAAGATCAAAAAGCGTTTTGTCGATATCCAACATATCGATCTCAACGCAAGGCATGCAGTAGTATTCTGCCAGTGCTTCCAGTTCTGTGGCTTCCGTAATCACTTCCTTTGCCAGAAGATAATCCCGGACACCAATATTTAATCGTTCGCATTCCTCCAGGATCTCCTGGGCATCCTTGCGCTTTACCAGTTTTTTGTATATATAAAACTGTAAAAGTTCGTGATTGATATTCATATCATCCTACCCCTTATGCTTCAAGTCCTGTCATGATCGAGATCATTGGCGAATACACAGCGAGGAACAGGGTTCCGATAATTCCACCCATGATCAGAAGCATAATCGGCTGGATCTTATTGGTTAGAGAGTTCATGGATGTCTCCACCTGTGTATCAAAGAAATTACATGACCGCATCAAAACATCGTCCAGTGCGTTCGTCTTTTCGCCGATGGTGATCATCTGAATCATCATTGGCGGGAACAGTTTATAGCTCTCAAAGGCATTGGTCAAAGACATGCCGCCACGCACCGCTTCCGTTGCTTCGTGAAACCGTTTGGTAAGGTACTTATTGCCGATCACGATCTCTGTGGCATACATGGCTTCATTTAGATCCATACCGCTGGAAAGCAAGAGGGCAAATCCCCGGGCAAAGCGAGCTGTGATCATGTTGATCTGTATAGATTTAATGATCGGCAGTTTTAGCTTCAGCACATCGATGGCATATCCGCCGAATTCAGTGCGTGAGATCGCAAAAACCAACAAGCTGATAATCACGGCACCCGCCAAAATAAGCCGCCACCATTCCAACACAAAGTCTGACACGGCATAAACTGCCGCCGTCAGTCCTGTTACCTCTACCCCCAACTCAGTCAGCGTCTCCCGGAATGTAGGAACGACCAAAGTAAGCATCAGTACAACAATGCCCAAGGTCATGCCAGCGAGCATCATCGGATAGGATAACGCACTTTTTACTTTTCGTCTAAGTTCCGAATCGGTTTCATAGTAATCGGCAAGAGAGGTTAGCACAATATCCAGCTTGCCACTGAGCTCGCCTACTTTGATCATGCTGCGGAAAAAGTTCGGAAACACCTTGGCGTGCTTATCCAGCGCTTCTGACATCAGCATACCACTCTGAACGTCCTCATAGACCACGGCAAGAATGTTTCGGAAGTAGGAAGAATAGGGCTGATTCTTTAAAATATCCAGACAATCCAAAATAGGAATGTGGGTGTTAAGCATAATGGAAAACTGCCGGCAAAATGTGGTCAGCTCACCCATGGAAACCTTTCCGGTTCCCAGTGTGAAGAATGCGGAAGGCGTTCCGCCGGAGTATGGCTTAGCAGATACAAGGAACAGGCTCTGTTTTGCCAGCTGCAGTGCCAGATCTTCTTCGTCTTTTGCAATAAAAATGCCCCGTATCTTCCGCTTTTGGAGATTAACCGCTGTGTATTTGTATTTCTGCATAAAGCGCCTGTTCCTTTCCTAAATAATCAGATCCATCAGAAATCCTGCATACCACGTAATGATGGCATCGCCCGCCACCATCGCTACAAGTGTTCCTGCCGCCAGGTAGGGTCCAAAGGGATGCTCTGTTTGTTCGTCTGATTTTTGGATCCGATTCATCACCGACATAACGATGGCGGCAGCAACGGAAGCCAAAAGAATTGCCAATATAAATTTCTTCCAACCCAGCAGTAAGCCTGCTGCTGTTGCGTATTTCACGTCGCCGAATCCCAGCCCTTCTTTTTTTAACACGGTTAGCGCACCATAGTAAAGGGCCAGAAATACAGCGCCTCCGGCAACCCCGCCGATCAGGTGTTCATACCAGACCGTTCCATTATCGGTGAACATTGCTGCAACACCGCCTGCCGCAACGATCAGCGTAAAACGGTTGAAAATGAGCATATGCTCCAAATCGATAAAGAAAATGCAAATCAGCGCAGAAGAGACGATTGCTGCGGTGCAGGCATAAACAATACTGTTTTCCCAGAAAAGCACTGCAGACAGTACCCACAACATACCGTTTATCAGCTCCACCAGCATATATCTGGGAGAAATCTTACACTTGCATTTCCGGCATTTACCACCAAGAAGAACGTATGACAGAACCGGAATATTATCATACCAACAAAGACTGTAATGGCAGGAAGTGCAATGGGAGCCGGGACTTGCTAAGCTCATGTTGTTGGGCAGACGGTAGATCACCACATTCAAAAAGCTACCAACGCACAGACCGAACACCCCTGCCAGTGTGTAAATACAAATGAGCATAAATGTTTGTCTGTCCATGGCAATTTCCGATCCTTTCCTTAAAAGTTGTTGATCTTATTGAATTGGCGCACATGAAAACCGCCGAACAGCTCCAAGTCTCTTGCATAAGCGGCTAAAATATCAAAGCTGGCACCGGTCATAAGAGGTGCAAACTTGACCTTATTCTCATCTGCCTCGGCATTGATCATGTCGTACAGGAAGTTAAACGATCTGGGGAGATTCACATATACCGTATCGATGGCACCCTGCGCCGTGATGTCCGGATTTCCGGCGATCAGATCCAGCGTCCACTTCATAAAAATGCGGAAATTTTCAAACACGAAACCATCCCGGTCTGTGGGTGTATCCCGGAGCATAAACTTGGGCAGTTTCCTGCCTGTTCTCTTACCATCTGTGTAGGTTTCGCTGCCAAACAGCTCGCTGCCTTCCACTTTTGCGCTGGGCTGTATGATATTCTCCATATCCTGAGCATCTTCATCTACCAGCACTTCCTCGCCTGATACCGTCAGCTGTTTTGCTTTGGCTCTTTCTTTTGCGTTCAAAACCAGTAATTCGCCGCTTGTATGATCGAACAGCAGGTCCTCTGTGGCAAGGCGGGTCTTATACAGCATGGAATAGCCAAAAGGAAGGGAATAGCTTCCCACAGTCCTGCCTTTGTTCACAAAGGCAAGCCGCGCAGCAGTCTCCTTAATATCCAGAAGCAGGAATGTGCTGTTTTTCAACTTTGCGTTCAGGGCAAACGCACCGTTGACCATAGCATTGGCAGCAAAGGTGATGTTCTGTATGCCCACCTGATTGGCTTCGCATACGCTGTTCAGCCGGGAAAGCAGATCCTTACGCACACCCACAAGCCCAAAGGTGGCAATTTGCTTATTCTGTGTCAAGGGGAAGGTGTGGAGCTTCAAATCGTCTTTATTTTTGTAAATCGCGCCCACAGCAAGGTTCAGGGAATTTTCCATAGCTTTTTTGCCTAAGGCGGGAACATTGACAGTGTCCGTCAAAAAGACGTGATCCGGCAGCACAAAGGAGACCTTCGCCAGAGAAATGGCAGGATTTTTCTGCCGGTAACCTTTCAGTATCCTGTCCAGCTTCTGAAAAAACTCATCGTCAAAGGGACGGCTGTTGTAGTTTGCTGCCAGATGGCTGGGAGAATTGCCAGACACATCGGCATAAAAATGGATCGTTTGACTATCTGTATCTACACAGATCACGGCAGACAGTGCGGAATCAAACATAACGCTGTACTCCTCTCAGTTGCAGTTCCATTGGAAAACGGTATATTTACCGTCCTCATGCATTAGTTCCACCGTCATCAGGACAGTGTCGGAATCCTTTTCGAAAACCGTCAGTTTAAGACCGTTAACGGTAATGTCGTAGTCGGGATACGCGCCAGACCATTGGCTTGGATCGATTCCGGCAGCAGTACCGGCGCAGAAGCTTTCCCCGATCTGCTCCAAGATAATGGTGCGGGGCAGGTGATCCTCAGCTCTTACCTTTTTGCTGTGCTGCAATAAGGATGTGGTCAGCACCAGAGTAGACAGGGCGAAGGTTACCACCAAAAGGGTGATGGCCATTTCCAGCGCCACACCCCGGCGGTCATTTTTCAGCTTGTGAAGGAAGGCTTTCATCGTTCACCGCCTCCTTCCTCCGCTTGCGTTGGGTCAGCAGCGGCGCTGCCCTTGGCATAAGTAAAGGTATATATTACTTCGCTGTCAGCATTCACAGCGGTGTATTCAAATTGATCTCCGGAAAACAGTATGGCAACAGTAAAACCGCTTGCTTTCATAAGAAAACGATTCGGGTTTTCCGGATCCTGCTCATAGGGAGCGGTTTTTTGCAGGGCTTGTAAAAACGTCTCGTGATTTTCCGCGAAACGGAAACAGGCGATGGCATTGTCCACGGATTCCGCCACTTCGACGGATCTTACTGCGTCTGCTTCCACGTTTACAGACATCATGATCATAGATAGGGCAGCGGCACTGATGACAGAAATGATCACCAAAGCGATGACTACCTCCACCATGGACATGCCTTTCCGGCAACGCAGCATCATGCTCCCACCTCCTCATACACATCCCCGATGTGGGGGTTGAGGGCGAAGGTAAAGGAGCGCTGGATCGTACCGCCGTTGGGGTTGGGCAGTTCGTATTCGACGGTGCAGAAGTAAATGGCATCGCCGGAATGGGACATAACGTCAAAAGTAATACCGGTTATGGTGTGAATGGGGCAGGAAAGGGGATCGCCGTTAGGAATGGCGGCGGTGAGCCGATCCTCTTCCAGGGTGACGGAGAATACTTCGCCGTCAATGGCGGCGCTCAGGCCGTTTTCATCAGCGGTGATAACGGCGTTTTCTTCGGCGAGCTGATTCAGCCAGCTTTCCAAAATCACTTTTGTAAGCTGACGGTCTTCCATCATTTTCAGCTTCGCGGCGCTGACGGAACTGCGGGCACCCACCATGGTGGTAAAGGACACGACCGCAAGGGCAACGATGGATACCACCGCCAGCACAACAGACATTTCCGCCAGGGTAGAGCCTTTTTTGGGGGTGTGGGCAGTATGGTTTAAGTGCTTCATGCGATCACCGTCCTTTCCTTTATATAATATCATTGATTGCGAAACACCGCAACACCCCAAAAGGTGTTGCGGTGTTTTTTAGATAAATATAGCGCTGCGGTTAAATTGCCAAATAGGGATTAGCCAGGGTTGGCGGTAACTTTAGTTTCTTCAGGCCAGCCATCGCTGGTAGTGGCCTTGGAAACAATGATATTATTAACAGCTTCAGCAGTTGCGGCTTCAACAGGTTCCTTCTTCAGTACACCGTTCTCAACTTCAAAATAAATATTAGTTGTTCCATCAACAACCTTAACATAATATTTGCTTTCTACATCAGCATCCTTGTAAGCAACGTACTGAGTCATGATGCTTCTGGCTTCCTGCAGATGAGCAGAATCGTTAGCCTTGTTGATGATACCACCAAAGGTGGGGATCAGGACAGCAGCCAGGATTGCGATAACAGCGATCACGATGACCAGTTCGGTAATGGTAAAACCTTTACGGTTGTTCTTAATCATAGGGAATTTCCTCCTTGTGGAAAATGTGTACAGCCCGACCCGATCACGAACCGGGCTGTATAAAATATGCAAACTACTTTAATTAGTTCTCAATGGTGATAATCCAAACACCATTATCCTTAACGGCATTAAAACCATTCCCGGCATCACTCTCAAACACAAACAGAGCTTTCCACTCATCAGCAGAAGTAAAGGAAGAAAACTCCTTGCCGTTGAAAGTGCCGCCGCTAATGGTAATAGTGTGAGTATCGCCATATACAGCATTGCTGGGCGGATAAGCATAGAAAATATTCTTGTTTGTATTATTGCTCGTAAAAGTACCGCCATTAATATTAATGGTGCCACAAGTGGTGTAAAATGCTACGACACCCTTTGCAGTTCCTTCAGCATTGTAACTACCACTGTTAATAGTCAGGGTGCCGCCGCGGGAAGCAGAAACGCAAACAGCGGAAAAAGCCTTGTCGCCGATAGGAGCGTCTGTAGATTTGATGGTTACATTATCAAAAGTAGCTGTACCAATACCAACTTCGATGCCGCCTGCCTTCTGAACGTTGATAGTAGTGTCCTTAACATTCATGTTGGCATTGCTTCCGAGAACACGCAGAGCCAAGCCGGATTTTGCAACGTTTTCAATCACAACATTGTCGACGTTTACATTGCCGCTCTCAATAGCAGAAATAGCGAAGAAAGAATTGGAGTCAGAAACAACATAACCGTTGGCTACGGTCAAGGTGCCCTTTTGAGCGGTCAACTGGCTGAATGTCTTGTCGCCGGTTCCCTCAACATTATAGGTGATACCAGAGGTGTTGGTAACGGTGTTGCCAATCAAATCAAAGGTAACCTTGCCGTCGGCGTGGTTCAGCATGAATTGATTGTTGCTCAAGGTCAAATCTTCGCTGATAACAACACTCTGCTCGCCGCCGTTGTTATAAACATTTTCAAAGACCTTGTTCAATTCTTCTACAGTTTTGGGAGTATAGAACACATTGATATCGTCAGAGCCAGTAGCATCCTTCAGACCGTCAACCAGAGTGGGGTCACTAACAGCAAACCACCAGGTAGCGCCAGGAGTAGCCTTAGCCAGGTCCTTGGACTTGTAAACGATTTCAAAGTTCTTCTCGCCGTCAACCAGCAGGATCTGGTTGGACTCGGATTCCCATACGAAGTAGTGGCCATCAGCAGTGGGGTTCAGATTTGCAACCACATAGCCATTATCTTGCATAGCATCCAGGGCATCACTAAAGGTCTCAATCTTTTTGCCCTCTGCTTCTGCCATGGTCAGAGCAGTGTTCAAGTTCTTGGCCAACTGAGTGTCAGCAGATACGTTTGCCTTCTTGATCAGGCTTGAGAAAGTGGGAATCAGTACCGCCGCCAAAATAGCAATGACAACAATGACAATCACCAATTCCGTGATGGTAAAACCCTTTCTGTTTGTTTTCACGATTATCACTTCTCCTTTATTTTTATGATAAAAGATATTTATATCAAAAACACTTTTACAGCAAGGCTGAAAAACTGTTCTGACCCGATTTATCGGCATCTGCGCCGAACCCGATTCCATCTAGTAAGTAGATTATATCACTTCTGTTGCGCATGGTCAAGTGGCCTTGAAAACAATCGGTGACAAAAAATTACCAAATTTTGAACGCAAAATCTGTCAAGGTCTCCAAAGAATTTTTCAGTATCTACTCGGCATTTCAACAGAAATTTTTAATGTTTTAAATTATACTCTATATTTTGAGTATAGTCAAGAGGTTAAGTATGTTAAAATTATAATGGTGATGAAAATGATCAGTTACAACCCTTTTTACAAAACACTTTTTGAAAAAGGCATTACAGAATACAACTTGATCTTTAAGCAGGGATTCTCTGCTAACACCCTGCACAGAATGAAAAAAGGCGAGGCCATCAGCACAAAAACGCTAGACGCACTTTGCTATGCTCTGGACTGCGAAATAAGCGATATTATTAAATTTGAGAAAGAATGAACACCTGATTCCATGACGGGATCGGGTGTTCCTTTTTGTTGTTCGTCAGTCCTCCCAAACATATTGATCCTGGTCCCTTCAATCAACCAGTTTCGACACAGCAACGGGCTGTATGGATTGGAAGCATCCGGTCAATATAAAAACGATGTTGCAGCAAATATTCTAGCAAAATGGTGTGGAAATCCTTGAAGCAGAGCTGATATTTTGGATTGTGTATAATCAAAACATTCTCCAACTGCGCATAAATCACTTGCACATTGGGGAACATTTTGTTATAGTATAGAAAAGAATGTTCCCCAAGGAGGTTTTGCTATGGAAAACACCTACTCTAAAATTCAGGAATTGCTGCACCAGAAAGCAGATTTTCAGGCACGATTGAATCTGATCCCTTATGAGGGCACGCCTGAAATCAAAGATCGGGGTGGGCAGAAGTATCTATATATGCGCAAACGTGTAGGAAGTCGAGTAACCTCTACCTATGTGGACTCCTACACTGAAGAACTGTACCAGTTGCTACTCCGCAATTCCCGGGAGGCACGGGAGCTCCGCAAGCAGATTCGCAAGGTAGAGCGGGAATTGGCAGCGTTGGGCTACGAGGAAACCGAACTGCCCCCACGGGTAATGCTGAATCTGGATTTTGCCCGGGCGAATATGAAGGCTAACATTTTTGACCAGGCGGTGTTGGAGGGCGTTGCCACAACCTTCCCGCAAACCGAGGATATTATCGAAAACGGCATTGTGTCCGGAATGAAGCCCACAGATGTGCAAAAGATTTTGAACCTGAAGCACGCCTGGGAGTTTATCCTGGACAAGGATGTTCTAAGCTACGGCACGGACTACCATATCCTCTGTCACATTGCCAAGCTGGTAAACGAAGGCTTTTACGCTGACGGCGGACGTATTCGCGGTGTACCGGTTACTATCGGCGGCACAAGCTATATCCCACCGTTGCCCATCGAAAGTATTATTAAGGAAAACATCGACGCCATTATCCACGATAGTACCGATGCAATTGACACGGCCATCAAGCTGTGCCTGTACTGCATGAAGGCCCAGATCTTCAATGATGGCAACAAGCGAGCGGCAGTAATTTTTGCAAACCACTATATGATCACCAAGGGACAAGGTCTGCTGGTGATTCCCCAGGAGCATGTCCCGGAATTTAAGCGCCTGCTTGTTGCTTATTACGAGAACCGGGACAATCGTGAGATCACAGAGTTTATGCACAGCAAGTGCTGGCGAACTTTCTAAACAAACAAGCCCGACAGTTTTTTCTGTCGGGCTTTGCTTATACTGTAATCGCTACTATGTATTGCACTGTTTGGACATGTCCCATTGCAATACGGTTATGACGCTCAAATTTCATTGTTCGTATGGGACAATTCTTTTTGACCATCTGGCCGCCGACGGAGCCGGCTTCACGGCTGGTCAGGTGACCGTTATAGCCGTTGGTCAGGTTCACGCCCACTTCGGAAGCAGCCTGCATCTTGAACTTGTCCATAGCCTCGCGAGCCTGGGGAACATTGATCTGGTTGTTGTTCTTCATAATTCTTTCTCTCCTTTTCACAGTTTGCGCGGCATTTACCGCTGCAAACATAGCTTTGCCGAAAGAAAAGGAAATATGATTGTTTCTTTTCGGAATTTCACGAAAATTCTGGAAATGAAAATTTCATATTGTTTGATGCCCGTCAGGTCTTCACAATATCTATTAACTGGTCAAATTCCTCCAGGGTGATTTCCTTTTCCACTTCACCGCTCCGGGACATTAGAGAAATCTTAAGATGGCTTTTTCCAAAATTACAATATTCAAATACACAGCAGTCATTTCTCATGATGAACCGTCCTTTCCGATGATAAAGCAGTGCGTGTCCCCGTCAACAAAGGTTAAGGCGCAGTAAAGCATACCGTGTTTTAGCTCTACCGTCACCCCGGCAAGGCTCTCCACAGCACCCAGCACCTGCGCGTCATACACCACATTACTAACTACAAAAATAAGGAAATTCTACAAAAACCGGAGTGCCCGTCAAGGGCACTCCGGAAGATTTTATTACGCGGCCAGTTCTCTTTCCTTATCCAACTTTGCATTGCGGAAGTAAAGAATTATATCGACTGTGATTTCGATAAAATTCAGGAAGTAGAAGGCCCAGCCCAGGAAGAAAATCCACCCACTGGCGCCGTTGAAGAACTTAACGAAGCTCTTAGCGATACCAAAAATATAACCAATCCAGATAAAAATCTCAAATTGCAGACTCTTGCCCTTGGATGTTTGGGATTTCCATGATTTATATACGGACAGGGGCCAGCTCAACCCAAAGCAGATAATCATTATCGTTTCACAAACTTCAGCAATCATTTCAGATGTCATGGTTTTCTTGCTTCCTTATTTGCAACTGGCAAGATATTCTGCCCTGCCGGATTCATACAGATTGTTTCCCTGACTGTCGATAATCACGACCAGAGGCATATCCTCTACATACAGCTTGCGCAGAGCCTCCGCGCCTAAATCCTCATAGGCAATCAGCTCGGCAGATCGGATGCACTTAGCAAGCAGTGCCCCCGCACCGCCGATAGCGCCAAAGTACACGCCGCTGTACTTTTTCATAGCTTCAATAACCTCCGGTAGCCGTGCGCCTTTGCCAATCATACCTCTTGCGCCCACAGACATCATGGTGGGGGCATAGGCGTCCATTCTTCCGGAAGTAGTAGGTCCGGCAGAACCAATCACCTGACCGGGCTTGGCAGGGGTCGGCCCAACATAATAAATGGTGGCGTCCTTAGGGTCAAAGGGCAGTTTTTCTCCCCGGGAGAGAGCCTCGCACATCCGTTTATGGCCGGCATCCCGAGAGGTATAAATCGTGCCGGTCAGCAGAACCCGGTCACCGGCATGCAGAGTTTTCGCCAATTCCTCGGTCAGAGGCAGGGTAATTCGCTTTTCCATTACAGCACCTCCGTTTGATGCCGGGTCACATGGCAGTTAATATTGATTGCACAGGGCATGCCGGCAATATGGGTAGGAAGTGTTTCAATATTCAGTCCGATAGCGGTAGTTTTGCCACCGAAGCCCTGGGGGCCGATGCCGAGGGCATTGACTTTCTGAAGCATCTCTTCTTCCAACTCTGCATAATAAGGGTCGGGGTGGTGACTGTCCAGAGGCCGCATAAGTGCCTTTTTCGCCAGCAGTGCCGCCTTGTCAAAGGTGCCGCCGATGCCCACACCGATAACCATGGGAGGGCAGGGATTGGGGCCGGCATTTTCCACCGTTTCCAGAATGAAATCCTTTATGCCTTGCAGACCGGCAGAGGGCTTGAACATCCGGATGGCGCTCATATTCTCACTGCCGAAGCCCTTGGGGCCTACGGTGATTTTGACATTTTCGCCGGGTACGATTTCCGTATACAGCATGGCGGGGGTATTGTCGCCGGTGTTGCCCCGACGGACAGGGTCTGCTACCACAGATTTGCGCAGATAGCCGTCCCGATATCCCCGGCGAACGCCCTCATCCACCGCCTCACGCAAATCACCGCCTACAAAATGCACATCCTGTCCGATTTCTAAAAATACACAGGCCATGCCCGTATCCTGACAAATGGGTACATTTTCCCGGTCAGCAATATTATAATTTTCAATGATATCATCCAACACGCCCTGGGCTATGACGCCGTCCTCGCAGGCCCGGCAACGGGCAATGGCACATTTGACATCGGAAGGCAAATGCGTATTGGCTTCAATACACAGCTTCCGCACAGTATCCGTAATGACACTAACCTGAATTTCCCGCATATGCGAACCACCTCCTAAATGATCAGATCAAAAAACAATGCCTATAATTTGACAAGCAAACACGATCAGCACCAGCGCAATGGGATAAGTTGACGCATAAGCACCCGCCACATCATCTGTCCCGGCAACGCCGATCAACGTACCCAGGGCAGGTGTCGAAGTCATGCCGCCGGTAATTGAGCCCAATGTGCTGAGCAACGGCAGCTTGCAGATTTTTCTTGCAAAGATGTAGCCGGCGATCATAGGAATAACAGTTATAATCACGCCCGCCACAAAGCCGTAAAGAACAATCAAAACTCCGTACTGAGAATTCTGAATCTGCTCAACCAGTTGCACGCCACCCTCAATCCCTGCTCCGAGGAGAAACAATACCAGTCCAAATTCCCGGAAGATTTTCAGGACTTGGGCGTTCACTCGCATATTCATAGGGCCGATATGTCCAAAGTGCGCAAGGATCAACGCCATAATCAGCGGTCCGCCGGTCATACCCAGTGAAAAACAGGAACCGTCGTAGCCGGCGTTGGTCAGGGGTATCTTCACAGACCCCAGCGTAATACCGAGCACCACTGCAACACCAAAT
This sequence comes from Faecousia sp., assembly GCA_045577715.1. Taxonomy (GTDB): domain Bacteria; phylum Bacillota; class Clostridia; order Oscillospirales; family Oscillospiraceae; genus Faecousia. The sequence continues at coordinate 17,500 of JAZNIX010000032.1, forward strand.
GCTGCCAGACCGAACCCATCAATATCAAATCTCCTCTTTGCGCTTTTCTCCTCCGTGGCTGCCGACTTCTCTGCTCCGGCCTTGGAGGACGAAGCAATGAGCGTTCTTTCTCTTGCCATATCTGCCTTCAAAAGCTTGGGTATAATCTGCACAAACAGAACCACACCCACAACGCCAAAGGGATAGGCGATGGCCTGACCCAGAGATACCATTGCGGCCTGGTCTCCTGCAATTTCCTTGGCAGCGGAGAATGCAGGGGTAGAAGTTAGAGCACCGGAGAGAACACCGCTGGCAAACTCAGAGCCAATTCCGGGAATCACCGCAAAGGCAGCAGTCACTGCCGCGCCAATGGTGATAATAATCGCACCCATAGGAAGGTAGGTCTTTGCATTCCTCTTCAAATCTCGGAAAAAGTTCGGGCCGGCAATAGAGCCTACAGCAGTCACAAACAGGACCAGACCAATATCGCCCATAAATCCGTAAGAATCCATAGCAGGGGCAGCGGCATCTGCTATGAAGAATTTCGAAAGCACAGGGATCTCTTTCAACCCGGGAAGGGTAAACAGATATCCAAACAGAAGTGCCGTCAGAAAAACGCCTGCCGTTCCAAGGGACACGCCTTTCACTGAGATCCTGCCCAGACAATATCCAAGAAAGATAATAAAGAACGAAGCCAACAGAACAACCGCAGCCGAACCGGGGTTAATTAACTTGGAAATAAAATCCATCTCTAGTCCTTACCCCTTTGCTTACCGCTCGTGGCGGGCATATTTTGGCAGCAGCAGCGGGGATACACCCTGCTCAGCCGCGCCGGATTCTTCCAGCATCTTAGCATATTCAAAAATGTGCGTCAAGCTGGGCTTGCCGAGGGATACTTCCTTTGCCTTGGCTGCTGCAGCCTTACCGGCATTGCGGCCAAAGACGATAATATCCAAAAGGCTGTTGCCCATAAGCCGGTTCCGGCCATGGATGCCGCCAACGGCCTCGCCGGCCACCAGCAGGTTGGGGATGGTTTTGGTGAAGCCGTCCCCGCCGATTTCCAAGCCGCCGTTTTGGTAGTGGAGCGTAGGGTATACCAGAATGGGCTGCTTGCGCATATCGATGCCGTAGTTCATGTACATCCGCAGCATGGCAGGAATCCGCTTTTCAATGGTCCCCTCGCCACCCAGAATTTCAATCATGGGGGTATCCAGCCATACGCCGCTGCCCAAGGGGGTATCCACACCCCTGCCGTCTGCGCATTCGCGAATGATGGCAGATGCGGAAACGTCTCTTGTTTCCAAAGGATGGGCATAAGCCTCGCCATCCTTATTGACCAGCTGAGCGCCCAAAGAGCGCACCTTTTCCGTCACCAACGCGCCGAAAATCTGGCTGGGGTAGGCAACACCGGTGGGGTGGTACTGAATGGTGTCCTGATACAGCAGCGGCGCGCCGGCCCGATAGCCCAAAATCAGGCCGTCGGCTGTTGCGCCATAGTGGTTGGATGTGGGGAAATTCTGGTAGTGAAGCCGTCCTGCGCCGCCGGTGGCAATAATCACCGTCTTCGCTCTTGCCACGGCATAATCACCGGTTTCCATATTCAGCAAAACCGCACCGGCAACCTGGCCCTTTTCATCCTTCAAAAGCTCCACCGCAGAGGTAAACTCCACCACGGGAATCTTGCGGTTCAGCACCTCATCCCGAACAGTACGCATAATCTCCGCGCCGGAATAGTCCTTGCAGGCGTGCATCCGCTTCCGGGAAGTGCCGCCGCCGTGGGTGGTGACCATGGTGCCGTCGGCATCCTTGTCAAACATGACACCCAGCTTGTTCAGCCACTGAATGGCATCCGGAGCTTCCATGACCAGGCGGCGCAAAAGCTCGGGACGGGCAGCAAAGTGACCGCCGCCGAAGGCATCCAGATAATGCTGCACAGGAGAATCGTTTTCCTTGTCCGCCGCCTGAATACCGCCCTCTGCCATCATGGTATTGGCATCGCCGATGCGAAGCTTGGTGACCATCATCACATCCGCACCGGCCTCATGGGCCTCAATGGCCGCCGATGCACCGGCACCGCCGCCTCCGATAACCAAAACGTCCACATCATAGTCGATTTTTGTCAAATCGATGTTCTCATTCAACAGCCGGCTGTTGCTGTGAAGCAAATCTGCCAGCTCCGCCGGGGCTTTCTGCCCGGCATTAGGGCCAATCTTAATCTCCTTGAAGCCCTCGGGCCGATAATCGGGATGGTATGCCTTCAGCAGAGCGTCCTTTTCCTCGGCAGTCATACGGCGGGGTTCTGTGCTCATTCTGGCGGCACGAGTGGCCTCAACTTTTTTGATAGACTCAAGCATTTGTTCCGTAAACATCCAAACCCCTCCTTACTTTTCAATGTCCCGATGGTTGTAAAGCTCCTGCATTTCCGAAATCGGCTTTTGCATAATGGCTTCAATTATCTCATCATAAGCACCCCGGTTGATTTCCTCCACCCGGTTTGCCAGATGCTCCGACTTGGGCGCAATGTACTTTCCGGTAAGCCGCCGGGCCAGCAAGCCCACCATAGGATGGCTGATGCCGGCAGGACATCTTACGGAGCAGCAGCCACAGCCCACACAGTCGAAGGATTCCTCGGCACATTTTTCCAGCTCTCCCCGCTGGGCATAAGCAATGTACTGCATCACATTCAGGCTCTGGGTGCAGGCCTTGGTACAGGCATTACAGCCGATACAGGCATAGATTTCCGGATACAGCTCCATCATCACCCGCTGGTCAGCCTTCAGGTCCTCGATTTCGTAAGTACGCTTATCCGTGGGGAAGAAAGGAATGGATGCCACATACATTCCCTCCTGCACCTGGGTCTGACAGGCAAGGCAGGTCTTCAGTTCGTTCTTTCCCTTGATTCGGTAGATGGTGGCGCAAGCACCGCAAAAGCCATGACGGCAGCCACAGCCCCGGGTCAGGGTATATCCGGCATATTCCATGGCAGTCATAATGGTTAAATCTGCAGGAACAGAATATTTTTTGCCGAAAAAGTAAACATTTACCATATTTTCCATGGGTTTTTGTCCTTTCTTAATACTCGTTGGGAAGTTCATCCACTTGGTCAAAGCGGAACACCGGGCCGTCCTTGCAGACATATTTCGTGCCGATATTACACCGGCCGCATTTTCCCACGCCGCATTTCATGCGAAGCTCCAATGTGGTATACACCTGTTCCCGGGAAAAGCCCATTTCCAGCAATGCCTGAAGGCAGAATTTAATCATAATGGGAGGTCCGCACAGCAGTGCCACCTTGTTGGTATCAAATCCAACCTCTTTCAGGTAGGCCGGTACAAAGCCCACATGGCCTTCCCAGCCCTCTTGCTCCCGGTCAATGGTCATGTATACATTGACCCCGGGGGCTTTGGCCCAAACCTGCTCCATTTCCTCCCGACGCACCAGGTCGTCCGCCGAGCGTGAGCCGTAGAGGATGTCAATGGTGCCGTAATTTTCCCGGTTATCCAAGCAGTAGTTAATCACAGAGCGCAGTGGCGCAAGGCCGATACCGCCGGCAATAAACAGAAGATTTTTCCCCTTTAATGCGGTTTCCACCGGGAAATGGTTGCCGTAAGGCCCCCGAACCAGCACCTCATCGCCCACATTCAGGCTGTGAAGCCGGTCAGTTAAATCGCCGCAGCGCTTAATGGAAAATTCCTGATATTCCCGATTGGTGGGAGAAGACGTAATGGAAAACATGGCCTCGCTGACACCGGGCACGCACACCATGGCGCACTGGCCCGGCTTATGTTCAAAGAGCTTGCCGCCGGTGGGCGCTTCCACCCGGAAGGTCTTAACATCCGGGGTTTCCTGCCGAATGTCGGTGATAATGCCCACCTGGGGAATCAAAGTATCCCGCATAAAGCCGGGATTACAGGTACATTCATGCATCTGCTCCATCAGTTCTCCTCCTTCTGGAAGGCCTTGATAACCTTAACGATATTCAAATGGCTGGGGCATTTATCCACACACCGGCCACAGCCTACGCAGGAGAACATCCCCTCATTGTTGGCAGGGAAATAAGCCAGCTTGTGCAGGAAACGCTGACGGAATCTCTGCATCTGGGTGGTGCGGTTATTGCCGTGGGCCATCATGGTAAAATCGGAATACATACAGCTATCCCAACAGCGATAGCGCTGGACACCGTTGCCGGTATCATAATCCTTAATGTCATAGCACTGGCAGGTGGGACACACAAAGGTACAAGTGCCGCAGGCAAGACAAGCGCCGCTAAGCTGTTCCCACAAAGGAGAATCAAACCGTGTTTTGGCGGCTTCTTGCCCCCAGCCCTCTAAGGAAAGGTCCTTTAAGGGCAGGCGGCTGCAAATTTCCCGAATGGTTTCCTGCAAAGCAAGCACCGCCGTTTCGTCGCTTTCCTCCAGCAAATCCGCCAGCTTTTCCGTAAGCGCCAGACCCTTTTCCGTCTTGGGCTGCCAGTACAGCGAATCCTCTGTCAGCCAGGTCACTACGTCCCCTTGGGGGGCGGCGCAGTCGATACCGAAAAGGCCGCAGAAGCAAGAAGTTTCCGGACGGCCACAGGCCAGAGAAACCACCGTTCCCTGCGCCCGACGGGCGGCATAAAAGCTATCCACCGGGTCGGACAAAAACACCCGGTCCAGCACCGCAAAGCCTTGGACATCACATCCCCGGACGCCGAACACCACAAAGGGACGGGTTTGCAGCTGCTCCGTTTGCACAGAGATTTTTCCATCCTGCCGGTGGCAGGTGTAGAGATTTTCACTTTGGGGAAAGAACACATCCTTGGGAGAGCGGACAGTTTTGAGGGTATCCAAATCCCCCTCCATGCCGGCCTGCCACAGGGCATAATTGGTTTTGCCCCCCTGTTTTACCGGAAGAAACAGGTCACCCAAAGTGCCCATCCGGGCATACAGCTGAGGCAGTCGATTTTTCGCAATGCGATACATCCTCTTACCCCCTTCCCACGCCGGGCTCGGCATCGTCGGCACGGAAGCTGGTCAAGGGTGCATCGCTTGTTACATCCGCACCTGCCTGATACTCGCCGTACAGTGTGTTAATATCCTTGATAAACTTCCGGTTGAACAGGTGCAGAGGAATCCCCTGAGGGCATACTCTGCTGCACTCGCCGCAATCGGTACACCGGCCTGCCACATGGAAGGCCCGGATGATATGGAACATATTTTCCTCAAAGGAGGTGGTATTGGCCTTTTGGGTCGCATCAAAGGCAGTGCTGTCAAAGACACATTTGCGGCAGGAGCAGGCAGGGCACACATTCCGGCAGGCATTACAGCGAATGCATTTGCTCAGCTCACTGCGAAAATACGCATACTTTTCCTCGGGGGACATGGCCTCAAGCTTTTCTACCTCTGCAAAGCGGTCGGCATCCACCGTATCCTTGGATTCGCCCAGCAGCTCGTCATAAATCACATGGTCCTTGCCCTTGCAAACATGACAGCGCTCCAGCATGGCATCCTTGTAGGAAACGGATACGTCACCGTACAAAGTCTTAACGGTGAGCATTTCCGCCGGGTTGGGGTACTGCGCCCCCTCCACGGACAAAATGCCGTCGGCAGGGATTTTGTTCACGGAAAGCTTACCCATACAGCCCACGCCGATGATGTAGGCCTTTTCTCTGACCACCCGATGCTCCCGCAGCAGCTGCTGAAAGCTGTAGCTGTCACAGGGCTTTAAGAACACCAGGGTCTTGCCCTCTTTTTTGCCGGCTTCAATCATGTATTTGGAAAGGTTCGCACCGCAGAAGCCGTCGTAAACGAAATCTTCCAGGGACTGCACGGTTTCAAACACGAAGGGCTCATGGTCAAAGCCGTTTTCGCCCTGTTTCCAGCCCAGCACCCGGGCTACCTCGCCGCTTTCCAATAGGGATTTCGCCTTTAAAATCAATTCTTGCATCGCAAATCCCCCAATCTGACACAGGGTCCCAAGCTACGGACCTTGGCTACAAAATCATTCATGGTTTCGGAGAATTTTACACCCTCCGCAGCGGACACCCACTCCACTCTGGTTCTTCCGCTTTCTACCCCCAGGTAGTCCAGCATAGAAAACAGCAAAGTCATTCTCCGGCGGGCATAATAGTTGCCGGTGGAGTAATGGCAGTCGCCGGGGTGGCAGCCACAGAGAATCACTCCGTCCGCGCCCTTTTCAAAGGCACGGAGGATAAACATGGGGTTAACCCGGCAGGAGCAGGGCACTCTGATAATCTTTACATCCGCAGGATAGGCAAGGCGGCTGGAGCCTGCCAAATCCGCGCCGGCATAGCTGCACCAGTTACAGCAAAATGCCACGATGGTGGGCTTCCAGTTTTCGTTGTTTACCGGCATATTGCATCCACCTCCGCAATGAGTTGTCTGTTGGAAAAGCCCTGTAAATCCATTGCGCCGCTGGGGCAGGTAACGGTACAGGCACCGCAGCCCTGGCACAGCGCCCCATTGACCACTGCAATTCGGCGATTTTCCCGGATGCCATGGTCATTGACCTGCTTTTCCTCATAGGAAATAGCGCCGTAGGGGCACACCTGGGCGCACTGGGAGCATCCGTTGCACCGAAGCTCGTCGGCCTTTGCGGTACAGGGGTTGGTTTTCAAAGAATCCTTAGCCAACAGCCCGATTACCTTCACCGCCGCCGCACCGGCCTGGGCCACCGTCTCGGGAATGTCCTTGGGCCCTTGGCACACACCGGACAGGAACACACCTGCGGTGGGAGATTCCACGGGGCGAAGCTTGGGATGGGCCTCCGTCAGGAAATTGTTGGTATCGATAGAGGCCGTCAGCATGGTGGCAATTTTGCGCACATCGGGATTGGGCTCGATGGCCGTGGCCAACACCACCATATCTGCCTTTTTCAGAATTTGCTTTTGGTCCAGCAGGTCGACACCGTGCACCAGAAGACTTCCGTCTGCCTGGGGTGCAACCTTGCCCACCTGCCCCTTAATGTAGTTGACGCCGTAATCCTCCACCGCCCGGCGGTAGAATTCGTCAAAATTCTTACCGGGAGTACGGACATCGATGTAAAACACCGTCACGTTCACATCCGGGTATTTATCCCGAATCAGCATGGCATGCTTGGCCGTATACATACAGCAGATTTTCGAGCAATAGGGCTTGCCCCGGCTATCTGCACAGCGGCTTCCTACACACTGGATGAATACAATTTCCTTGGGTGCTTTGCCGTCGGACAGCCGCTCCAAATGCCCCTTGGTGGGGCCTGCGGCGTTCATGATCCGCTCCAGCTCCAGAGAGGTGATGACGTCCTTACTCTCGTTATAAGCGTACTCTCCGTAGGCATCCAGCTTAATGGTATCAAAGCCGGTGGCAACCACAATGGCACCGTAGTTTTCTGTGATGATTTCATCCTTCTGGGTGTAGTCAATGGCCCCGGCCTGGCACACCTTTTCACAAACACCGCACTTGCCGGTTTTCAGCTTGATGCAGCTGTTTGCATCAATCACCGGCACATTGGGAATGGCCTGGGCAAAGGGCGTGTAAATGGCACTGCGGGTATTTAAGCCCCGGTTAAATTCATTCAAGGGCTTTTTGGAGGGGCACTTCTCCTGACAGACACCGCAGCCGGTGCATTTATCAAGGTTTACATAACGTGCTTTCTTCCGAATATCCACCGTGAAATTGCCCACAAAGCCGGAAACCGCCTCTACTTCACTGTAAGTATGGATGGTGATGTTTTCGTGCGCCGCCGCCTCCACCATTTTCGGTGTTAAAATACAGGCCGAGCAGTCCAGGGTGGGGAAGGTTTTGTCCAGCTGGCTCATGCGGCCGCCGATGGAAGGCGTTTTCTCCACAATATCCACCTTGTAGCCGGCATCGGCGATGTCCAACGCTGTCTGGATACCGGCAATACCGCCGCCGATGACCAACGCCCGCTTGGTGACCTTGCTTTCTCCTGCCTGCAAAGGGGTGTTTAGATGCACCTTTGCCACTGCCGCACGCATTAAAATCACGGCTTTTTCCGTGGCCTGGGGCATATCCTTGTGAATCCAAGAGCAGTGCTCCCGAATATTGGCAATCTCCACCAAATAGGGATTCAGTCCTGCCCGCTCTGCCGCCTTGCGGAAGGTAGCCTCGTGCATCCGGGGAGAGCAGGAACAGACCACAATGCCGGAAAGGTTCTTTTCCTTGACTGCGGCGGCAATTCTCTGCTGGCCGGCCTCACTGCACATATAAGGGTAGTCCTCTGCATGTACCACGCCAGGCTCCTGCAGAGCAAGCTCTACCACCTTTTTTACATCCACCGTAGCGGCAATATTACTGCCACAGTGGCATACAAAAACTCCAATTCTGCGCATTTTCTCACCTCCGGTATTTTCTGAAGGCGCTGACAAGGAGCTGCTGGGGGGTATCGTCTTCAATCAGACCGGGAATTTCCTCCGGGCTGAGTCCCTCCTGCCCCCGCTGACGAAGCACCGTCTGCCGAACTGCATCAATGAGCTTTCCGGGCTTTACATCCCGGGGACACCGCTCCACGCAGGCAAAACAGCTTAAGCATACATACAGGGATTTGGATGCCGCCAGCGCCTCCAAATCTCCGTTTTGCACATAGGAAACAAACTGATGGGGCTTGATATCCATTTGGTCATAGGAGGGGCAGGAGGCAGAGCATTTGCCGCACTTCATGCATTTTAACGGATTCACTCCGCTGATTTCCTGAACAGCTTCCACTGCACGGTTCATATTACCCCTCCTTAATCCCCAAAGCCTCTGCCAGAAGCTCAGTAAAATAGACGATGGGAAGTCCACCGTTTTTCGACAGATTATACTTGCACAGCGGACAGGCTGTCACCAAGCAATCCGCGCCGAAATCTGCGGCGCTTTGAGAAATATTTTGGCACATTTTGCCGGAAAGCTCCGCTTCCTTTAAGGATATGTATCCGCCGCAACACTCATTGCGATAGGGGTAAACCACCGGCTCTGCCCCCAATGCCCGGATAAAATCCTCTAAAATAGAGGGATTCTCCGGGTCGTCAAAGGCCATGACCTGACTGGGCCGCAACAGCAGGCAGCCGTAATACGCACCGATTTTCCGGCCGGTGAGAGGCTTGACTACCTTTTCTCTCAGTGTATCAAAGCCCACCCGGTCCCGCAACACTTCCAAATAGTGCAGTACCTGGGTCTCTCCGTTGTAGGGCGCTTCCGGTGCCATATAGCGGTTGGCCCGCTCCCGGATATCCGGGACATTTTTCATATCGTCATTGACTCGCTTAATGACATGATAGCAGGCTGAGCAGACAGTAAGCAAATCCTGTTTTTTCTCTGCCGCATCCCGCAGTGCCCGAACAGAAGATAGCTTTGTAGCAATTTCATCACTGCCCAGCGGATATACACCGCCACAGCACTGCCATTGGGAAAGCTCCTCCAGTTCAAAGCCCAGCACCTCTGCGCAGGCTCTGGCATAATCATCCAAAGCCCTGGCTTTGTTTCGGAGGGTGCAACCGGGATAATAACTGTATTTCATAGTGTTCGCTCCTTAGATATCCAAACTCTTGATGACTGCCTTCAAGGCATCCGCGCTGGCCCGCAGCTTTAATTGCTCATCATAGGTCAGCTCCACAGGCACTTTTCCCTTGGTGCCTTCCGGGCCAATGATGGTCATTGTGCTTAGGCACACATCCTCAATGCCGTATTCGCCGTGCATCATGGTTGAAACCGTGGCAACGGAGTCATAGGCCGCCACCATGGCAGTCAGAATCTTATTGACGGAGGCAGAAACCGCATAGAAGGTCGCGCCCTTCTTGGCAATGATTTCGCCGCCGGATTTTTGCACATAGGTCAGCGTCTGCTCAGGATTCAGCCGCTCCTTCACCACACCCTTTTTCACCATCAAATCCTCATATTCACTAAGGCGACAGCCGGAAATATCTGCCAAAGACCAGGGGATAAAGGACGTATCGCCATGCTCTCCGTAGACATAGGCATGGATATTTTTCTGAGCCACCTTGTAATGATGGGAAAGGTCATAGCGCAGACGGGCAGTGTCCAAAATCGTGCCGGAGCCGATAATCTGTCTTTCCGGCAGACCGGAGATTTTTGTAAATACATAGGTCATAATATCCACCGGGTTGCTGACAATGACATACAGCGCATTGGGAGCAGCCGCCACAATTTGAGGCGTAATCTCCTTGAGAATATTCACATTGGTCTGAGCAAGGTCAATCCGGGTCTGACCGGGCTTCCGTCCAATCCCGGAGGTAATAATCACAATATCGGAATCAGCCGCATCTTCATAGTCACCTGCAATGACGGAAATCGGGTCCCGGAAGCTGGTGCCCTGAACAATGTCCATAACCTCACCCTGGACCTTTTCCTTGTTAATATCAATCAGCACAATCTGGGACGCAATATTCCCCAAAGAAAGTGTATAGGCTATGGTTGCACCCACATTGCCTGCACCGATGACTGTAATTTTCTTGCTCATAATAAAAGCTCCTTTCCGCTTTGCAGAGAGTGTTTCCGAATTTTGGCAATTTCGATATTTCGCTATCGATATTTCCCTTTCGATATTATATTATAGATATAACCGCCTCAAAAATCAAGGTAGCAGATATAATTCATGTGCCAAAATTCACAATGTATTTCTCTACGCTTTTCGTCATAATGCACACATCTCCTTTTCTTAGAGGATATGCCGGATTTTTCTTTTGCGTTCCAAGCAAAATCCGCAGCACCGAAATCGGTGCCGCGGAGTGCGGTTTTATTTATTTCCCCGACAGCCGGAGCATTCACTGCAATTCCCGCAGCAGCCCCGGGACTTCCGGCCTTTATAAAGAGAACGGACAGACAGTGCAACGACACCTGCCAAAACAGATAATACCAAAATATCTCCTAACATAGGCTTCTCCTTTTTTACACCTTTGCCAGGGGCTTTCCTGTTTCCTTTGCCCCGTAGCCCTTCCGTGTCAGCAAATATACAAAGCCTGCCAGCACCGCCAAGGCAACCACTGTCAGTACACCAAAGGAAGCCTCACCGGTAAACAGTCCGCCAATCTGATAAACCATCAGGGAGATGCCATAGGCAAAGGCGCACATATAACCTACCGTAATCCAAGTCCATTTCCGGTTGCCCATCTCCCGTTTGATTGCGCCGATGGCGGCAAAGCAGGGTGCGCAAAGCAGATTAAACACCATAAAGCTATACGCTCTCACAGGGCCGAAATCTGCGGCCACCATGCTCCAGATTTCATCCCCGGCTTCGCTCAGCTCCCCGGCATAATTATACAGCGTGCCGAAGGTCATAACCACTTCTTCCTTGGCAATCAAGCCGGTAAGGGTTGCCACCGCCGCTTTCCATGCCATCTCACCCATCCATCCCAGGGGGTAGAAAATCCAGGCAATGGCCTTTCCCACAAAGGCCAGCAGGGACTGATTGTTGTCCTCCACTGCCTGCAGCGCACCGTTGACAACGCCGTAGCTTTGCAAAAACCAAAGCACGATAGAGCTAATCAGCACAATGGTAAAGGCTCGCTTTATAAAATCCCAGCCCCGGTCCAGGGTAGAGCGAACCACATTCCGGGCAGAGGGTAAATGATAAGCAGGCAGCTCCATCACAAAGGGCGCAGGCTTTCCGGCAAAGGTCTTGAATTTCTTCAAAATCACACCGGAAACCGCCACGGCGGCAATGCCGATAAAGAAAGCAGATACTGCCACCAGCGGCGAATTTCCAAACACCGCACCGGCAAACAGACCAATGATGGGCATTTTGGCGCCGCAGGGGATAAATCCGGTGGTCATGACCGTGATTTTCCGGTCATTTTCCTGTTCTATCGTACGGGATGCCAGAATTCCGGGCACGCCGCAGCCGGTGGCTACCAGCATGGGAATAATAGACTTGCCGGACAGCCCGAATTTCCGGAGAATCCGGTCCATAATAAAGGCCACCCGGGACATATAGCCCACATCCTCCAGAATCGACAGCAGGAAGCTCAGCACCAAAATCTGGGGCACAAAGCCCAGCACCGCTCCCACACCGGCCAAAACACCGTCCACAATCAGGCTATACAGCCAGCCGCTGACTCCCAGGGCAGTCAAAATCTGATCTGCCCAGCCGGGAATCCACTGGCCAAACAGCACATCGTTGGCCCAATCGGTGCCCATGGTACCGATGGAGAAGGGGAAGCTTCCCATGGCGATGGCATACATCAAAAACATAACACCGGCAAAAATGGGCAGTGCCAAAATCCGGTTGGTCAGCACCCGGTCAATCCGGTCAGACAGGGTCATGCTGTGCTTGGCGGCCTTCTTTTTCACCGCCTTGCTGACTACATTTCCGATATAGGTGTATCTCTGGTCGGCAATGATGCTTTCCGCATCATCATCCATTTCCTTTTCGCAATCGGCAATATGCTTTTCCAGATGGTTCAGCAGGGATTCCTCCAGCGCCACCTCCTGACGGACCCGTTCATCCCGTTCAAAAAGCTTGATAGCATACCATCGCAGGTAGTTTTCGCTTACCTTGCCCTCGATGGATTCCTCAATATGAGCCAGCGCGTGCTCCACACTGCCGTTAAACACATGGGGCATTTCTCCGTGGGTGTGATTTCTGGCCAGCTCCACCGCAATCCGGGCGGCTTCCATACAGCCTTCTCCCTTGAGGGCGCTGATTTCCACCACGGCACAGCCTAAGGCCCTGCCCAGCTTTTGAAGGTCCACCGTATCGCCGTTTTTCCGAACCAAATCAATCATGTTTACCGCAATGACCACCGGATAACCCAGCTCAATCAATTGGGTGGTTAAGTACAGATTCCGTTCGATATTGGTGCCGTCCACAATATTCAAAATGGCATCAGGATGCTCATTTACCAGATAAGTACGGGTCACCACTTCCTCCGGAGAATAGGGAGAAAGGGAATAAATTCCGGGCAAATCCTGAATGATGACATCGCTATGCCCCTTCAGCGCACCCTCTTTCTTCTCTACCGTCACACCGGGCCAGTTGCCCACATATTGGTTGGAGCCTGTGAGGATGTTAAACAGCGTGGTTTTTCCGCTGTTGGGATTGCCCGCAAGGGCGATTTTTATATTCATAGGATTCTCCTCCATCATTAAACCACTTCCACCATTTCGCAGTCTGCCTTCCGCAGGGAAAGCTCATAGCCCCGGACATTGACTTCCACAGGGTCTCCCAAAGGTGCTACCTTTCGGATGTAAATTTCAATTCCTTTGGTAATGCCCATGTCCATGATTCTGCGCCGGACCGCACCTTCTCCATGGAGCTTAACAACCGTAACGGTCTGCCCTACTTTCGCATCCTTTAATGTTCTCATCGGAATGTTCCCCCGTTATAATTAGTCTATGCTAACCACCAGGCCAAAAAATCAATTAGCCTCGGCTAACTCCTTGGATATCATACATACCCCATCCCCTTTTGTCAAGGGTTTTTTGTAAAATTTTTCAAGTTTTTCTTTCCGGTCCGATTTTCCATAGCACTTGCAAATTCTGTAAGAATATGGTAATATCAATTTATATTCTTCCCTTTGGAGGTTTCGCTATGCATTTGCAGGAATCCGGTGAAATGTACCTGGAAACCATTTATATCCTCTCCAAGGCCAGCGCCCATGTAAGAAGCATTGATGTGGCCGAGCACATGGGCTATTCCAAGCCCAGTGTCAGCCGGGCGATGGGGCTTTTGAAGCAGGGCGGCTATGTCACCGCAGACAAGGACGGTTTTTTAACCCTAACCGAAACGGGCTTGGATGCAGCCCGCAAAATTTTTGAACGGCACATGGTCTTGACCAAATTCCTCACCGCCATGGGTGTCAGCGAAACCACCGCCGCCGAGGATGCCTGCAAAATCGAACACGTCATCAGCGAGGAATCCTTTGAAGCATTAAAACAGCATTTTCTGAAATAAATGTTTTCCCCCGTTTCGGGGGAATTTTTTGCCGTTTTAGACTTGCATCCTGCGAGCAAAGGTGGTATGATACGCCACAGAAAAGAATGTAGAGAGAAGGCTTTTTATGGAAATCTATCTAATCAGTCTTGCGATTGCGCTGGTGGGAGGTCTGATGCTCTCCCGGCTCACCAAGCTGATGAATCTGCCTGCAGTCACTGCCTATCTGGTGGCCGGACTGCTTTTAGGGCCCTTTTTTCTGGGGGCGCTGAATCTGCCCGGCCTGGGATTCCAATCTCTGGAGCAGGTGGAAACCCTGAATATCATTACCCAAGTCGCCTTGGGCTTCATTGCCTTTACCATCGGTAATGAGTTCCGCCTAAGCCAGCTAAAAGCCACCGGTGCCAAGGCCATCACCATCGGTATTTTGCAGGCGGTGATTACCACCGTTTTGGTGGACATTGTGCTGATTGCACTGCATCTGTGCTTCCCCCAGGTCATTTCCCTGCCCTGCGCCATCGTGCTGGGCGCAATCGCTTCCGCCACCGCACCTGCGGCCACCCTCATGGTGGTGCGGCAGTACAAGGCCGACGGCCCTATGACCCGGCTGCTGCTGTTGGTGGTTGCCATTGATGATGCTGTGGGTCTGTTGCTGTTTTCCGCCTCCTTTGGCGTGGCTTCCGCCCTGGCCAACGGGCAGGCAAGTCTCTTAGGCGTGGTGGTAGAACCCCTGGTGGAGATTGTGCTGTCCCTTGCGTTGGGAAGTGTCATGGGTTGCCTTCTGAACTGGGTAGAGCAGTTTTTCCACTCCCGCAGTAAGCGTATGACCGTCTCCGTGGCGTTTGTACTGCTGACCGTAGGTCTTTCCATGCTGAAGTTCCAAATCGGCCCTATTCATTGCGGTTTCTCCCTGCTTTTGGTGTGCATGATGACCGGCACGATTTTCTGCAACATCTGCCCAACTTCGGAAGAACTGATGGGCCGTGTGGAAAGCTGGACCACGCCACTGAATGTGCTGTTTTTCGTCATCTCCGGCGCAGAGCTGGATTTGCAGGTACTGGCAAGTCCTGTCACACTGCTGGTAGGTGTGATTTATATTCTCGCCCGGTCTGCCGGCAAATACTACGGCTCCAATCTAAGCTGCCGGCTGACTGCCCAGTCCCAGCTCATCACCAGCAATCTGGGCATCACCTTGCTTCCCCAGGCCGGCGTGGCTCTGGGTATGGCGCTGACTGCCGCTACCCTGCCCGGCGGAGACTTGACACGGAACGTTGTCCTCTTTGCTGTGCTGGTTTATGAATTGGTAGGCCCTGCCCTGACCAAACGCTCTCTTACCGCCGCAGGCGAAATTCGTCCCGAGGGCCGCACCAGCGCCCGAACGCCAAACCCCGGCAAGGAATCCAAATAAAAAATCGGCTGCCTGCAGGCAGCCGATTTTCTTTTATTTTCGCTTTCTTTTGACGGCTTTTACACTGTAAAACCCTATCCACACAAGGGCTCCTGCCGCCAATACGATGCCTCCCCAACGCATTACCGTTTGGGTGGTGTCCTGGGATGCATTGCGAATCCGCATCTCCAAAAACAGGCCCTCCACAAACCGGGTTACCGCCGGGTCTAAATTGGCATAGGCCGTGCCGTGGGACAATACCTCATCGCTGGGATACAAAACCGGGTCTTCTACCGTTTCCGGGTCCATATATTCCTTGGCCGCAGACAAGGGCACGCTGTAGCCCACCCAGTCCATATTGGCCGCCGCAATTTCCGGTTCGCACAGGAAATTGATAAACAACTCAGCGGCCTCCTTTTGCTGGGCACATTTTGGAATACACATGGCATCCACAAACAGGTTAAAGCCTTCATTTTCCGGCAGATAGAAGCAAAGGTCCTCATTTTCCGCCGCCATGGTCATGTAATCGCCCACATAGTAAGGCGCAATCCAGGCCTCCTCATTTTCCATCAGGTCGTAGATCTGATCCATGACATACTGCTGCACAACCGGCTCCTGCCGGGCCAGTATATCGGCGCAGGCTCTGAGTTCTTCTTCGTCCGTGGTGTTGACATCATACCCCAACAGATAGGCTGCGATGCCAAAAGCATCCCGGGAATTATCGAACATGAGGATTTTGTCCGCATATTTTTCATTCCACAGCAGTTCCCAGCCCACCAAATCTTCTTCGTCCACGTACTTGGAATTGTAGATGATGCCCACTGTGCCCCAGGTATAGGGTACGGAATATTTATTTTCCGGGTCATGGGGCATATTCTTAAATTTCTCGTCGATATGCCGATAATTGGGGATATGGTCGAAATTCAGCTCCAGAAGCATATCCTCTTCAATCATTCGCGCCACCATGTAATCCGAGGGGATGATCACATCCACAGTAATACCGCCGGCAGCCAGCTTGGTATACATGATTTCATTGGAGTCATAGGTGGAATAATTCACGTCAATATTGGGATATCGCTCCTCAAAGGCAGCGATAATATCCACAGAACCGTCGCTGCCGTCGGCTATATACTGTCCCCAGTTATACACGTTCAGGGTGATATTCCCCTCCGGCACATACTCCTGGGCGCCGCGCACAGGCGAACCTGTGCCCAGCACCAGAATCAAAGCTGTGACAAATGCAAACCATCTTCTCATTTTTGCACCTGCACTTTCTTCTTATCGGACCGCAGCTGCAAAAGATTCATGGTAATCATCAGCACCAGAATCAGCAGGAACAGCAATGTAAACATGGCATAAATTTTCGGCGGAATGGGCTTTTTTGTATAGCTGTAAATTTCCACCGGCAATGTGACAAAGTCCATACCGGACACGAAATAGCTAATGACAAAATCGTCCAAGCTCATGGTAAAGGCCATAATCGCACCTGCCACCACGCCGGGCATAATTTCGTGCAGCGTCACCTTGAAAAAGGACTGAATGGGCGTGCAGCCCAAATCCATAGCCGCATCCGTCAGGGAACGGTCCATCTGGTTCAGCTTCGGCATCACATTCAAAATGACATAGGGTAGATTGAAGGTAATATGGGCGATCAACAAAGTCCAAAAGGTCAAACTGTCCTGCTGGCCCATTAGCTTCGAGCCAACGAAAATAAACAGCAGTGACAGGGAAATACCCGTAACAATATCCGGATTGGTCATGGGAATATCCGTCAAATGCATGACCAAACGGCGCATTCTGGGCTTCAGATTGCAAATACCCACCGCCGCCACCGTGCCGAATACTGTGGCAATGCCGCTGGCTAATATGGAAATTAGGATGGAATTACCCAACAAGCGGAGTAAATCACCATCCCGGAACAGCTCTGCATACTGTCCAAGGGTAAAGCCGTCAAACCGGGCAAGGCTCTTTCCTTCATTGAAAGAACCCACAATCAGCACCAGCATGGGCGCATACAAAAAAACGAAAATCAGAATGGTAATGATGCGGTTTGCTTTTTTCATACAACCACCACATCCTCTCCGTCGGAGTCCGTCAGCTTGTTCATAATTCCGGTGCAGACAAACACCAGAATCATCAACAGCAAGCTCAAGGCTGCACCCAAATTGGCGTTGTTGCCCTGCTTGAACATCCGCTCAATCACGTCACCGATAAGCATTTCCGTGCCGCCCAGCTTCTGGGAAATATAGAAGGTGGACACCGCAGGCACAAATACCATCGTCACCCCGGACACGATGCCCGGCACGGAAAGGGGCAAAATCACCTTGCCAAAGGTAGCCGCCGGCCGACAACCCAAATCCTCTGCCGCCTCAATGAGCCGGTTATCAATTTTGACAATGATGGCATATAGCGGCAAAATCATATAGGGCAGATAGTTATACACCATGCCCAGCACCACCGCACCGGGGGTGCGAATCAGGTTTACCCGGGCCAGGCCCACCGCTTCCAGCAGGTTATTGATAATGCCGGTATCCTGCAAAAGACCTACCCAGGCCAGTGTCCGCAGCAAAAAGCTCATGCACATAGGAAGCATTACCAGCATATACAGCAGCTTTTGGGCCAACGGACCCCGATGGGCAATATAATACGCCACCGGATAGCCCAACAGCAGGCACAAAAAGGTAGAAATCACCGAATAGCCGATGGAACGGCCAAAGACCGGCAAATAAGTGCCCAACTGGGTGATGTTTCCCCAGGTAAAGGCGCCGGTGTCCGGGTCCGTCAAGGCATAGTAGCCTACGACGCCCAGAGGAATCAAGGTAAACACCAACATCCAAATAATATACGGGATGCTCAGCAGTACAGACTTAGTCTTCCCCATCGCCGGCATCCTCCGTCAACTCATCATACTCCGCAGAGTAGGAGCTGTAATCACCGAACATACCGGAATATTCGCTCTTTTTCATGATGTGAATATCTTCCGGGTTCAGCAAAATGCCAATGGTTGCACCCACAGGCTGGAAGTCTGTGGTCTGAATCAACCACTTAAAGCCTTTGAACTCCACAATAATATCGTAGTTCAGGCCCTTAAAGGTGACAGAGGTTACCGTGCCCACCAAATGGCCCTTGTCCGCAGGGACAATGTCAATGTCCTCCGGGCGGATGACCACATCCACGTTTTCGTTGGGGGCAAAGCCCTTGTCTACGCATTCAAAGGTCCTTCCGAAAAAGCGCACCTTGAAATCCTCCAGCATAACGCCGTCCAAGATGTTGCTTTCGCCGATAAAATCCGCCACAAAGGCGTTTTTCGGCTCATTATATATATCCTCCGGTTTTCCGATTTGCTGAATACGGCCCTTATCCATTACCACAACGGTATCGGACATAGAAAGGGCTTCCTCCTGGTCATGGGTCACATATACAAAGGTAATGCCCATCGCCTGCTGAATCCGCTTCAGTTCGATTTGCATATCCTTGCGCAAGCGCAAATCCAATGCGCCCAAAGGTTCATCCAAAAGCAGAACCTTCGGCCGGTTTACCAGAGCTCTTGCAATGGCCACGCGCTGCTGCTGACCGCCGGACAGAGAACCAATCCTCCGATGACCGTAGCCCTTGAGGCTGACGATTTCCAGCATTTGATTGACCCGTTCTGTAATTTCGTCCTTCGGAAGCTTTGCCACCCGCAGCCCGAATGCGATATTATCAAACACATTCAAGTGGGGAAACAGGGCATACCTCTGAAAAACGGTGTTAATCTGCCGTTCATAGGGGGGCACATCATTAATGCATGCCCCATCAAAGGTCACTGTGCCGGAAGTGGGCGTCAAAAAGCCGCCAATAATCCGCAACGTGGTGGTTTTTCCGCAGCCGGACGGACCAAGCAAGGTTAAAAATTCCTGGTCGTTGATATAAAGATTGATGCTGTCGAGTATACACTCCCCGTCGAACTCCATGGATAAATCCCGGAGCCTGATGAGTTCTTTGGACATTATCCTCCCCCGTTTCGTTGTGTTTTTGCGTCAAAATATGACAACTATAACTATAACGTAAAAAAATGCAATGTCAATGTGTTTATTAAAATAATTTCTTTTGCTGTTATGAAAGAAAAAGTTCTTCAGGCTGTTTAATTCCCCCAAAAGCTGTCAATACTCCCCCTCGGAGGTGCTTAACATGAAAAGCAAAAAAACTACCGGCAACGGTTTTGGTACACGGGGCTACTACATAGCCCTAATCCTATGCGCTGTTGCCATCGGGATTTCCGGCTATTTGTATTACCGTAATGCCAACCAAGATACCCCCCAGCTACAAACGCCCACATTGGATGTGATGGGCCCGGATGAAGATGTCGCAGCTGTGGCAACCCAGCCCTCTGCGTCCAATCAGGGAAACACCCAGGTTCCCAGCACCCAGCCGCCCAAGGTGCCCATGAAAACCGGTATGCCGGTTTCCGGACAAACTGTGGCCGGCTATGCCATGGACTGTTTGAGCTATAATCCCACCACCCGGGATTGGCGGGTCCACAACGGCATCGACATTGCTGCAGATGCCCAGACCCAGGTATGTGCCGCCGCAGACGGCACGGTTTATACCACCTATATGGACGAAACCATGGGCAACACCGTGGTCATCCGTCATGCTGACGGCTATGTTACCAAATATTCCAGTCTTTCTGCGGAGCTGACGGTTTCTGCCGGGGATACGGTTACTCTGGGGCAGGCCATTGGCACGGTAGGCAACACTGCGTTACTGGAATCGGCGGTGGGTGACCATGTGCATTTCAGCGTAACCCACAATGATGAGCCTATGGACCCTATGGCATTTCTGAATCTGGGCTAAGCTTTCATTTTCTTTCCTCTTTGTTATGGGACTGCCGAAAATTTTTCGGCAGTCCCGCTTTTTATAAAGAAACACCCCCGAAATCGGGGGTGTCTCCGGTCTGGATTTATTGATAGTTTACCGTCGCGTTGGTGGGAACCACCGCCACATAGGTACTGCCTACACCGAAGGTCACCGGATTTCCGTTTTCCAGGGTGTAAGTAAAGGGGTCGTTGACAGAGGCTCTGCTCCACTTGATAGGCACCAGCTGTCCGTTGCAGGAGAAATACCCGGTTCCGGTACCGGTGGTCTGGATGGTCATCAAGGAGCTTCCGCTTTGCTGGCTGGTTCTGGCGCGGAGCACTACCACATTCCGGAAGGAAACGGTTTCCTTGGTATTACCGTCGATATAATTCCCGCCATGCTGGGCAGCCAAGTAGGTCTTGGCGTTTGCATCATAGGTCAAGGTGGTAGATTTGGTATAGCTGCCGGGCTTTCCGCCTTGATTAAAATACACCGTAATCTTCTGGACTGTTTCCCCTACAATCACTTTATCGTCGTCAAAGGCCATCTGATAGGTGGGGGTTTCGGAATAAGAGGTAGCATACTTCTTTTCCTTGGCGTAGCTTAAAAGCTTTTGACCGGAGGAGAATCTGGTATGCTCCGCAGAATAGCCGGCCTGCAGGCGGTCCTTATCCTGAGGGAAATAATGCTCTCCATACATACCGTCCAAATCAGGGATTCCTTGATTTCTGATATATTGCTTTGCCTCATTGCTGGTGCCGTAGTGGACATAGAGTGCATTGTAGCCCTGGGACAGTTCTACAAAATATTTCCGGGCGCTACGGACAGAGCCCACCTTTTCCACCTGGGAAATATCGCTGAAAACGCCCATGCAACGGGTAATTCCGCCCTCAGCCAGCACTTCATAGAGGATATCTGCCTGGCTGACACCGTGCTGGGGCATGGCGGCCTTAATATTGTTTAGCATCACCGCCATCGGCCGGCCCAGATAGGGCTCTGCCATTGGCTCACCGGTTAAGGGATTCTGATATTTCATAGGCACAACCGGCGCTGTGGAAGGCTCCGGCTGAGAAGGCTCTGTCTGACCGGTGGTCTGGGTGGGCTGCGAGGCTTGGCTGTCCTCCGGGAGGGTTGCGGTGGAGGATGCCTCCGTCTTGCCCGAAGACGACGGTGTATCTTCTGTGGGCTGCGCGCAGGCAGTAAGCAACAGCGTCAGCAGTAACATCAGTGCTAAGCAACGTTTCATCATAGGTTCTTCCTTTCTGGGTTGGCTGTGAGGCAAGCGCCTCACCTTGGGAGTCATTATACCAAATTTCGGCAAAAAATACAATGTCAAATTTGCTTTTTCTTGATTTTTCCAGTTTGCCCGCAGACGGCGCGTACAGCCGCATCTTTTTCCTAATAAATGGGTAAAATTTCATAAAAAAGCCAACTTTTCTCAGAATTCTCCTTGACAAATAAGTATCCATCGGATATAATACACAAGCCTGTCAGCAGGCAATCCTTGCTCACGGCGCGTCCGTGGGCCAAAAGTCCAAAAGGAGGTGCAAACAACATGGCTAAGATCACCGGTAAGTACGAGGTGCTCTACATCATCGACCCTGCACAGGGCGAGGAGGGCATCGCCGCACTTGTGGAAAAGTTCAAGGCAATGGTGGAAGCGGAGGGTACTCTGACAAACATCGATGAGTGGGGCAAGCGTCGGCTGGCCTATCCCATCAATGATCTGCCCGAGGGCTACTATGTTCTGATGAACTTCGAGTCCAAGCCCGAATTCCCTGCCGAGATGGAGCGCGTTATGAAGATCACCGAAGGTATCCTGCGCTGCCTGACCACCGTAGTGGAGGCGTAAGATTATGCTCAACCACATTACCATCATGGGACGTCTCACCCGTGACCCCGAGCTGCGCCGTACCGGCAGCGGCATCGCTGTCGCCAGCTTCACCGTAGCAGTTGACCGTGACTTCGGCAACAAAGACGGCGGCGAACGGGAAACCGATTTCATTGACTGTGTCGCTTGGCGTCAAACAGGAGAATTTGTCTCCAAGTATTTCACCAAGGGCTCTATGGCAGTGGTATCGGGTCGGCTTCAGATTCGCAACTGGACCGATAAAGAGGGCAATAAGCGCCGCAGCGCCGAAGTGGTAGCAGACAATGTCTACTTTGGCGAAAGCAAGCGCAATAGCGACGGAAATGCCTACGCGGCTCCTGCAGCCAACGGCTTTGGCGGCTATTCCGCTCCTTCCGCTCCCGCATCCGACTTTGCGATGCTGGACGACGACGACGCACAGCTGCCCTTCTAACTCTTGAATTTTTCTACAATGCTTATAAAGGAGGTTCATTCCATGGCTAACGAACAGCGTGTTCGCCCCCGCAAGCGCAAGAAGGTTTGCGCATTTTGCGTGGATAAGGTGACCAGCATTGATTACAAGGACACCGCAAAGCTCCGCCGTTACCTGTCCGAGCGTGGCAAGATTCTGCCCCGCCGTACCACCGGTACCTGCGCCGCCCACCAGCGCGACCTGACCACCGCTATCAAGCGTGCCCGTCAGATTGCTTTGCTGCCCTACGTAGCTGACTAATGTATCGAATACACCCCCGAAGCAAAGGCTTCGGGGGTGTTTTTTATTGAAACTGCAATTTATCCTTTGGCCATTGCCAGCTGTCGTAGGGTCTTGATAAATAAATCCCACCAGGTAAGTCGCTCTACGCCGGTTTGCGCAACCATTGGGATTTGCTGCAGCACCTGCTCCCCTACTTTTACGGTCAGTGTTCCCAGCCGCTGTCCTTTACTGACCGGGGCGGTCACTGCCTCCTCCAGGGCCGTTTGCACCTGAACCTGATTGCTTTGTGCTTTGTCGATTAGCAGTTGCACCGGCTGCGCAGGTATTGCTTTCACGCTATCCGTTGCGCCCAACCGGACGGGCACCTCCCCCTCCGTCACTTCAGGGGACACCAACGCATAATTGGCAAAGCCGTAATCCAGCATGGATTTACAAGCGCCAAACCGCTCCTGAGAGGTCTTTGCCCCCATGACCACAGCGATTAACCCCAAGCCGTCCCTCTGGGCCGTTGCCGACAGACAGTATCCTGCCCCGGAGGTAAATCCGGTCTTTAGTCCGGTGGCGCCGGGATAGAACCGCACCAGCTTATTGGTATTGGCAAGGCCAAAGGCACCGCCCCGAACCGTATCCATCCAAATGGTGGTAAATTTCTGAATATCCGGGTGGTTGCACATCAGCTCCCGGGACATCAGAGCAATGTCGTAAGCCGAAGTCAAATGCTCCTTCGCTGTTTCGTCGTCATCCAGCCCGGTGCAGTTGACAAAATGGGTATCGTTCATTCCCAACGCCTTTGCCTTTTCATTCATTTTCTCCACAAAGGCCGCCTCTGAGCCGGCAATATGCTCTGCCATGGCGCAGGCACAGTCGTTGGCCGAGGACACTGCAATGGATTTGACCATATCCGAAACCGTCATGGTTTCTCCTGCCTTCAGATAAATCTGACTGCCGCCCTTGGCGGCCGCAGCTTCCGAGGTGGTTACCACATCGTCCCATCGGACATTTCCGGAGTCAATGGCCTCCATAATCAGCAGCATGGTCATTACCTTCGTCACGCTGGCCGGTGGCAGAGCTTCATGGGCATTATTTTCATAAAGCACCGTTCCTGTCGCCATGTCCATCAGCAATGCACTTTTCCCCGGTACCTCCAGCTGTGCCCCCTTGGCCGGCACGGGCAACAGCGTTAATAGCAGGCAAAGCACCACCGTCATTCCCACCCGTTTCATACATGATCCCTCCGATCCTTTGGTGGTACAGCCTATGCCTCTTGTCCCCCCGGTATGCCGAAAAAAGGAGCCGCACAAGCGACTCCTTACTTCATAAATTTATCGATGGCCTGGCACAGCTCATCAATGGCATTGGTGTCTCCTGCCGCCACCGCATCCACCATACAGTGGCGCATATGGTCTTGCAAAATCACCTTTCCGGTATTGTCAATGGCCGAGCGAACCGCCGCCAGCTGCACCAATACATCGGCACAGTCGTAGCCCTCTTCCACCATTCGCTTTACCTTTTCCAAATGGCCTACGGCTCTTGCCAAGCGGTTAATAACGGCTTTTTGTTTTTCATGGACATGCCCATGGCTGTGGGCAATTCCGTGGGCATGCATATACGCATGGTCGTGTTGGTGATGGTCTGCCAAAGCGCATCCCTCTCTTTCTTTTTTAGCATTATACTCCAAAAAAATCATAAATACAAGCCCACCGGGGGGTTCCAAAGAAAATATTTTGACTGTTGGGATTATCTCTGGTATAATTAAAAATTAGGTATAACAGATGATTCCTTTACGGAGGTAAGATATATGAGAATGAGAAAAATGCGCAATCTGGGGCCCCGGATGGAAAAATGCGCCGACTACCGGATCGCTGACCCTGCCGCCCTGAAGGGCAACTGGCGCTCTTTAAAGCCCGACTGCACCGCCTTGTGGGTTGAAGTGGGCTGTGGCAAGGGAAAGTTCACTGCAGAAACCGCCCAGGCAAATCCCCAGGTGCTACTAATTGCGGTAGAGCGGTGCCGGGAGGCCATGGTGGTGGCCATGGAAAAAGCCCGGGAGCTGGGACTGACCAACGTATTTTATATCGATATGGACGTTGCCGGAATTGAGGATATCTTCGCCGGGGAAGAAATCGACCGGCTGTTTATCAATTTCCCCGACCCCTGGCCTCGGAAGAAAAACGCCAAGCGCCGTTTGACCCACCGGGGCTTTTTGGATAAATACTGCCGGGTGGTACGCCAAGGCGGTGAATTTCATTTCAAAACCGATAACGCGCCCCTGTTTGCATTTTCTTTGGAGGAGTTTGAAGCCTGCGGTCTGGAAACAAAGAACGTCACCCGAAATCTCCATGAAAACGGCATTGTGGGCATCTTAACCGGCTACGAAGAAAAATTCCACGCTCTGGGTACGCCCATCAACCGCTGTGAAGTGGTATGCAAGCCCTTTGTTTTGCCCCCGGAAGAAAAGAAGCAGAATATCGAAGAAAGAGTGTAAATGATCGTTTATCTTACGAATGGCGTGCACCAAAGCCTCCCTCTGACGAGGGAGGTGGGTTCGCCAAAGGCGAAGACGGAGGGAGAGAAACTACCCCTCAGTCACGCTGTTCGCGTGACAGCTCCCCTGACAAGGGGAGCCTTGGCGATAAGCTAAACGATCATTTATCTCCTTACAAGGAGGAAGACTATGAACTATTACAAAGCAGGTAATTGCGAGGTGGCTGTGGTAGGCGCAGGGCACGCCGGCATTGAAGCGGCACTGGCCGCCGCACGGCTGGGATTGCATACCATCCTGTTTACCATCAATTTAGATGCTGTGGGCAATATGCCCTGCAATCCTGCCATTGGCGGCACAGGAAAAGGCCATCTGGTCCGGGAGCTGGATGCCTTAGGCGGAGAAATGGGCGTGGCCGCAGACAAGGCCTGTATCCAGTACCGGATGCTGAACCGGGGAAAAGGCCCGGCTGTCCACTCTCTCCGGGCCCAAGCCGACCGGCGAAAATATCAGCAGGTCATGAAACAGACCCTGGAACAGCAGGAAAATTTGGAGCTGAAGCAGGCGCAAATTGTGGACATCCTCACGGAAAATGGGGCTGTCACCGGCGTTCGCACCCAATTGGGGGCAGAATATTCTGCCAAGGCGGTGATTCTCGCCACCGGCACGTATCTGGACAGCACCATTGTTATCGGCGCGAACATCATTTCCTCCGGCCCGGACGGTATGCACCCTTCTGTGGGTCTGGCGGAAAATTTGCGGAAGCTGGGATTGCCTCTGCGCCGGTTCAAAACCGGCACGCCCCCCAGAGTCAACCGCCGCAGTATCGATTTTTCCAAAATGGAGCTGCAGCCGGGGGACGAAAAAATTGAGCCCTTTTCCTTTCGGACTGCCCATACCCCCCACAATGCGGCCGTTTGCTACCTGACCTATACCAATGAAAAGA
This sequence comes from Faecousia sp., assembly GCA_045577715.1. GTDB lineage: Bacteria > Bacillota > Clostridia > Oscillospirales > Oscillospiraceae > Faecousia. The sequence goes on from JAZNIX010000032.1 coordinate 43,566, forward strand.
CCCACGAAATCATCCGTGCCAATTTCCACCGCAGTCCCATTTTTGACGGCACGATTTCCGGTGTGGGCCCCAGATACTGTCCCAGTATTGAAACGAAAATTGATCGCTTTGCGGACAAGCCCCGCCATCAGCTTTTCATTGAGCCCTGCGGACTGGATACGGAGGAAATGTATATTCAAGGCTTTTCCTCCTCATTGCCGGAGGATGTGCAGCTGGCTATGATGCGCACCGTTCCGGGACTGGAACACGCGGAAATGATGCGCCCGGCTTATGCCATCGAATATGAATGTATCGACCCTACCGCCCTGCTTCCCACCTTGGAAACCAAGGCCGTCTCCGGCTTATACGGCGCAGGACAGTTCAACGGCACCTCCGGCTATGAGGAGGCCGCCGCCCAGGGCTTAATTGCCGGCATCAACGCCGTGCGAAAGCTCCGGGGAGAAGCCCCCTTGATTTTGACCCGGGATACCAGCTATATCGGCACACTGATTGACGATTTGGTGACCAAGGGTACGGAAGAACCCTACCGCATTATGACCAGCCGCTCGGAATACCGGCTGCTCCATCGGCAGGACAACGCCGACCAACGGCTGACCCGAATCGGCGCAGAGGTGGGCTTAGTACCCCCTCAGCGTCTGGCAGAGGTGGAAGAAAAGTATGCCCAGGTGCACCGGGAGATGCAACGGCTGGAATCCAGCGGCGTTGCCGCCTCCGAGGCCCTCAACGCCATGCTGGCAGAAAAAGAAACCGCCCCGGTTGCCAATTCCGCCCGCCTGGCAGATTTGCTCCGCCGGCCCCAGGTCAGCTATGCAGATATTGCTCCTTTTGATGCAAACCGCCCCTCCCTGCCCCAAGCCGTCACTGAAGAAGTAGAGATTCAGCTGAAATATGCAGGCTATCTTGCCCGGCAGGAAAAACAGGTGGAGGAATTCAAAAAAGAGGAATCCCGGCTTTTGCCTGCGGATATAGACTATGCATCCATCTCCGGCCTGCGGCTGGAGGCCCGGGACAAGCTGAACCAAATCCGCCCCATGTCCATCGGCCAGGCCAGCCGCATTTCCGGTGTCAGCCCGGCAGATATTGCGGTGCTGCTGATTTATCTGGAGCAAAGGTCTTGACAAATTTCGCCCTTTTGCTATAATACTCCCAGATCGCATAACAAATAGTCTTCGGGGAGCCGGATGCATCCGGCTGAGATTGGGCTAACGCCGCCCTGACCCGTGAACCTGATACGGCCAATACCGTCGGAGGGAAAGATGCATATATGAGATGCTTTTTTTGGTATCGCATTGCACCTGGACGGGTTTGCAATGCGATACTTTTTATTTAGGAGGTTTTCTGTATGGAAAACAAAACCCGTTTTCGCACCCGCGCTCTGACGGAGGGCGCAATTCTCATCGCGCTGGCAGAAATTCTTAGCTTTTTGCCCCTGTACAAGTTCCCGGACGGCGGCTCGGTTGACCTGGCCATGCTGCCCATCATCCTGTACTGTGTCCGCTGGGGCTTTGGCCCGGGCATGATCGTCAGCTGCGCCCACGCCCTTTTGCAGACCCTGTTTGAAGGTGGCATTGCCCTTGGCTGGCAAAGCATTATCGGAGATTTTCTAGTGGCTTATGCCGTATTAGGAATCGCCGGTCTGTTCCGGGGCAAATTTTTCCTGGCTACTACCGTAGCCTGTGTCCTGCGTTTTCTGGTACATTACGTGGTGGGCGCTACCATCTGGGCAGAATATATGCCCCCGGTGTTCTTCGACATGACCATGACTACCCCCTGGCTGTACTCTGCCCTGTATAACGGCGCGTATATGCTGCCGGACACCATTTTGGTGCTGATCGCAGGCATTCTTCTGATGAAGACCCCGGCAAAGAAATACCTGCTGGGTCAGAACATATAAAAACACGGGAGAGTCGCAAGACTCTCCCGTTCTTTTTTACATTGTTGTGATGACGAAATAGCCCAGCACGGCAATGCCCAAAATAATGCGGTACACGCCGAAGGCTTTGAAGCTATGGTTGCGGACGTATTCCATAAGTCCTTTAATGACCAAAAGGCTCACGATAAAGCTCACCACGCAGCCCTCGATAAGTACGCCAAGTTCCATACCCGTTGGCATCAAGGCCTCGCCGCCCATAATGTCCAGACCGTACTTAACCA
>JAZNIX010000033.1:0-35019 GCA_045577715.1 Faecousia sp.
TATCTAAACTACTATAACAACAGGCGAAGCAAAGCAAAGTTAAAAGGCTTGCCGCCTGCATTGCACAGACAGCAAGCCCTTTCGGTAGCTTGAACAATTTGAGTTAGAAATATTTGTCTAACTTTTTGGGGTCACTTCAAAAACCGGTGGCCGTTAAAATATTTACTTACAGGGTGCTCAAATCGTAGGAGGTCAGATACTTTGCAGTATTCATAACCATCTCCTTGAACAGTTCCCGGGCTTCCTCCAAGGTGCAGGTAACCAGAGGATCGGAGGCAAATGCGTTGAAAATCATTTCCACGTCCCGGTTTGCTACAGCCTTTGTCACCATTTCCTGCTCGGCGCAGATACGGGCAACCAGAGGCAGAATCTCATTGGGAACCTCACCGGCGTAAACGGGGGTGATGGAATTGTCACGGAATACTGCGTTGGTTTCCACAACCGCGCCAATGGGCAGGTTGGGAATCTGACCCCGGTTGGGGATGTTGACATTGGTGACCAGGGGCTCGGTCAGACCCAAAATGGCACGAATCTGGTGGACACCTTCCTCACCGGTGTTTCTCAGGGCTACGGGCATCTCGCCGGAGGCCAGCTTTGCGGCCTTGTCCAGACGGGTCTTCAAATCTTCCTTACGCCAGGACACAGGAGTCAGAGAGAAGCCCCATTTTTTAGCACATTCCGGGCTCTGGAGGAACCATTTGCCGTTGCAGAACTCAGACAGATGGCGGTCGCCGGCAGCGGCAATCCAACCGTACTTGAGGAACAGATTCAGCTTCAGCTTCTGGGAGCTGGCGAAATTGTTGTTCATCCAGTTATTGTCCAGATTCTGGGTGTAGCCGGTTTCCTTGTACTTTTCAGCAAACTGGCGGTAAATGGGGAACAAATCCATGTTCTTATAGCTGGCCTTGGTCAGCCAGGTGAAGTGGTTGACGGAAACAGGGTTAACCTTAATTTCACTTCTGTCTTCCACCTTAATGCCGCAGATATCCTCCAGAGCAGTCATCAGCACACGCTGGGTACCGAAAACCTCATGGCAGCAGCCAAAGGCCTTGATTTCGGGGAATACCCGGTACAAGGTTCTGACACACAGGGTCATGGGGTTGGTGTAGTTGATAACCCAAGCATCGGGGCAGTAGGTCTTAATGTTCTCGGCAATTTCCTCGAACATGGGGATGGTACGCATAGCACGGACAATGCCGCCGGGGCCGGAGGTGTCACCAACAGACTGATAGATGCCGTATTTTTCGGGGGTATGTACATCGGACTCCATTTCGTCAAAGGTGCCGGGGAGGATGGAGATGATGACAAAATCAGCACCGGTCAGTGCTTCCTCGGCGGTTTTGGCGGCATGGTAGGTCCACATAGACTTTGTGCCCTCGGCATCGTTGTACTTATTGCCGATGATTTCGTTATTTTTGGCGGCTTCAAAATCAATGTCATACAGGTAAACATCGCCGGACATATCCGGGCAGGAAGCCAAATCGCTCATCAGGCCCCAAGCCCAACCCCGGGAACCGCCACCGATGTAGGCTAACTTAACGTTCTTTGCGCAGTTGTTTTCATAAAACATAGGAGATCCCTCGTTTCTCATATTTTGGTAGTTTATACAAGGTCATTATAGAACATGTTTTGAAAAAAATCAATGGATAACTTGGCTTTTTTGGGATTTCTTTCAAATTATTTTCTAACCGGCAGTGCTTATATTTTCTCAAATTCCAGCTGAATGAAGAATCGAACATCCTCGCCGGGTGCAACCTGTTTATAGGCAAATTGGTCATCTAAGAAGCAACTGCCGGGCTCGATGCCCAAAACATAATCCTGACTGGCGGGACTGTTCCATTGCACCAGGGCGGGAAGTGTGTCTCTGGAGTAAGAATAGGTGATTTTGTTGCCAAGCTTTTTGTTCAGAAGCAAAACACGGTCACTGTTATTTTCCAGGAAGTAACAGCTTTCCTCCTCGTTGTCCTTGGGCGCAGGGAACACTGTGCGGTTTTCCAAGTTCCGGGCGGCATGGTCACCTCTGGGAATCACAGAGCTGACGTCGGCGATAATTTCCACACCCTCATCCAGCATGGGGTAGCCGAAGTTTGTATGGTAGAGCACACAATAATCTTCCGGCTTGGTACCGCTGTTGCGCAGGGTATCCTCCAGTAAAAGCTTACTGTCGCGGATATTAAGGGTGAGTGTTCTTTCCAGCACCAGATTTGCACCGAACAGGGCGGTATGCTCAACCAATGCGGTGACCTGCAGCTTTTCTTCATCCTGGGTCATGGCAATTACCTTCGCAGGGGTGTTGTGAAGACTGCCGTGGGGCTCAAAACCGGGGCGGCCGCCAATGGAATCCAAGCCGCAGGTATACAGCATGCCACCCTCAAAGCGCTTACCAAAGGGAATTTCCCGGGCGGTAAAGCCGTTTTTGGAAACGAAGCTCATGTTGACTCCCTGATACCAGACCTGCATAATATCCAGAGCTTTGCTTTCGTTTAATAGTACCCGCAAAACACCGTTATCCAGTTCCACTACCTTCAATCCGGTTTCCTTTCCGTCCGACAGGGTATAACGGCGGATATATCCTGACTGCAGGGGATGACAGATTTTCTTATTTTTCATACAAACCACCTTCTGTAAGATTTTTCTATATTTTAACATATAGCGGTAAAAAGTGCAAGGTTCTTAAACGCTTTTTCCAGTTAGGTGCTATGGACATTCCCGGCTGCTTATGTTAAAATAACGAAAAACCGAAGGGAGAGAACGAAATGGAAGCAGTAAAACTTGCAGGACTGGAGCCTGCAGAGGTGTTCGGTTATTTTGAACAGCTTTGTGCAATTCCCCATGGTTCACGAAATACAAAGCAAATCAGTGATTTTTTGGTGTCCTTTGCGAAGGAACAGGGGATTCGCTGTGTGCAGGATTCGCTGAATAATATTCTTATGTTTCAGGAAGGGACCTGCGGCTATGAAAACCACCCGCCGATTATCCTTCAGGGACATATGGATATGGTCTGCGAAAAAGACGAGGATTGTCCCATCAATATGGAAACAGACGGCTTGGAGATTGCCCATGACGGCATCTGCGTCTTCGCTAAGGGAACGACCCTGGGCGGTGATAACGGTATTGCGGTAGCCTATATTTTGGCACTGTTGGCAGATAGAACCATTCCCCATCCGCCGCTGGAGGTTATTATCACGGTAGATGAAGAAATTGGTATGGAAGGCGCGGCCGGTGTGGATTTGTCGGAGTTAAAGGGTAGGACCCTTCTGAATCTGGACTCTGAAGATGAGGGGGTATTTACTGTTTCCTGTGCCGGCGGCGCTCGGGGAACTGTGATTTTACCGGTTCAGCGCAGAGTGGTGTATGGACCGTGTGTGAAGCTGGTCATTGAAGGTCTTCAGGGTGGGCATTCCGGTGTGGAAATCCACAAGAATCGGGCCAATGCAAACAAGCTGATGGGCGAATTTTTAAGCCGGGTGGAAAAAATCATGCCCCTTTGCCTTACGGGACTTTCCGGCGGCGCCAAGGACAATGCCATTGCCCGTACCTGCCAGGCAACCATGGTGATTCTGGGAATGCACCCTGAGAGAATCAATGACATTGCCCAGCAGCTGCAAAATGAGATTCGGGAGCGTTATGACGAACCGGATGCGGTGGTCCGTGGGGAAAACGTGGATGCCATGGGCGGAAATGCACTGACCAGCGAGTCTACCTCCAAAGTCATTGCTCTGTTAAATGCATCGCCTAACGGCGTACAGTCCTGGAGTCAGGACATTCCCGGTCTTGTGCAGACAAGCTTGAATTTAGGGATAGTGACTCTGGAGGAGAGCCTTTCTTTAACCTTTGCAGTCCGCAGCAGTGTCAACAGGGAAAAGCAGGAACTGTTAAACAGACTTCAGCAGCTGGCCGAATTCTACGGCTGTAGCTACAGCCAGATGGGTGACTATCCTGCTTGGGAATATAAAAAGGACTCCACGCTCCGGGATACCATGGTCCAAATCTTTCGAGAGATGTTCCAAAAAGAACCGGAGGTAGTGGCGATTCACGCCGGCTTGGAATGCGGACTGCTTAGCGAAAAGCTTCCGGGCTTAGACTGTGTTTCTATGGGGCCGAATATGCATGATATTCACACCAGCCGTGAGAGGCTGGAAATTGCATCGACCCGGCGCACCTGGGAATTTCTGCTGGAAGTGCTGAAAGCGTTATAAAGTGTAAAAAGGGGCCGAATTCGGCCGCTTTTTATATGTTGGAATGTTTACTTTTTCACCCATACAGAGCCTACACGGTAGAAACTGCCGTTACGGACAGCATCTGTACACATGTAAATCAGGGGGGCATCTTCGCTGTAAATGCCGATTTCAACATGATATGTACCTGCAGGCAGGTCCTTGGGTACCTGGAAGGAAACCGTATTTCCATGGATACCGGGCAGCCACTGGCGGGTATTGATATCCGTGTCATAGACATAACTGCCTTCCTCGCCGTAAAGACGCACATGCAAGGGCGTGTCGCGATAAATGGGGGCAACACCGTAGTTTTCCATGAGCAAATCCAGGGTCAGGGTTTCACCTGCGTTGACGGTCTCGGGACAGGCTACCTCAACAGGGCGGAAATGATAGCCCATTTTGCTGAGCCAGTATTCGATACGAGGCTTCCATTCATAGGGAATGGGCAGGGACTTGGCATTAAAGGCACTAATATGCCAATTAAGAGTTATGTTAATGTAATCGTCAATATCCCAGCCTTGCCGTTTCCATTCGCCCAGCCACCAGTAAGATTCCAAAGCTACGGGGCCCTGTTTCCACAGGTCGGGGAATTGGTTGACCTTGGGCGGATAGTTCTTGTATACATGAGGAGGTGTGCCAAAACCGTCAGCCCGCCAGCCCACTACCCGGGACTCATTTTGATACCGCAGGAAATCCGGATAATTAACCTGCCCCAGCAACTGTGTGTTGGGGAAGTATTTGGTATAAATATCAAAGAAGTCTCTCTGGGCCTGATCGGAGAAATGGGTGGGGTTATAATCCTCGCCCCAACAGCCGGGCAGGGAAACATCTACAAATTCCAAGGTGGGGTCGCTGTCGAAGCGTTCGCCGATTTTCTGTATGGCCAGACCAAACAGCTGGGGGAAGCGCTCGTCAGCAGGAGAGGCCTTAACACGGGCACCCTTTGGACGGGCGGGGCAATCCATAATTTTCTTCACCCAATCCGGGACATCGTCGGATTCTCGGGTGCTGTGTGCAATCAGGCGGAGCATAACCTTCTGACCCTTGGCCTTTGCCTTGGCAAGGACATCTTCCAAAATGGCATAGTTATACTGACCCTGCTCCGGCTCAAACTCCTTCCAGAGCATTCTGATGTAGGCAATGGTGGTATCGGGATAGTAGCCCTCATTGCGGCCGTCTTGGGGAACATATGCAGGAATGGGATAACCCTCAAAATTTTCTGTTTCCGTCATGTTGTTTTCCGGTTTTACAACGGCATCGGAGTACAGCGACTCATTCCGGAAGTGCTGGAAGCTGGAGAAACCGATATACGGATTTTGCCCTTCCTCCCGCTTGTAGGCAAAGGTGCGCACAACTTTCTTCATGGGAATACCTCATTTTATATCATCATATTTAAGGCTATGCCTTATTTTTCCATGATAGCATATTCTCATATAAATTGAAAGATATTTTTTTATCATTTTTTAGCAATTGTTTATTATCTTGTATGCAAAATCAATGCCCTTAGCCAATATGCATCTGCCTTTTTTACTACCCCAAATAGGATGAGCATACATAACAGGATTGCCAAATAACAAGCGGCGCTGAGAATGGGGCTTATCAGCATTTGACAGAGCCATACGGCAAAGCAGGCGGAAAGCAATGTAAATATTGGAACAGAGATATTTATTTTCACAGCACTGATGTGCAAAAGCCTTCCCAAACTTAAAATAAAATTTAACAGGTGGGTGACCAGAAAGCTGAAAAAATAACCCACGATTCCGTATTTAGGAAGCAAGAGATACAAAAACAAAACGTCCATGGTATTAGTCAGAATATTAAAGAAGACACTGATTTTTTGCTGACCAAGGCCTTTGATCATGGCATCCGTGACGCTGTCGCAGTATAGAAGGATGGCTAAAGGGGCAAACCATTTCAGATATCTTCCGGCGTCGGCATGGTGATACAGCCGCTCACACAGGCTGTTGGCACACAAAAAAAGAATACCGGCACAGGCTGTACCGAATAGCAACGCAACACGCAGACTTTTTTTGACCAAGTATTGGATTCTTTGGGTACTTCCGGCGGCGTTGCACCGGGCCAGCTCCGGAATCAGCAATTCGGTCAGACCGAATAAAATGGCCAAGGGAAAGGTAAGAATGGGGAACACCATGCCGCAAACAACTCCGAAGGCCGCCAATGGAGAAACTGTACCGGGATATAGGGAAAGCCGGCGGGGAACCATGAGGTTTTCCACTGTGGAAATGCCGGTTCGCAGGTCGTCTGCCAACGCAAGCGGTAGGGCAGCCTGTAACAGTCTGCCGGATATGGGAATGGGTGCACCAACAGCTTGGCGTTCTTTGATTCTCAGAACCGTTAAACAAATGAGTGTCAAACATGCGCCCAAGCCGCTGCCGATGACCACGGCTTGACAGGATTTTTCTGCGTTGTGGTTGGCCCAAAGGCCCAGAAGCATTACGGTGCAGGCTATGGTGATTATTTGCTCAACAACTTCTACAGCGGCCAAAGTGCGAATTCTGTTTGCCCCTGTAAAATATCCTACCATGACGCCGCACAGGCAGTTTACCGGCAGGAATAACGCAAAAAGGCGGATGGATGCTTCGGTTTTTGGGTTCCCAATCCAATGGGCCGCAATGGCAGGAGAAAAGCAATATACCAAAATACTGACCGCTGCGCTGCACAGCAGACTGTAAAGAATACTCCCTGACAGTACCCACGGGAGATTTTGCCGCTGGTTTCGTCCGTATTCCTCTGCTGTTAAATACATGGTTGCTGTGCGGATGCCTGCCATGCCGGCAACCGTTGCCATAGAGCCAACAGATAAGACCAATTGCAACAGTCCAATGCCCTCTGCACCGATGTGTCGGGACAAGTAAACCTGAAAGGAGGTTCCTACTAATCGCAGCAGTAAATTTACAGCGGTCAGCAGTAAGGCACTATAAAAAATAGGCATCTTTTTAGGCAAAACAAATCCCTCCTTGTCCACAGCCTATGCGGACAGGGAGGGAGATATCCCATTAGACAGACGGATTCATTTCTTTACAGTACAGAGCTAGGGGACACAGACTGCATTTTGGATTTCTCGCTGTGCAGATTTCTCTGCCAAAAAGCACGATTCTGTGACAGAAATCACTGCTTTCTTCTGCTGGAAGAATTTTGCGGAGCTGCTGTTCCACCTTTTCGGGTTCTTTTCCCTGAGACAATCCCAACCGACCGCAGATTCGGATGCAGTGGGTATCGCATACCACACTGCCGGGAACAGCGTATAAATCTCCCAGAAGAAGATTTGCGGTCTTACGGCCCACACCGGGAAGCTTAAGCAGCTCTTCCATGGTTCCGGGGACTTTTCCGCCATATTGGGTAGAGAGCATTTGACAGGCCAAAACAATATCTCTGGCCTTGTGCTTATAAAAGCCGCAGGAGTGAACCAATTCCTCCACACAGGAGATATCCGCATTGGCCATAGCCTCCAAGGTTGGATAAGCGGAAAATAACGCAGGGGTCACCAGGTTGACCCGGGCATCGGTACACTGGGCAGAAAGACGTACTGCAATCATCAGTTCATAATCTTTTGTGTAATGCAGGGCGCAGGGAGCATCCGGATACCGGGCCTTCAGTGCTTCGATAATGGCTGATACTTTCTCTTGCATGGGCTATCCTCCTTTTGCATTATCTTATCATATTTCTGTCGGAATGAAAAGGTTTTTCTGCACAAGGACAGAGACTTTGGGATATGATGGCATAGAATCGTAGAGGAGGATGGGTATGGAAATTACTTTGGATAAGCTGCCACATGGGGTTCCGGCGGTGGTAACCTGTGTTGGGGCACAGGAGACTCTTAGCAGTCGCCTGCGGGCGCTGGGTCTTGTGAAGGGTACACGCGTGGCTTTGCGGTATCGCAGTTCCGACGGCGGCGTTACTGCACTGGAATTCAGAGGTACAGTGGTCGCGCTGAGGACCCGGGAATTAAAGAAAATCCGGGTGCAGCTGCTTTGAGTGCGCAGAAAAAACAAAAGAAGACCGTTGCCCTGGCCGGGAATCCCAATGTGGGAAAAAGCACGCTGTTTAATGCCATCACCGGTTTACGTCAGCATACCGGAAACTGGCCGGGAAAGACGGTGGGAGTAGCCAGAGGTCAGACGGCCCGTAAGGGAATCGACTATGAGTGGATTGATTTGCCTGGCACCTATTCTCTCTCGGGAGAAAGCGAGGATGAGAGGATTGCAGGAGAGTATATTTCCTCTGGAAATGCGGACTGCACGTTAATTGTTTGTGACGGCAGTAGCTTGGAGCGTTCCTTGATTTTGGCGTTACAGATTCTGGAGCGAACCAGTAAAGCGGTGATAAGCGTAAATTTGATGGATGAAGCAAGGAAAAAGGGAATATCGGTGGATGCACAGGGGCTTTCCCAGGCACTTGGAGTGCCGGTGGTGCTTACCTGGGCAGGAAATAAGGGTGCATTGGAGAGCTTGCTCCGGCAAATTGACAGTGTTTCTGAAAAGTCTGTATCGCCGCCCCATTCCTATCCTGACCCCATTACACAGGCAGAGCGGCTTGCCGCCACCTATAGTTTCCAGAACAAAAAAACAAAGAAAGATTTGCCCATAGATAAGCTGCTGGTAAGCAGATATTTGGGCTTTCCCCTGATGATGCTGTTTTTGCTCCTGATTATTTGGCTGACAATATGGGGTGCAAATTACCCTTCAGCACTGCTGGGCGCGGTTTTCGACAAGGGATATTTCTGGTTAAAGCAATTGCCCTTGCCATTGTGGCTTTCCGGCTTTTTGGTGGATGGAGTATATGCAACAGCGGCAAGAGTGCTTTCTGTCATGCTTCCGCCCATGGCAATCTTTTTCCCGCTGTTTACATTGCTGGAGGATGTAGGATACTTACCGAGAATGGCATTTTTGCTGGATGGCGGGATGCGGCGGTGCGGCGGCTGTGGAAAACAGGCATTGACACTTTGTATGGGCTTGGGCTGTAATGCAGTTGGTGTCACGGGCTGCCGGATTATTGATTCCCCAAGAGAACGGCTGTTGGCGATTCTAACCAATGCCATGGTGCCCTGTAACGGTAGGTTTCCCACGCTTCTTATCCTAAGCAGCCTGTTCTTTTCGGGGGTAGGCGCAGCTTTTTTGGTGGCCGGTTGCGTAATGCTTGGGGTACTTGGTGCCATGGCATCATCCGCAGTGCTGAGTAAATCTGTGTGCCGCCATGCCCCCAGCGTTTTTGTAATGGAGATGCCTCCCTTTCGGCGGCCCAGATTCGGACAGATTTTAGTTCGCTCCCTGATTGACAGAACCTTGGATATCAGCTTGAGAGCCTTAAAGGTTGCCGCACCTGCCGGGGCAGTGCTTTGGATATTTGCCAATACGGGGGCGCTGCATCGAGTGGCAGATTTTTTGAATCCCTTCGGTCAGTTGTTAGGCATGAACGGGGCAATTTTATTGGCTTTTTGTTTTTCTCTTCCTGCAAACGAACTGTTTATTCCCGTGGTGCTTATGGCAATTTCCGAAACAGGAAATCTACAATCTGCAGGAGAGCTGTCCCAAGTACTGCTGACCGGTTGGAGCTGGAAAACGGCAATTTGCACCATGGTCTTTACCCTTTTTCACTGGCCCTGTGCCACCACGCTCATGACGGTATATCGGGAAACCGGCAGTAAAAGACAAACAGCGGCGGCATTTGCATTGCCAACCGCTGTGGGAATTTCCCTATGTTTTTTGCTGAATTTGATTTTTTCCTTATGTTAAAGGATATCCTCCAGAATATCTGCTGTGAGGGCGGAGATTTCATAAGCAGTCCGCTGGGTTTGCACATTGTCTGTCTGTTTTGTGTAAACCCTACTTTGAAAACGTCCGCAAATGCGGATTTGGTCCCGTATGTGACAGCCGGAGATTTCTTGTGCGGTGCGGCCCCAAAGGATACAGGGCAGATAATCGGCTCTGCGGAAGGCTCTGGGTACTGCCAGCATAACATCGCAGATTTCTCTGCCAAGGGGTGTTCTGCGGTAGGTCGGCTCCCGGCACAGGGGGCCTTCCAGAACCACATCATTGATAGGCTCGCCGTCTTCAGCCAGAACGGTTGCGGCATATACAAAAATCAGCAGATGCCGGTTTCCCTCCGCACGGATGTTGTGAGAGCGGATTTGTCCGGTTACCGTTAGCATTTGGCCGCCAAAGGGGTCGATTTCATCCACAAGCTGCTGATGGGCAATGACGGGAAGCATATCCACCACGCCGGATAAGCGCGGCACTTCCAAAAGGAAGCGATAAAACCGTTTTCCGTGGTTTTCGTGGGAAAATTGGGGCAATGCGTGGAGTGTACCCCTTAGCTTGATTTGATTGACCGTATGTTCCATTGTACCACCTCAAATTCAGTTGTATGGAACATCCTATGCGCAGAAAAAGTAAACAGAACCCGCCCGGAAAATTCCGGGCGGGTGAAAATTATCTTTTGCGGCCTTTGGCTGATGGGCGTTTTGCCGGTGCTTTGGTTACTTTGCGCTGAGGCTTTTTTCCGGTGGGTCTTGCTTTGCTGGATGCTTTGTGGGGCGATGCAGTATGACTGCCGGTCTTTGGCGGGATTGCCCGAATCAGACATTTAGGCCCAGAACCGATTAAATCCTCCCGGTGGGCTTTTATCAGCGCCTCCCGGACAAGATAATAATTTTTCGGATTCCGATACTGGATTAAAGCCCGCTGCATGGCTTTTTCATGGGGGTCGGTGGGCACATAGACGGTTTCCATGGTTCTGGGGTCCAAGCCGGTATAATACATCACAGTAGACAAGGTAGAAGGTGTGGGATAAAAATCCTGCACCTGCTCGGGATTATAGCCCATTTCACGGATGTATTCTGCCAGTTCAATGGCTTCCTTTAGGGACGAACCGGGATGGCTGGACATGAGATAAGGAACAAGATACTGGTTCATGCCATACTGCTTGTTCAGAGCATAATATTTATTGACGAACTGATTGTAAACTGCATTTTTCGGCTTTCCCATTCGGTTTAGTACCGCATCGGATACATGCTCCGGAGCGACTTTAAGCTGTCCGGATATGTGATATTGCACCAGCTCCTTAAAGAAGGTATCCTTTTTGTCAGCCAGCAGATAGTCGAAACGGATGCCGCTGCGGATAAATACCTTTTTCACACCTTCCAGCTTTCGTAGCTTCCGAAGCAGGGAAACATAATCGGAGTGGTCTGCACGCATGTTTTTGCAGGGGGTGGGGAACAGGCATTGCCGGCCGTTACAGGCACCTTTTGTTAGCTGTTTTTCACAGGCCGGGGCGCGGAAATTGGCGGTTGGGCCGCCTACATCGTGGATATAACCCTTAAAATCCTTTTCCTTTACGATTTTATGGGCTTCCTCAAGAATGGATTCGTGACTACGGGACTGAATGATACGGCCTTGATGAAAGGTGAGGGCACAGAAGGAGCAAGCACCGAAGCAACCCCGGCAGCTTGTCAGACTGAATTTCACTTCCTCAATGGCCGGAACACCGCCTGCCTTTGTGTAGCTTGGATGCCAGGTTCGCATGTATGGCAGGGCATAAATTGCATCCATTTCCTTCTGGGACAGGGGCTTTTGGGGCGGGTTTTGCACCACATATTCCGCTCCATAGCGCTCTGCAAGACGTTTAGCGGTAAAGGGGTCGCAGTTGTTATACTGGATGCGGAAGGACTCGGCATATTTCCGTTTGTTTGCCTTTAATTCGTCAAAAGACGGGAGCATAATGGTTGGCAGACTTTCATCCGGTGCGGCTGTTTTGAAAACCGTGCCGTCGATATAAGTGATGTCTTTTACATCCATACCGGAATTTAGCGCATCGGCAATTTCCAGAATGCTCTTTTCTCCCATGCCGTACATCAGCAAATCCGCCTGCGCATCCAGCAAGATGGAGCGTTTTACGGTTTCAGACCAGTAATCGTAATGCCCCAGCCGGCGCAGACTGGCTTCAATACCGCCAATCAAGATGGGCACATCCCGATAGGTCTGCCGGATTAAATTACAGTAGACAACGGTGGCATAATCCGGCCGTTTGCCCATAACGCCGCCGGGGGTAAAGGCATCGGTTTTACGTCGGTGCTTGGTGACGGAATAATGATTTACCATGGAGTCCATATTGCCGCCGGACACCAAAAAGCCCAGTCTGGGGCGGCCAAATACCTGAACAGACTTTGGATTTTTCCAATCCGGCTGTGAAATAATGCCTACGCTGTAGCCGTGCTTTTCCAGTACACGGCTGATGATGGCATGGCCGAAGGATGGATGGTCAACATAGGCATCGCCGATGATGTATACAAAATCACAGCGTTCCCAGCCCCGGTCCAACATATCCTGTTTACAAATGGGCAGAAAGTCCATGGAAAGCCTCCGAAATGTGTTTTCTTCAGTATAACATCCTTTTTGGAAAAAAGGAAGTAGAAATCTTTCTTGACAGCGGTTACTGTTGTTATATAATAGGCTGGAAAGGAGTGGTCAGTATGGCTGTTCGGCTGAATGAAGACAAGGAAATGGTAAAGAGTATCCGGGAGGGCCTAAAGCGTACCGGTGGGTATTGCCCCTGCCGGCTTCAAAGGACAGAGGAAAATAAGTGCATTTGCCAGGAATTCCGTCAGCAGATTGCTGACCCGAATTTTAAGGGATACTGTCACTGCTTGTTATATTATAAGGACTGAAATATTTCCTTTTTTCAGAAAAAATGTGTTGACAAATTTCGCCTAGCGTGATATTATAGCCAAGCGGTTAGGGAAGACCCTTGCCGAAAGAAAAATATGGGCGAGTGGTGGAATTGGTAGACTCGCTAGATTCAGGTTCTAGTGTTCACTGCGGACGTGCGGGTTCAAGTCCCGCCTCGCCCACCAAAAAAGACAGGACATCGTTTGATGTCCTCTCTTTTTTATATGTTGGACGTGTAGAGTGAGACCATTCCGCAAAATGGTGAAAATATGCCGGCGGTATGTTTTTTAGCCCGGAGAAAAGTCCAGAAATTGTTTTGTTTTTACCGTATTTGTATCATAAATCCATTTTCTCACATTGCTTGTTGCACGGATTTGGGCAACCATTTCTCCCTTTTTACGCTTGGGTGAGTGCACTTGCATTGTAATTTGGGTGTAAATGGGCCCTAAAGAGTCGAACGGCAGCATTGGCAAAACCGAGCCGGTGCTGAAGTAACAGGAGGTATCTATGCAAACAATTAATTTGGACATATCAAGAATGAATGTTATCCCAACGCTGTATGCAAAGCAGACGGATGTGGGGCGGAAATTCAAGGCTGTAATTACAGACAGCGATGTGCCGTATTCCGTAGCCGGTACGGCGGTGTCAGTTTGGTACAGCGGCGCCTCCGGGGAAGGAAATTATACGGATGTGGGAGCTGACAGCGCGGTATCCGTTTCCGGCAATGAAATCACCGTGGAACTGATAACGCAAATGCTTTCCAACCCCGGTAGCGGCGTTTTGTGTCTGGTAATCAATTCTGCGAACGGCGACCAGATTGGCACGTGGAATATTCCATATCTGGTGGAGAAAATTCCCGGAGTTGGCAGTCCTGCAGCGCAGGAATACTTTACGGCATTTTCCCAAGCGGTTCAGAATCTTCCGTATCCCGATGCCAGCCTATCTTTGGTTGGCAAGGCGGCAGAGGCGGCGGCAGTTGGCGCAGCGTTGGCAGGCAAAGCCCCAGCTGGGTATGGTTTGGGCCCTTCTAGCCAATATGTTGATAGCTGGAATGATGCGTTAGCCAATGGGTGGTACTTTAGTAAAAATGATTCTCCTACGGGTACTTATGCGTGGGGTTATGTTACAAATCAGGGTGCTGATTCTCACATAGCCCAGACCGCTTTCGTCCACAATAGTGGTCGTATAGGAGAGTATAAACGGTTGCGCTATAACGGAGTATTTGAGCCGTGGGAGTGTGTCAACCCTATGATGTCATTTGGTGTAGAGTACCGAACGGCAGAACGTTATACTGGCAATCCGGTTTATACAAAATTGATAGATTGTGGAGTGCTGCCAAACACGAGTGATAAAATCATAGAGGGTGCATTGCCGCAAAATATCAACGCCTTCTCTGTGACTGGGCAAGCTATTGGTGGAGATACATCTTTATATCTTCCGCATTACACGGTCGGCATGGCGGTAGATAATGCCAAGGGAGATATCATTATCGGTACAACTATGGACAGAAGCAGCTTGCATGCCTATGTCGTTGTTAAGTACACAAAATCATAAGGAGGTGAAGCCAATGGCAAAAGTAATTAAGTATAAATTCGGCGCAGAGGAGCACCTGACTTGTGTGACGATGCCATGGAACGAAGCCAACGAGGAGATTGCCAAGAAGGAAGCCTGGGGCGGCGAGTATGAAATCTGTGACGACAGGGAAGCCCCGACCCCTGCGGAGAAAATTGCTGAATTAAAAGAGAACCTTCAAGCTACTGATTACAAGGTGATTAAGTGCAGTGAGTGTCAGCTTTTGGGGGAGGAGCTGCCCTATGATGTGGAAGAACTTCACGCCCAGCGGCAAGCGCTCCGTGACCAAATCAATGAATTGGAGAAAACCAATGAATAGTAAAGAATTTGTGGAAAAACTGAAATCGGTAGCCGATAATTACAAAACCATGTATGTCACCGGCTGTTTCGGTGCGCCGCTGAATGACTACAACAAAAAGCGTTGGATGAATGAGTACGCCGCCAACGCCAAAGAGCCGAGAAGGAGCAATATCTTAAAGGCAACTTCGGACACCTTCGGCTTTGACTGCGTCAACCTCATTAAGGCCATCCTGTGGGGCTGGTGTGGGGATATCAACGCAGAATATGGCGGCGTTACATACAAGTCGGGTGGCGTGCCGGATATCGACGAAGGGGCAATGTTCCGGCTATGCACAGAGCAGTCCTGCGATTTTACCAACATCCAAGAGGGTGAGGCGGTGTGGATGCAGGGGCACATCGGGGTATATGTCGGCAACGGCTTGGTGGTGGAGTGCACCCCGGCATGGAAAAATGGCGTGCAGTTTACCGCCTGCAACTGCTCCGTTCCCGGCTACAACCGCCGGGACTGGACAAAGCACGGAAAGCTGCCTTATGTGACCTACACTGAAGAAAAACAGATGTACCGAGTCCGAAAAAGCTGGGAGGATGCTTCCAGCCAAATGGGAGCATATACAGTTCTCGAAAATGCCATTAAGGCTTGCCGGGATGGCTACAGCGTGTATGACAATGACGGAAATGTTGTTTATCCTAAGAGGGAGGATGAAACGGACAATGGCCTCCAGCTGCCCACATTACAAAAAGGGTGCATAAGTCATGCTGTCAAGTCTTTGCAGATTCTGCTGATTGGCTACGGCTACTCTTGTGGCAAGTACGGTGCAGACGGTGATTTTGGTGGTGGCACACAGAGCGCATTGCTGAAGTATCAGCAGGAAAATGGGTTAGGTGCTGACGGCATCTGCGGTCCTTTGACCTGGGCAAGGCTGCTAGGGATGGCCTAGGGGGTGATTATTTATCGGCTTTTTATCGCCTTTGGCAACAATCCTCTCTGAAATTTTGATCATTACCGGATTTGCGGTGCCTGTGGTTGTATGGGTTCACAGAATTGTGGAGGGTCAGAAGTGCCAGCTTAGAACGGCCATGCTCCATACCTATTATCGCTGTAAGGAAGCAGAGGAGATTCGGCAATATGAGCGGGAAAATTTTGATAAACTATATCATGCCTATAAGAAACTGGGCGGCAATAGCTTTGTAGATGACATATACAAAGAAATCCGTACCTATAATGTAAAGACCTAAAGGAGGATTCAAAATGGATTGTGCAATGTATATTCACTATGCATCTGTCATTTTGTTTATTATGGCCTGCTTGGTGTTCGGGGTGAATATCATCGTGGAGGTCATTAAAAAGCTGTTTCCTAAGGTGCCTACCACGTTACTTGCCACGGTTTTATCTGTGGCGGTTACCATGGTGGCGTTCTTCGCCTGGGCGTCTCACATCGGCTTGCAGGTGCTGTGGTATTATATTGTTGCGGCGTTTTTATTGGGACTGTTTGTAGCCTATGCGGCTATGTTTGGCTTTGACAAGTTTAAGGAAGCCTTTGAAAAACTGAAAACCTATCGGAAATGATAAAATTTCCGGAATATGAGGCAGCGTAATTGCTGCCTCTTTTTTGCGTTTGAAACCTGCTGATTGACTTTTTTTAGAATTGTTATAAAATGTTTTTATTCAATGAACGGAGCGTGGTGCAAATTGGCTGAATGTTGGCATGGCTTTGATTTAGAGCGTTTTTTGTTTGAAGAACAGGAAGCCCTGATTGTCTTTCCCCAAGAGGGAACGGCAATCAAACGTTTAGCAGTAAAAACCGAATATTGGGATGCTTTTCCGAATACGGAAATTCAGTTGATAGAAAAGGGATTTCATCTTTGCTATTTGAAAAACAAAAACCGTTGGGGCATAGACGAAGATTTGGACAGAAAGGCCCGCTTTGTGCAGTTTGTGGCAGAGAAATATCATCTGAATCAAAAAACAGTGCCGATTGGCATGAGCTGCGGGGGGCTCATTGCCATCAAATTTGCGGCCAAATACCCGGAATTGGTTTCCTGTTTGTATTTGGATGCCCCGGTATTAAATTACATGAGCTGCCCCTGCGGTTTTGGTGCGGGTGCCCCTTTAGACGGTGAAAGGGGCGTTGTGGAAATTCTGAATGCATTAAACCTTACCTTGTCCCAGCTTATCAGTTACCGGGATATGCCTATGGATAAGCTGCCGCAGTTGATGAATCAGAGAATCCCTGTTGTGATGGTTGCCGGGGATGCCGATGGCATTGTTCCGTATGAGGAAAACGGAAGCCTTCTTCAGCAGGCCTATGAATCAGCCGGTATTGACTTCAAGTTGTTTATAAAGCCCGGATGCGGACATCATCCTCACGGGCTGGAAGATTGCCGGGCTGTGGTTGATTTTATTCTTTCTCATAAGTAGCCCTTACAGCGGGCTATGTAATCTGCGTTATTACATAAACAGCCTGCGGAGGCTCTCCGCAGGCTGTTTGTATTGAGAATGTTACGGATTGTTCATGGTAAGGGCAGAGGCAATTCTGGAAATAAAAACTTTATTGGTAGGGCAGGTATATTCGCCGTTTGCATTGGGAGGGAAATAAGTCTCCCATATAGTATCCTTACGGGCTTTCCATCCGGCCTTGATAGCACTTCTGATGGAACGTTCTACCTGTTGACCGCTTCCATAGCCGCATATTTGCGCAATGGCCGGATACAGCTCCTTACTCAGTCGCTGGGCAGGGTCTTGAGCAAAAAGGGGAATGCCGGCACGAAGCTGTGCAAAACCGTCCAGGCCTGAGGGAATACCTAATTTTAGGAGAAGCTCCACAGTCTCTGCGTGGTAGTCTTTTGGTTTCTTTGGAACGGAATGGGTGTTTTTGATTAAATCCATAAGCCGTATCTCAACGGTACGAATTTCGCAGGGGGTCATGAGGACATAACCAATGCCTTTGATAGGAGCAGATTTACGGACGTAGTCGCTGTTATATCCGGTAGTGGCCAGAATCGCCGGTGGGATACATGGATAGGCATCCTCTAAAAGGGTGATGCCATCTTTATATGGCAGTAATAAATCTATAATGAGAGCATCCGGTTTGAGACTGCGAAGAAGCTCCAGGGCAGTATTTCCGTCTGTGCAGGTGGTAACGTGAAAATGAACGCAAAACATCTTACTCAGCGCATTGAGAAATTCCTCGGAATGATGTGCAATGAGTAGTTTTTGCATTCATATCACCTGCCTGTGATGTATTTTCTTTTAAGATATCATATCTTTCATCAATTGGCAATATTTTGCAGTTAGGTTTATTTCGACAAATTTCGATGGAATCTATCTGTCGAAGGCCAGGGAAAAGAGGATAGTAGTTGACATTTATGAAATATTGTGTATAATACCCCTATAAGTAAAAAACCTGTGAAGCTCTTCGGGAGGATAGTGCATATGACCGGAGAGACGAGGACTCTCTGGAGAACACATTTAGTTGTGTGCCGAAGGTGCAAGGCGAAAGCCGAATCTCTCAGGCAAACGGACAGAGAAATGATTGTTCCATTGTCAGAATGGAAGCAGTCCTCAGACAGGACTGCTTATTTTTTATTCTATTTCGCAAAGGATGTATGAGTTATGTACGGAAAACCCCTGGATTCCATTGGATTTGTATCTCAATTTGACCCTGAAATTGCTGCAATGATGGGAAAAGAATTCACCAGACAGCAGGACGGTCTTGAGCTGATTGCATCGGAAAACTTTGCATCTCCCGCTGTCATTGCGGCAATGGGATCTGTGCTTACCAATAAGTATGCCGAGGGACTTCCCGGAAAGCGGTATTATGGCGGCTGTCAGCATGTGGATGAATTGGAGTCTTTGTGCATTGAGCGGGCCAAGGCGCTGTTTGGCGCAGAATTTGCCAACGTTCAGCCCCACTCCGGCGCACAGGCCAACATGGCGGTGCAGTTAGCGCTGCTTCAGCCCGGGGATACCATGATGGGTATGAGCCTTGCCAACGGCGGGCATCTGTCCCACGGAAGCCCTGCCAATATTTCCGGTAAATATTATAACGTGGTTTCCTATGATGTGAACCATGAATCCGGCTTGATTGACTACGACGAAATTCGGGATATGGCGAAAAAGTGCCAGCCCAAGCTGATCATTGCCGGTGCTTCTGCTTACCCCAGAGCCATTGATTTTAAGGTCTTTGCCGATATTGCTCATGAGGTTGGAGCGGTTTTGATGGTGGATATGGCCCATATTGCCGGCTTGGTTGCCGGTGGCGCCCATCAAAGCCCCGTGCCTTACGCAGATATTGTGACTACCACCACGCATAAGACCCTCCGGGGTCCCCGGGGCGGCTTGATTCTGGCAAAGGAGGAATATGCCAAGAAGCTGAATTCTGCCGTATTCCCCGGTACCCAGGGTGGCCCGCTGGAACATGTGATTGCCGCCAAGGCGGTGTGTCTGAAGGAGGCTATGCAGCCGGCCTTTAAGACCTATGCGCAGAATGTGGTGAAAAATGCTAAGGTGATGGCAACGGCGCTTCTGGAAGAGGGCTTTGACTTGGTCACCGGCGGTACGGATAATCATCTGATGCTGGCAGACCTCCGGCCAATGCAAATTACCGGTAAGGAATTACAGCTTCGGTGTGATGCAAACCACATTACCCTGAATAAAAATGCAATTCCCAATGACCCGGAATCGCCTTCCGTAACCAGTGGTGTTCGCATTGGTACTGCCGCGGTGACCACCAGAGGCTTGGGAGAAGGGGAAATGAAAAAAATTGCCCACTGCGTTGCCCTGACAGCCCGGGATTTTGAGGGCACACAGAAGGAAGTGCAAGCAACGGTTGCTGAAATTTGCAACAAGTTCCCCCTGTATAAATAAACAGTTACCGCCTGCCGAAACGGCAGGCGGTTTACTTATTTGGTGAATCTGCGGGCGTATCCACAGCGGCGGCAAAGGGATTCTGCCGCTTTCCTCCGGGAAAAGCCCTGATAGATGGCCTGCGCCCTGGGTGTTGATAAAATGTCCTCCATTTCCTGGTGAAATAGATTTCCCAGGGAAATATCTCCTTCATGGTCCAGACAGCAGGGGACTACCGTGCCGTCGCACAGCACGCCGATTTGGTCTCGCAAACCATAACAGAAACAGGAATCACTGCCCTCCGGCGCGGTCAGCTCCGGCCAGTCAAACCGGTCGCCGTGCTCTAGATAAACACGCTGGCCAATGCGCTGGCCGTGGCGTTCCTTGACCCATGGCTGTGGGAAATAAGAGGTCAAGGCCTGAATGATTTCTTCATTCAAGCGGTTTGCACCGCCCTGATTCCACAGCCGGTAGGATACGATGCATTTTCCCTGGGCAGCCCGGCCAAAGGCGAAGCAGTCCTGCAAATAAGTGTCAAAGGGAACGGAAAGGTCGTTGGCTTCAAAGGCGTGGAGAGAAATGTTGACCTTGTGAAGGGATTTGGATGCCAAAAGCATATCCTGATGCTTGGCAAGGAGCGTGCCGTTTGTGGTAAGGATGACCTGAAAGCCGGAATCGGCGGCCAATGCAAGAAACTTAGAAAGTGCCGGATGGCACAGAGGCTCGCCCATTAAATGAAAATATAAATAATCTGTCCAGGGTTGAAGCTTGGAAAGCAGAAGAGAAAATTCATTCTCTGTCATACACCGTGCTTTACGCTTTGTGCCGGGGCAAAACGCGCACTTTAGGTTACAGATGTTGGAAATTTCCAGATAAACCTTACGAAAACGTTTCACAGCGACCCTCCTTTCACTCGTTGTGTTTAGTTTAGCATATTTTCTCGCCTTTTCCAAGAGGGGTTGTAACTTTTCTGAAAATCGGAAACAAACGGTTGTGCTGACAAGGTTTTTATGCTATAATCCGTGTCAGAATAGGAGTGGATATTATGATTTTGTTTGGAATGCCAACACTGATTGAAACCCAAACTGTGGAGGAAACGGTTGCCCTTTGCGGGGAATTAGGCCTTTCCTTTCTGGAGCTGAATACCAATTTTCCGAATCACCAACCCCATTTGCTTTGCCCGGAGGAGATGAACCGGCTGGCGGAAGCCTATGGGATTTCCTATACGATTCACCTCAATGATGAAATGGCAGTTGCTGAATTTCATCCTGCAGTGGCGCAGGGATACCGGCAGGCAGTGCTGGAAACCATTTCGCTGGCAAAAAAAATCGGCGTAAGAAAACTGAATATGCACCTATCCGACGGAGCAAAGTATACCATGCCTGAGCGCATTGTGTATTTTTACGAAGCCTATGAAAAGGATTATCTGGAACGGATGACCCAGTTCCGGGATGTTTGCACCCAGGCCATTGGCGATAGTGACCTTCGTATCTGTATCGAAAATACAAACGGATATCGGGATTATCAGAAGAAGGCACTGGAGATACTTTTGGAAAGCCCTGTCTTTGCGCTGACCGTGGATATTGGTCATAATTACTGTGCAGGTATGGTGGATGAGGCACTGATTCTGTCCCATAAAAACCGGCTTTGCCATATGCATGCCCACGATGCAAAGGATGGAAAAAAGGACCATTTGGCACTGGGTACCGGGGAACTGGATTTGCAGAAATTCTTCGCACTGGCGGATGAATGTGACTGCACGGTTGTGTTGGAAACCAAGACTGTGGCAGGTCTTCGGGAATCTGTTGCATGGATTCGCAGCGCCGGTCTGTTAAAGTAGTTTTCTCAAGAATATGGTTGACTTTTTGCGTTTTTATGCTAAAATGAACCTGATATGTAAAGACTATGCGGAAACAAAGCAGAGCGGTTGTATTCAGCGAAAGGGAGACAGTGAGAGCCCCTTATAGAACTTACCTGCAGGCCACTTCCAGCGTCGCCCGGGATGACCGGGACGGGTGCTCCCGTTACAGAGTGTCTAAGATGTCCCTTAGGGGACGAATTAGGGTGGTACCGCGATTTCCCTCGCCCCTATTTTTAGGGGCGGGGTTTCTTTATTTATCTTTGAATTTTTAATGGAGGTTGTATCTCATGAGCAATAAGCCCTACGGTGTAAACGAACTGCGTGAAATGTTCCTGTCCTTTTTTGAAAGCAAGGGGCATCTGCGCCTTCCCAGCTTTTCCCTGATTCCGCAAAATGACCAATCTTTGCTGTTAATCAATTCCGGCATGGCACCTATGAAGCCATATTTCAAGGGAGAGGTTGCACCGCCCCGCCGCCGAATCTGCACCTGCCAGAAGTGCATCCGCACCGGTGATATTGAGAATATCGGAAAGACTGCCCGCCATGGCACATATTTTGAGATGCTGGGCAACTTCTCCTTTGGTGACTACTTTAAGCATGAGGCCATTGCCTGGAGCTGGGAGTTTTTGACGAAGGTGGTTGGCCTGGAGGAGAACAGACTGTATCCTTCTATCTATGAAAATGATGAGGATGCCTTTGAAATCTGGAACAAGGAAATCGGTGTTCCGGCTGAGCGTATTTTCCGCTTTGGCAAGAAGGACAATTTCTGGGAGCATGGCTCCGGCCCCTGCGGTCCGTGCAGTGAGATTTACTATGACCGGGGTGAAAAGTACGGCTGCGGCAGTCCGGATTGTACCGTCGGTTGTGAATGTGACCGCTATATGGAGGTCTGGAACAACGTATTTTCCCAGTTTGACAATGACGGCAACGGCAATTATACAGAGCTTAGCCAGAAGAACATTGATACCGGTATGGGACTGGAGCGACTGGCGGTTGTGTGCCAGGATGTGAACAGCCTCTTTGACGTGGATACGGTTATGAATATCACCAATAAGGTCACGGAGCTGACCGGTGCTTCTTACGGAAAGAGCGGCAAGATGGATGTTTCTCTTCGGGTGATTACCGACCATATCCGCGCATCCAGCTTTATGATTGCTGATGGCGTTCAGCCCAGCAATGAGGGCCGGGGCTATGTTCTGCGGCGTTTGCTCCGCCGGGCTGCGCGGCACGGAAAGCTTTTGGGCGTGAATCATCCTTTCCTGTATGAAGTGGTGGAAACGGTGATTCGTGAAAATGAGGTTCACTATACCTACCTGCGGGAGCGTGCAGCCCATATTGTCCGGGTGGTCAAGACGGAAGAGGAGAATTTTGCCCGGACCATCGACGGCGGCATGCGGATTTTTGCAGAGATGCTTGCGGAGCATAAGACAAAGGGCGAAACGGTCTTTTCCGGAGCGGATGCCTTTAAGCTTTATGATACCTACGGATTCCCCATGGATTTGACCCTTGAGATGGTGGAAGATGAAGGTATGACCATGGACCAGGATGCCTTTAAGAAGCTGATGCAGGAGCAAAAGGAACGTGCCCGGGAAGCCAGAAAAGCCTTGGGCGATTTGGCTTGGTCCGGTATCGACCTGGGCTTGGATAATACACCCACTGCCTTTGTGGGCTATGAGCTGAATACCTGCGAGGCCAGAGTTTTGGCCGTTTGTGTCGGGGATGAGGTTTCCGGCACGATTGCCGGCGGAGAAGACGGAATTCTGGTTCTGGATAAGACACCCTTCTATGCGGAAATGGGCGGTCAGGTAGCTGACCGGGGTGTGATTCTGGTGGGAGACAGCCGCTTTGTAGTTACAAATGTTCAAAAAGATAAGGCTGGAAAATATTTGCACTACGGCAAAATGAGAAGCGGTGCCATTAAGGTGGATGACCTGGTATGTGCCAGCATCGATGTGGAGCGCCGGAAGGCAATCATGCGTGCTCACTCTGCCACGCATTTGCTCCAGAAGGCCTTGAGCAGTGTACTCGGTGACCATGTGCATCAGGCAGGTTCTTTGGTTGAGCCGGACCGTCTGCGCTTTGACTTTACTCACTACGCGGCAATGACTGCTGAGGAAATGTCCAAGGTGGATGCTCTGGTGCAATCTGCGGTGCTGGAGGGCTATCGCATTGATACCAGAGAAATGCCCATTGAGGAGGCCAAAAAGCTGGGCGCAACGGCGCTGTTCAGCGAAAAGTACGGAGACAGTGTCCGGGTTGTTAACATGGGCGGTTATTCCATTGAGCTTTGCGGCGGTACCCATCTGGATAATACGGCGAAGGTAGGCCCCTTCCGCATTGAAAGCGAGGGAAGTGTTGCCTCCGGTGTCCGCCGGATTGAGGCCATTACCGGCAAGGAATGTCTGGCAGATATGGAGCGCAATCGTTATTTGGTGTATACTACCTGTGCGGAGCTGAAAACAAAGCCTGCAGAATTGATAGATAAAATTCATGTGCAAGTGGATGAGATTAAGGCTTTAAAGCGCACCATAGAGTCCTTTAAGGCGAAGGAAGCCGCCGGAGATGTGGACCGGTTCCTGTTTGGCTCCCGGAATGTGGGCGGCATTAAGGTGCTGACTGCGGTTGTTCCGGAGGCAGATGCCAACAAGCTGCGGCAGATGGGCGATATGCTTCGGGAGAAAGAAGAAAATGTGGCGGCGGTGCTTGCAAGTGTGAATGCTGACAAGCTGACCTTCCTGGCAGTTTGCGGCAAGGAAGCCGTCAGCCGCGGAATCAAGGCAGGTGACCTGGTTCGTCAGGTTTGTACCTTCTGCGGCGGCAGCGGCGGCGGTAAGCCGGACTCTGCCATGGGCGGCGGCAAGGATGTAACAAAACTGGATAACGCTCTGGCGTTGGTGGATGATTTTGTTACCTCTAAGCTGAATTAAATTACAGTTGGACGTCGCCGCCTAGGCGGCGTCCTTTCTGCATGGGAGGTGCAAAATGCGTAAGCTCATGTGGTTTGCCATCGGTTTTTGCGGCGCTTGCGTTGTGGGCAGTTATTTCTTTGCTGTGATTGATTGGACGTTGGCAATCATTTTGCTGTTGTTTGGATGTGCCCTGGCGGTTCTTACACATTGGTTTCGCCCATTAAGAATATTCGCGGCACTGATGCTTTCCTTTTCCCTTGGTATTTCGTGGTTTCTTCTGTATGATGAATTCTATTTGCAGAATGCCAGAGCTTTGGATGGTACACAGCAGGATTGCGTAATAGAAATTTCAGATTACAGTAATTTTACATCCCGGGGAAGTGCCGTAACTGGATGGATGTCCGTAGAGGGCAAGCCCTATCAAGTCCTTTTATATCTTGATACGGACACGTTATATACTCCCGGAGATACCTTAAGGGGAAATTTCTATCTTACCTTTACAGCAAAACAAGAACTTGAGGAAGCCTCTTACCACCGCAGTGAGGGAATCTTTTTGTTGGCAAGTCAAAGGGACAGCATTATGGCGGAGCGTGCGGATATTACACCCTTTTACTATTATCCTGCAGTATGGAGAAGTGAAATCGTAGCTCGGTTAGACGAACTGTTTTCTGAGGAAACAGCGGCCTTTGCAAAGGCACTTTTACTGGGTGACCGAAGCGGTATTACCTATGAGACCAGTACCGCTTTTAAGGTCTCCGGCATCAGCCATATCGTTGCAGTCTCGGGGTTACACGTATCCATTTTGTTTTCCTTAATATATTTGCTCTGCGGCAGGAAACGGATACCTGTCTTTTTGATTGGGCTTCCGTTGCTATTTCTGTTTGCGGCGGTTACGGGATTTACCCCCTCTGTGACCCGGGCCTGTATCATGCAGGCGTTGGTACTGCTATCTATGCTTACAGAAAAGGAGTATGATCCGCCGACAGCCCTAAGCTTTGCGGCCCTTGTTATGCTGGCGGTGAACCCTATGGTGGTGGTTTCCATCAGCTTTCAGCTGACGGTTGGCTGTATGATTGGCATTTTCCTTTTTTCCGCCAGAATTCAAAATTGGCTTTTGGCCCGGAGACTGCTCAAGAAAATCCAGGGCAGAAAATGGCTGGTCCGGTTAAGAAGCGGGTTTGTCGGCTCAGTATCCGTGAGCTTAAGTGCCTCGGTGACGACAGTGCCGTTGGTAGCCTATCATTTTGGAACTGTTAGTCTGATTAGTCTGCTGACCAATTTGTTTGTTGTTTGGCTCATAAGCTATATTTTTTACGGAATTATGCTTGCCTGTATTTTTAGTGTGGGGAGTATGATTCTGGGAAAAATGGTAGCCTGGTTGGTGGAACTGCCCATCCTTTTTGTAAAGGGGATCGCTACACAGCTCTCCCGGCTTCCACTGGCGGCAGTTTACACGGTAAATATTTATACTGTTGTTTGGCTGATTGGCGTGTATCTTCTGCTTGGGGTTTTTCTCTCAATGAAGAAAAAACCGGCATGTCTTTTCCTCTGTCTAAGCACAATTGGCCTTTGCGCCTCACTGATCGCCTCCTGGCTGGAGCCCTGGACAGACGATTGCCGGGTTACTATGCTGAATGTGGGGCAGGGGCAGTGTATCTTACTGCAAAGTGAGGGAAAAACCTTTCTTGTGGATTGCGGCGGCGATTGGGACACAGAATGTGCGGATTTGGCGGCGGAAACGTTGCTCAGTCAGGGAATTCAAAGACTGGATGGGGTCATTGTCACCCATTATGATACAGACCATGTGGGCGGCGTTCCGTACCTGCTAACACGGATAGATACGGACCACGTATTTCTGCCGAACATTGTGGATGAATACGGATATTCCCAGAAAATCCGGGAGGCGGCTGGTCAAGAGCGTTGCATTACAGTCTCCGGCGACCTTGTTTTATCCTTTGGAGACAGTTTGCTGACCATTTATGGGCCGGAAAATTATAATTTGGAGAATGAAAGCAGTTTATGTATCTTGTTCCAACCGAAAAATTGTGATATACTGATTACTGGTGACAGAGGGGAATTTGGAGAATTGCTGCTGATAAGCCGCACGGAGCTTCCAGCACTGGACCTTCTGGTAGCGGGGCATCACGGCTCAGCCGGTTCTACTGGAATGGAACTGCTTTCTCAGACCTGTCCCGAATATGTGTTTATTTCGGTGGGTGAAAACCGATTTGGACACCCATCGCAGGAGCTGCTTGCGCGGTTGGAGCAATTTCACTGCTTCGTTTACCGAACCGACCAACACGGAACGATTGTTTTCAGGGGGTGAGTATCATGGCAAAAAAACCGGAGAATCAACAAAAAAACCTTCAGGGGCTCAAGGAAGACCTTCGGACGGGAACAACCAAGGGGCTGTATTTTTTTCATGGGCAGGAAGTGTTTTTGCTGCAGCATTATCTGCAACAGCTGAAAAAGAAGCTGCTTGACCCGGTAACCGAGTCCTTTAATTTCCATAAGCTGACCGGTGAAAGCTTTGATATTCGTGCTTTCTCCGATGCTGTGGAAAATCTTCCCATGATGGCAGAGCGTACCATGGTCCATGTGGATGAGATTGATCTGTTTAAGCTACCGGAGAGCGACCGGGAAAAGGTGGCGGAAATTCTGTCCGATATCCCAACGTATTGCACGGTGGTCTTTACCTATGAAACCACACCCTGGAATCCGGACAAGCGTATGAAAAAGCTGTATCAGGTGATTGAGCAGTACGGCAGTATTGTGGAATTTCCCAAGCAGGAAACCAGAGATTTAGTGCCGTGGATTACCCGCCATTTTGCGGCGAAGGGGAAACAAATTTCCACCCAGCTGTGTCTTTATTTGATTGATATTACGGACGGAACCATGACCTCTCTGTCCGGGGAGATTCAAAAAATCTGCGCCTATTCCGGTGCGGATGCTATTTGTCAAAGTGATATCGATGCGGTAACAGAACCGGTATTGGATGCGGTGGTGTTCCGCATGACCGATTATTTGGGCCAGGGGAACTATGCTGCGGCTCTGGAGGAACTGCAAAAATTGCTGAAAATGCAGCAAGACCCCATTTTGATTTTGGGAACCATCGGTGCAAACCTTCGGAAAATGAGTGCAGCCAGAGTGTTACTGGACAATGGCAAGGGCACCGGTGATTGGATAAAGCTATACGGCATGGGGGATTATGCTGCCCGGAAGACCATGGATGCTGCCAGACGGTTTCAGCCGGCCTTTTATAAAAAAGCCGCCAAATTGGTATTGGAGACGGACCATGGTATGAAGACTTCCTTTGATGACCCGAAGCGTTTGCTGGAGCTGTTGATATTACAGCTGGCCCAGGAGGCAAAGCATGGTTAGAATACGGGAGGCCATCGTTGTGGAAGGCAGATACGATAAAAATACCCTGTCCCAAATTGTAGATGCCCCGATTTTGGAAACCTCCGGCTTTGGAATTTTTAAGGACCAGCAGCAGATGGCACTGTTGCGTAAAGCGGCCCACACCCGGGGACTGATTGTGTTTACAGATTCTGACGGAGCAGGTTTTTTGATTCGTAATCACATTAAAAGTGCCATTGACGGGAAATATTTGAAGCATGCCTATATCCCCGATATTCCCGGTAAGGAACGCAGAAAAAAGACCCCTGGCAAGGAAGGTATGCTGGGGGTGGAGGGCATGACGCCTCGTGTGATTTTGGATTGCCTGCGCCGTGCAGGCGCAACCTTTGAAGACCAACAGGCAACCCAGGCAGGGGAAATTACAAAGCAGGATTTTGTGGCACTGGGGCTTTCCGGTGGGAAAAATAGCAGTGCTTTGCGGAGGGCTTTGATAAAAAAACTGGATTTCCCGGCCCACATGAGTGCCAATGGCTTATTGCAAGCCATGCGTTTACTGTATTCTTTAGAGGAATTGGAACGCATGGTAGGTTCTTTGGAGTTTGAAAATGGTTGATATTTCGGTAAAAAATCTAAAAAAATTCTTTGTAATCGGTGAATATTTATTAGATGGCCTTTCCTTTGACATCCAAGAGGGAGAGCGGGTGGCAATCCTTGGGCGTAATGGCTGTGGAAAAACCACACTGCTGAAGATTCTCACCGGAGAAATGGATTATGACGGCGGCGAGGTGTATGTAAATCCTTCAAAACGGCTGGGTTTAATTTCTCAGATTCCCCGGTATCCTGTGGGGTATTCGGTGGAAGATGTACTGCGCACGGCCTATTGCACAGTGACTGGTGTTCAGAAAAAGATGGAAGCCATGGAGCGGGATATGGCAAAGGGTGCCACGGCCCAACAGCTTGCGGAATACGATAGGCTGGTGAATCTGTTTCAGGCCGGCGGCGGTTATGAGATGGATGTGGAGGTAGACAAAATCTGCAACGGTCTGGGAATCACAGAGCAACAGCGTGTCCAGAACTTTGACAGCCTGTCCGGCGGTGAAAAGACCCGTGTGAATCTTGCCCGGCTTTTGCTGGAGAAGACCGATATCCTCTTGCTGGATGAGCCTACAAACCACCTGGATTTGCGCAGTGTGGAATGGCTGGAAAGCTATATCCACAGTTTTAAGGGAACGGTTTTGGCCATTTCTCACGACCGGTACTTTTTGGATAAGATTGCCCAAAGGGTGATTGAAATCGTAGACGGTCATGGAGAATTTTATTCCGGAAACTATTCCTTCTACATGGATGAAAAGCAGGCCAGATTTAATCTGCAGCTGAAGCAGTATGAACAGGAGCAGGCTAAGCTGAAGCAGTTAGGATATACTGTGGAGCGGATGAAGGGTTGGGGCATCAATAACCGAACCTTGTACCGTCGGGCTATGTCCATCCAGCACCGTATGGAGCGCATTAAGAAAACCGAGCGCCCGAAAACGGAAAAGACCATGAAAGCCACCTTCGGGGAACGGGAATTTTCCGGTGACGTGGTGTTCAAAGTAAAAAATATGGCAAAGCAGTTTGGTGAACGCACCTTGTTTTCCGAGGTGAATCTGCAGGTAGAGGGCGGAGAACGAATTGCCATTCTGGGGGATAACGGTACCGGAAAATCCACGTTCCTTAAGTGCTTGCTGGGTCAGGAGGATTGCGCCGGAAAGATTCAGTTCGGCCCTACCGTGAAATGGGGGTATTTACCCCAAATTATCCGGTTTGCACATCCGGAGAGAACCCTATATGACACCATGCTCTATGAGAAAAACTGCACTCCTCAGACAGCCCGTGACCGTCTGGGCGCATTTTTATTCCAGGGGGATGATGTGTTCAAGAAGGTGGGAGAGCTGTCCGGCGGTGAGCAGAGCCGTCTTAGGCTGTGTATGCTGATGGATGAGAAAATTAACTTACTCATTTTGGACGAGCCCACCAACCATTTGGACATTGCATCCCGGGAGTGGATAGAGGCGGCCATTGAAGAATTTGAAGGCGTTTTACTGTTTGTCTCCCATGACCGGTATTTTATTGAAAAATTTGCCCAGCGGATTTGGCTTTTGGAGGATGAAAAAATCCGTGATTTTTCCTGCGGGTATGAAAAATACCGCTCCATTCTGGAGCATGAGGCGGCAAGTAAAATCCCAGCGGTCCCTACGGTAAAGCCCAAAGCGGAAAAGCCAAAGGGTGGAACCAAGGATTTAGAAAAGCAGATTCGCAGACTGGAACGGGAGATTGAGAAGCAGGAGGCGGCCATTTCTGCGCTGGATGAGGCGATTGAAGCCGCCGGCGGAGATTATATGGAATTGACACGGCTTCTGTCTGAGAAAGAGCAGGCAGAAAATTTACTGATGGAGCAGATGGAGCAGTGGGAGAAAATGAATGAAGCCCTCATGTAATAAAGGTAGCATTTTAACAAACAGTATGGTATACTGATAGAAAAGCGAACAAAGGAGTTTTCATTATGAGCACATGTAATGGTAATTGCTCCACCTGCGGTTCTGATTGCAGTGACCGCAAGGCAGAGAGCTTGCTTGCAAAACTGAATCCCAAGTCCAACGTGAAAAAAGTCATTGCTGTGGTTTCCGGCAAGGGCGGCGTGGGTAAATCCACAGTAACCTCCTTGCTGGCGGTTGGCATGGCGCGAAAAGGGAAACGGGTTGGCATTTTGGATGCCGATATTACAGGCCCTTCCATTCCTACGGCCTTTGGTGTTACGGAATGTCAGGGTGCCAACGAGGAAGGGCTGTATCCTGCACTGACCCGCAGCGGAATTCAGGTCATGTCTATCAATCTTCTCTTGGATAACAGTACCGACCCTGTGGTGTGGAGAGGACCGGTGATTGCCGGTGCTGTAAAGCAGTTTTGGACCGATGTTATCTGGGAAGATGTGGACTATATGTTTGTTGACATGCCTCCCGGAACCGGGGATGTGCCCCTGACTGTGTTCCAGAGCCTGCCGGTGGATGGCATTGTCATTGTCACCAGTCCCCAGGATTTGGTATCCATGATTGTTTCCAAGGCGGTAAACATGGCGAATATGATGCATATTCCCGTATTGGGCTTTGTGGAGAATTACAGCTATTTGCAGTGTCCCGATTGCGGAAAGCGTCTGGAGGTTTTCGGTAAGAGCCATCTGGATGAGGTGGCTGCGGAGTTTCAATTGCCTGTGCTGGCGCGCCTGCCCATTGACCCCAAGGTTGCAGAAGCCTTTGATACCGGCTTAATGGAAACAGTGGACAGCGAACCAATTCGCGATGTTCTTTCTGCTATTGAATAAGAAAAACAGGGTGAGTTTCTCACCCTGTTTTTATATGAGTCCTAATTTTTGTTTCCATCGAAGAATACGAAGCACTGCGTTATTTAAGGTGTCCGGGGAAATGCGGCCGTCTTTCACTGCCTGTAAAACTGCCGGATATTGCTGGTCATAGTCGGTGACACACAGCAGGTCATTTCCTGCCAACACCGCAAGAACGGCAGATTCACCGATACCATAGACATCGGTAATGGCCTTCATGGCCAAATCATCGGTAACAATCACCCCGTCAAATCCCATATTCTCTCGCAAGTATTTATGAACGGCAGGAGACAGGGTAGCCGGTGCGTTAGAATCAATGGCATTCATATACACATGACTGACCATAATGGCATCGCATCCGAAGGAAATGCCTGCAGAAAAGGGGACCAGGTCCACCTGTTCCAGTTGGGAAAGTGGACGGTTATCGATTGCGATAGCTGTATGGGTATCGGAATTGTTTCCGTACCCGGGAAAATGCTTCAAAATGCCGCCAATTTGGTGGGCGTTCATTTCGCTGAGGACAGTAGCTACAAACTGACCTGTAACCTCGGGACTTTGCCCCAGAGAGCGGCGGTACATAAAGGCATTGGGGTCTGTGGTCACGTCACAGACCGGAGCGACGTTGACATTGATGCCCAAACTGTTGAGTAGCAAGCACTTTTCTGCTTCATTTTCTTTTATGCTTGCAAGACCGCCCTGTTGGTATAAATATCGCGAAGAGGAGAAAGGCGCACTGCGGAAGGCAGGATATAGACTGACCCGGTTGACGGTTCCCCCTTCCTCATCCACTGCAATCAGCATGGGAATCAAGGATGCCTCTTGATAGGATGCAATGGTGCTTTTGACAGTAGATGGGGTTTTGTTTTCAAAATCTCTGCCGAATAGGATATAGCCACCCAAATGATAGGTTTGAATATCCTCAACGGCCTTAATATCGGGACACCGGGCGAGGAATAGCTGTCCCACTTTCTCTTCGGTGGACATATTTGACAGGCGTGTTTCCAGAGGGTCTGCCGGAGGTGGAGGAAGGGTGCATATTGGAAGCGTTGTGGAGCTTTGTTCCAGCAAGGCGGTAGTCGTCACCGAGGTGGAAAGGGAAAGACTTTCTATATATGTGCAACCGGATAATATGCATAGAGTAATGATGATTGTAAGGATACGTTTCATAAGCTTCACCTCGCCTACATTCTAACACAGAAACGGGAAAATGGGAATCCCCCATCTGCAGAGCAAATGGGGGAGTGCATGTTATAGTTTACGACCGATAATATACCACAATACCAGCAAAATTACCAGCAGGGGAATATATGCGGTCAAAGCGGCGGCGCCAACAAAAACCGTGGTTATTCCGCAGTAGTTTAAGATGGCCACAAGCCCTGCCGCAAGCACGGTGGTAAGAATGGCCTTGGAAATCTGTTTGCCCAGAACGGAGGCAAAGAAGAAGGTGTATAGAACAGCAAGCAGAGGATTGACAGTGGTGAGAATCGCACCCACTACCAGCTTCAATGCACCTAAAAGCAGGGAGCTTACCAAAATCGCCAGCAAAATGACCGGTGCCCATTTCAGCAGGTCGCTGGGAAGATAGGCCTCCATGAGATGATTTGCCACAGCAAACAAGACCATTGCGCCGGCTACGGACAGACAGCGGAAAAACAGCCAAGCAAATACGTTTTTCTTGGTGGGAAGCCAGCTGTTGATTAAATTCGCAAGGAAAGCAAGAATAATCATGTTCAGCAGATGGCCGCAAATGAGAGTGTAATCGGCAGTTAGGATAGGGAAGATGTGCAGATTGTCCCCGTCCAGCGTGATAAAGGGCAGGGGAGAAACAAGGAATCCTAAGTCAATGCCGTAGCTGTAAACGACGATGGTTATGGCATAGATGAAAAGGATTCCAATGAGTGCTGACACGCTCTGGTTCAGCACAGATTTTTTGCCGAATAGCAAACGGCCCAGGGTTGCAATCACAGCAAGAGCTACGAAGGAAATCAGTACAGTATGCAAATAGGATTCATAGCCTGCCGGCAAATATTTACTGAGCAACTGGTTTAATTGTTCCATAGGTTACCTCCTGGTAAGCGAAAAACAGCCGCCAGGGTACTGGCGGCCGTCTATGTTTCGGAAAGCCTGAATTACTTCAGCTCGGCGGTAGCGCCGGCTTCCTTCAGCTCGGCAACCAGCTTCTCGGCATCTTCCTTGGAGATAGCTTCCTTCAGGGTCTTGGGGCAGTTGTCAACCAGATCCTTAGCGTCCTTCAGGCCCAGGCCGGTAGCGGCACGGACAACCTTAATGACGTTCAGCTTGGAAGCGCCGGCATCCTTCAGGATGACGTCAAACTCGGTCTTCTCTTCAGCAGCCTCGGCAGCACCGCCAGCAGCGGGAGCAGCAACAGCGGCAGCAGCGGCAGAAACACCGAAAACTTCCTCCAGGGTGTGAACCAGTTCGGACAGTTCCAGAACGGTCAGACCCTTAACTTCCTCAACGAGAGCAGTGACTTTTTCACTAGCCATGATAATAATCCTCCTAAAAATAAGTTAAGTTAATGATTTTGTGTTTACGAATGAATTAGGCTTCTGCTTCAGCAGCAGGAGCGCCGCCTTCCTTCTGGATACGAACCTGATCCAAGACGAAAGCAAGGCTGGAGATAGGTGCCAGGAAGGTACCAAGGACGGATGCAACCAGAGCATTCTTGCTGGGCAGTTCGCCGAAACCGTTCAGCTCAGCGGCGGACAGGACACTGCCTTCCACAACGCCGCCCTTAATGGACAGGTTGATTCCCTTGTACTTCTTAGCAAACTCGCATACGATGCGGGCAGGGGCGATGGGGTCGCCGGTGGTGGAAGCCATGGCGGTCGTGCCGTTGAGAACCTTGCTGAAATCGTAGCCGACATTCTTGGCTGCGAAATTGGTCAGAGTGTTCTTAACAACGGAGTACTCAACACCGGCTTCGCGGAACTGCTTACGCAGCTCAGAGTCCTGAGCGACCGTAATACCCTTGTAATCGACGAAAACAACAGAAGTGGCTTCCTTGATTTTGCCGGTCAGGGCGTCTACAACGGCCTTCTTGCTCTCAAGAACCTTTGCGTTGGGCATGATTTTCACCTCCGAAAATAAAAATGTCTTCCTGCCAGAAGACAGAAAGACACGTAAACAAGCAAAATGTTAAACGCACCTCGGTAGGATTTACGTCTTGCGACACCTACTGTCTTTGGCAACAGTCGAATTCTATCATAGATAAATAGAATTGTCAAGCATTATTTTTGAAAGGTACTTTCAAAACGGAAAATCCCCAGAAAGCACGCTTGTGTGCTTTCTGGGGATTTGAGTCATATCAATTACAGATACTTAGCAGTAGAAACCTTCACGCCGGGGCCCATGGTGGAAACCACGGTGCAGGACTTGATATACTGACCCTTGGCAGCGGCGGGCTTCGCCTTAACCACGGCCTTAACCAGAGTGTCCATGTTCTCCAGCAGCTTTTCAGCACCGAAGGAAACCTTGCCGATGGGGCAGTGGATGATGTTGGTCTTGTCCAGACGGTACTCTACCTTACCGGCCTTGATTTCCGTGACAGCAGCGCCCACGTTGGGGGTCACAGTGCCGGCCTTGGGAGAGGGCATCAAGCCCTTGGGGCCCAGAACCTTACCCAGACGGCCAACCACACCCATCATATCAGGGGAAGCGACGACTACGTCAAAATCAAACCAGTTTTCCTTGGTGATCTTTTCTACCAGCTCCATGCCGCCAACATAGTCAGCGCCGGCAGCCTTGGCTTCGTCAACTTTAGCGTCCTTAGCGAAAACCAGAACACGGGCGGTCTTACCGGTGCCGTTGGGCAGAACCACGGCGCCGCGAACCTGCTGGTCAGCGTGACGGGAGTCAACACCCAGCTTAATA
>JAZNIX010000034.1:0-34088 GCA_045577715.1 Faecousia sp.
CCCCAGTAATCCCACTACAACACCCGGTGCAACCACCGGCCCCAGTAATCCCACAGCAAATCCCAGTACACCGACTGACCCCAGCAACCCCGATAATCCCGTTGACCCCAGTAGCCCCAGCGAGCCCGACACAACCCTTTCGCCGGATGCAAGTGACGGACCCGGGACACCCAAGCAGGGAAGTATCGTGATTTATATTGTCATCGGTGCAGTGGCCTTGTTGGGCGCGGCCGCAGGAATCGTATTTTATTTCTGGAAAAAACGCAGTAGTAAGTAAAATATGTATTTACAAATGAAAATTTAGGTTGTATAATCAATAGAGAGTGCATACGAGGAAATATTTTTATGCACAAGTGACACAACGCCGAAAGGAGCGTATTGAAAAAATGAAAAAGAATCTCTTGGCACTTTCCCTGGCGCTGATCATGCTGTTTAGCGTGCTTCCTGCCACAGTTCTTACGGTAGCAGCGGAGGAAGATAATGCATATGTAGACCTTAGTGCGACTGACATTTATAACTCAAATGGCGACGGTGAAATCAATGTGTCTAATAAGTACACTGCCACACTGCAGCAAACACTTCCGTATATGAATGAAAATAAAACAGATGCGGTGTATATTGCAAAGCTTTTTGGCGATGAGAGCAATTCCTTTAAGATTGCCCACTTGACCCAAACCATTAAGATTGAAAAAATGCCCATTATGACCAAGCCGAACTTCTACGGTGACTATTACAAGACATCCGGCTTCTTCAACGTGCTGGAAAGAAACCGTACTGCCGGCGCGGACGGTCAGTTCCGGGCAGACTATATTGCATACAGTATTCACCGTAAGGATGCTGCCGGCAATTTGGCATTGACCATTTTCAATCCCCACAACAATGCTCAGTACTCTCAGGAAGTTCCCCTGAACAAGAAGCTGGGTGATGAGTTCAAGCTCTCTACTGTCTGGCATGCAGACAATAAGGTGACCTTCTATTGTGACGGTCAGGAGCTGGGAACTTATGATGGTGTTACTTACAACCATAAGGCTTATTATAATATTAATTGCCTGATGTTTGGTTATTTTAATGCTTTCGCAGATGAAGACGGTTATGAAGGCGACATCAAACTGAGTGTCGGCAAAATCATCGCCACAGACGGTCACGTAACCAGCGGCGACTGCACCAAGGAAGACCTTGTCTGCACCAGCTGCGGCACGCTTATTGCTTCCAAGCAAAGTGCCCATACGGCATCTGAAGAGGACGGTGATTGCACCACCGACATTCTCTGCAGCACCCCCGGCTGTTTGCAGGTTGTCACCCCCGGTAAGGACTCCCACACAAGGGCTGCCGATTTCGACTGCACAAAGGACCAGTTCTGTACTGATTGCGGTACATTAATTAGCCAAGGTGCTAACAGTCATAAGAAGTCCATCTCCGGGGTTAAGAACGCAACTGCCACCGAAAAGGGCTACACCGGCGATATTGTATGCCATGTTTGCGGCGAGCTCATTGAAAAGGGCGAGGAGATTCCTGCTCTGGGCGGCGCTTCTGCCAATCAGGGCAACGATGTAGTGATTTACATTGTTATCGCAGCAGCAGTGGTGGTTCTGGCTGTAGCGGCTGTGGTGGTTGTGATTGTGGTGAAGAAGCGCAAGAGTAAGTAATTCCTGCCCGGAACCCAGCACAGTATTTGTTAATTATGGGGTAGGGGATTGCCCGACACTTCCGGCAGGAGGCACCTGCAAAAGGGTGAACGGTAGTACAGGACATATCCCAAATCCCCAAATTATAGGAAACCCAATATTGAAAGGAGAGTAATCAAAAAATGAAAAAAAGACTTTTGGCACTGGCCACAGCACTTGTCATGCTCATTGGCCTGTTACCCGCAACCGTCCTGACTGCAACTGCAGTGACCCCCACATATCAGAGCTTTTCTAGCGCAGCTCTGTGTAATGATGTCACTGTAAGCGCAGACGGTTACACTGCAACCATTAAGGATACAGATTCTACATCTGGTACAAACCAGGTATATCTGTATAAAGTCTTTACTGGTATGACCAACCCCCATATGACCCAGACCATTCAGATTAACAGCATGCCTGTGTTCACCGGCGTTGCTAATTACGGCGACCAGCACAAATCCTCCGGCTACTTCAATGTTATTGAGGGCCCGAGAACAGGCAACGGTTCTTCTGAGCCTTATGTAGAACACTACATTCGTTACTCCATCTACCGTGCAGATGATGCCGGCAAGCTGAATTTGACAATTTTCAAGAACAACTACGCTAACGGCGGTGCTGCTGTTACCGAAGAAAACAGTTATACCGTCGACCTGAACAAGAAGCTGGGCGATGAGTTCACTCTGACCACCCTTTGGAACGACCATGACACAGTTTCTTTCTACTGTGGTGGAGACCTGCTGGATACTTATGATGATGTTGTTTTTGCGCGCGGAAACGCCGCCGGTCTGGATGCCCTCTTCTTTGGCTACCTGCCCCATTTGGCTAACACGACAGACTATGCCGCTACAACCGAAATCATCGTTAAGAACATGATTATTGCCGACGGTCACACTGCCGCTGAAGACGACGGCGACTGCACCACTGCTACCAAGTGCACCGTCTGCGGTGGAGTAGCTGTTGCTGCTCCCTATACTGAGCATACATTCAATGTTCCTCAGAAGGACGATTCACAGCACTGGAATAGGTGCGCAAATTGCGACGTTACCGATACTAAGGTGAATCATGCTTTTGATCAGGAAAAGACCGAAGTGAATGGCGCCAGCACATTAAAGGATGCTGCCACTTGTGCCGCGAATGCTGTTTACTACAAATCCTGTCTATGCGGAGAGGTAAGCACATCTGAAACTTTTGAAGCTGACAGTACTGCTACCGGTAACCATACTGATGCCGATGGTGATTGGGAATCTAACGATACTGACCACTGGCATACCTGCGAATGCGGTGAGGAGCTTGACAAAGCCGGACATGCTGTTGGTACTGACGGTACTGCCGCCTCCTGTACAGCGCAGGCAGTCTGCGGCACCTGTGGTGCAAGCTACGGCGCAACATTAAATCATGTCTACAATGTTCCTCAGAAGGATGCAACCCATCACTGGAACAAGTGTGCAACCTGTACTGATACTGATACTAAGATTGCCCACACCTTTGACCAAGAACTGAAGGAAGTGAATGGCGTCAGCACATTAAAGGATGCTCCTAGCTGTGTCGACGATGCTGTTTACTACAAGTCCTGTGCATGCGGTCAGGTAAGCGCAACTGAAACATTTGTGGATGCAGGTACTGCTGTCGGTACCCACGTCGATGCCGACGACAAGTGGGAGTCCGATGCTACAGACCACTGGCACACCTGTAGATGCACTGAGAAATTTGATAAGGCTGCCCACACCTTTGACAAAGAACTGAAGGAAGTGAATGGCGTCAGCACATTAAAGTCTGCTGCTTCCTGTGTTGACGATGCTGTTTACTACAAGTCCTGCGTCTGTGGAGCGGTAAGTACCACAGAAACCTTTGTTGACACCGACAGTGCCAAGGGCCACAGCCATGGTACCGAATGGAAGAGCGACAAGGATAACCATTGGCATGAATGTGCTTGTGGTGATAAGGCTGACAGCGCGAAGCATACCGAGAAGGTCGTGAATGCAAAGCCTGCTACTGCAACTGAGAAGGGTTATACCGGCGATAAGGTTTGCTCTGTCTGCGGTTATGAGATTGCCAAGGGCGAGGAAATTCCTCAGCTGATTGTGATTACTGAAGATAAGGCTGCCGTTGATGAGGGTGCTGTTTCTGATGCACTGGAAGCAGCCGGCGATAAGGCTGAAGTGGAAATTGAAGTCAAGGATGAGGAAACTCCTGTTTCTAAGGTTGAGCTGCCTGTAGCTTCCCTGAAGGATGTTGCTGAGGCTGATAAGACCTTGACCATCACCACCGACGAAGGCGTTATCACTCTGGATACCAAGACCATTGAAGCCATTGTGGAAGATGCCGGCGCAAAGACCGAGATTACCATCACTGTTAAGAAGACAGATGATACCGTTCTGAACGATGTTCAGAAGGAAGCTCTGGCCGATGTAGAAGTTGAGCATATTTTGAAGGCTGAAATTTTCGCAGACAACGTTGCCAT
This sequence comes from Faecousia sp., assembly GCA_045577715.1. Classification (GTDB taxonomy): domain Bacteria; phylum Bacillota; class Clostridia; order Oscillospirales; family Oscillospiraceae; genus Faecousia. The sequence continues at coordinate 4,126 of JAZNIX010000034.1, forward strand.
CAGCAATTTCGACGGCGGCAAGGTTACTGTTAAGATTCCTTTCACTGTTCCCACCGGCGCCAAGGGTAGTGACTTCCAGATTTGGCACATTGCTGATGACGGCAAGATCGAGAAGATTGCAACCACCTTTGCTGACAACCATCTGATTGCCCAGCTGGAGCACTTCTCTGAGTATGTTATCGTCAATGTGGCTGCTGCTGCACCCACCACTCCCAGCACTCCTTCCACCACCGAGCCCGCTCCTACCGAGCCCGCTCCCAGCACTCCCGCCACCACTCCCAGCACACCTACTGTGAACCCCGATACCGGTGATTCCAGTGTGAACGCTGTGTATGTCATGCTGATGACTGTGAGCCTGCTGGCTGTGGCTGCTCTGATGATTCCTGAAATCCGCAACAAGCTGATTCGGAAGTAATCAAGATTTACCCATAAAACTTGCCCCCGGATGTTCCATCCGGGGGCATTTCTTATGAATGTAAATAAATGAATATCCCTGCAAGAATTTGTATACTCATTAGAATCGGTACACCGATAAAAAATTTCGGTGTTCTTGTTTTGTGCCGAAATATCTGCATCCCGGCGTATACTCCAGGACTGCCTCCCAGCAGCGCAAGGGCAAGTAAATTGCGTTCTGGTATCCGCCATTTATTTTTAATGGCTTTTTGTTTGTCAACCAGCATAAGCGCGAAGCCTGCCGCATTGATTAGTAACAGATATCCTGTCAGCAAACTAATCACGTCCTTTCGGGAGGGGTAAACATGAAACGTATTTTGATTCTTTGCCTGCTTGTATTCACACTCACCGGATGCGGTGCCGTGGAAACCTTTGAAACAATCGGGGATATTTATCAACCCCTGGCATCTCCGGAACCTGCTGCCGTCAATCTCTTACTGCCAGACGACGCGGCCGCGCCGGTTTTTAACGGCCAGAGCGGAAAACTCTATTTCTGCGAGGGGTACGAAATCGCGGTGGAAACCCTGGAAGCCGGAGACTTAAACAGAACAGTCACCGCCCTTACCGGCTACAGTGAGGACAGCCTAACGCTACTGAAAACAGACAGTCCCCAGGGGCTAAGGTATGAATGTGCCTGGAGCGCCGCAGGAGAGGGAGGCGACCAGGTGGGTAGAGCCGTGATTTTGGATGACGGCAGTTACCACTACTGTCTTAGTCTGACTGCCTTGGCCGACGATGCAGGAAGTTTGCAGGAGTGCTGGCAGGAAATCACTTCCAGTTTTCAGCTTTCCTCCTGATGGAGGGCATCCAGACACATTTGCCGGCATTGGTCAATCACGGACTGGGGGTGCAGAATTTGTGCTTTACGGCCAAAGCCGATGACCCAGCTTAAAAACATGGGGGACACAGCAACAGGCACAGTAAACCGAAAATGCTCCGACCCGTCGGGAATCAGCATAGTATCCTGGCCGAAGCGATCAATGACCACGTTCACCAAATCCTTATGAAATCGCATTTTTACATCCACAGCATCTCCGGAAAACATCTGAAACAGCCTTTTTGCATAATCAACCAAAGCCTTGCCCGTCAGCTCCGGGCAGGGCGTTCTGGAGGCATCGCATAGCTGTATGTGGCTCATTCGGTCAATCCGGAAGGATGTAACGCCGTAACGGGGAGAGTGGGCCAGCAGGTAGCAATATTCATGGTCCTGGCACAGGCCATAGGGGCTGATTTGATAGTCCTTATCCCGATAATGGCGCTTGCCGTCCATACCCCAGTCAAAATATCGGAAGGAAATTTGTCTGTTTTCCGCAATGGCCTCCTGTATGGCATCCACGCTATAATACACCGTTTCGTTCATGCTCTTTACTCTGCCGGACACCACAACGTTACGTTTCATGAGTTTTGCATCATGCTCGTTACACTGGTTGCACAGCTTTTCAATCAGCTCCCGGGATTTCTTTTCTGTCAGATACCGGCTGGACTGAACAGCGTCAATTAACAATTTCAGCTCCGGTAACTCAAAATTCCGGGAGGCAACGTAGTAGCCACCGTTCTTGCCGGGCTTCGTTATAATGTCGACACCGTAATCTATCAATGCCGCTACATCAGAGTATACGGTTTTCCGGTCACATTGAATATTGTGCTGACGGTCCAGCATGGAAATCAGCTCTGCTGCTCTCACGGGGTTTCCCTCGTGGGAGTTTTTTTGCAGATAATCGAGGATATACAGTATTTTCAGCTTCTGGTTATCGGATTTTGGCATAATTCTCGCCCCATTTCATCTTTCTGGCTGTAGTATAACATATTTGCCGCCGTTAAGGAATGTTAATTTGCATTTTTTTTCATTCTGTGGTATTCTAATGATCAGGGAGGTGACCGTGTGGAGGAATTTTTGCTGATGTTTTCCCGCGTGGAGGATACCTATGTATACGTTTATCAGGCAATTTTGCGATATTTACTACCGTGCTTAGCAGGCTTTTTACTGTACCGCACGATCAAGCCCTTACTGACCTTTCGCCGGGAGCCGGAGATTTGGGCATGGCTGTGCCTAACCAACGGAAAAAAGCTTCCCATTACCCATTGGGAAAATGTCATCGGTCGCAGTAAACGCAGTGATGTGGTGGTGGATGTTCCTACCATTTCCAGAAATCATGCGGTTTTGACCCGCTATGATGACGGTAGCTGGTCAATTTCCGATGCCAATTCCAAAAGCGGTGTGCTGGTGAACGGGGAAAAAATTGATATTTGCGCATTGGATGAAGAGGATGTTATTACCATTGGTGGCGTGGATATGAAGCTCCAGCCTATCTCAAAAAAGCAGGAGCATTTACTGGCACAGCTGCGCACCAAGGCATCCAATCCGGTATATGTGATTCTTAACTGTCTGCTGCTGACTTTGATTCAGGTTCTGATTTGTGTTTCCTATATGATGACCGTGGCAACAGAGTATACCGGGGATGTGCTTTTGGGCTTTGCCGGGATTACCGTTTGCCAGTGGGCACTGCTAATCTTTTATTTAATTATCCGCAAGCCGTCATTTGAGCCGGAAACCATTGCGTTTTTTCTTTGCACCATGGGTATGGCCGCAATTGCCGCTGTGAAGCCCGGAGAGGCGGTAAAACAGCTGGCTGCGCTGGTTATGGGTCTGTGCCTGTTTCTAGGCGTTGGCTGGTCTGTGCGTGACCTGGAGCGGGCTAAGAAGATGCGTTATGTGGCCGGCATTGCGGGGCTACTGCTTTTGCTGATTACCATGGTATTCGGAAAAGAGTATCACGGCGCAAAAAACTGGCTTGTGATTGGCTCTCTTTCTATTCAACCCTCTGAGCTGAGTAAGGTTTGCTTTGTGTTTATTGGTGCATCCACCATGAACCGGATTATGAATAAGCGCAATCTTATTTTATTCATTGCCTACACGGTAGCCATTTGCGGCTGTTTGGCAGTGATGAATGATTTCGGAACGGCATTGATTTTCTTTGTGGCCTTCCTTTTGATTGCCTATTTTCGTTCCGGAAGTGTGGGAACGATTGCACTGGCCTGTACCTCATTGGGTTTTGCCGGGGTTTTGGTACTGAAAATTGCTCCCCATGCTTTGCGACGGTTTGCTATATGGCGGCATGTTTGGGAAGACCCCTTGGGGGTCGGTTATCAGCAGACCAGAGCGTTAATGTGCATTGCATCCGGCGGTTTGTTCGGACTGGGCGCCGGGAGCGGTTTTATGAAGCACATTTTTGCGGCGGATTCCGATGTGGTGTTTGCCACACTTTCTGAGGAATGGGGCTTATTGATTGGCTTGATGCTGATTTTGTGTGTCATCGCCCTGGGACTGTTTGTTTTGCGGACAGCGGCGGTTGGCCGTAGCAGCTTCTATATCATCGGCGCTTGTACTGCCGCAGGAATACTAATGTTACAGGCGATTTTTAATGCACTGGGCACGGTGGATGTATTACCGCTGACCGGCGTGACCTTTCCGTTTGTGTCCAATGGCGGCTCCAGTATGATTGGTGCTTGGGGCTTACTTGCATTTGTGAAAGCGGCTGATACCAGGCAAAATGCCAGCTTTGCTGTCCGGCAGTCCAGAGAGGGGTGCTTGGAAGATGAATAGAATTATGCGCAGAACCAGGCTACTACTGGTTTTGATTGTGATTCTCGCCATGGGAACCACCTTTTTTACCGGAGAATATTTGATACAGTCAGGAAAATGGGTGCTGTTTTCCGGTTCTCCCCACCTATATCACGCAGGAAATTTAGGCTGCGGTGTGGTGGCAGACAGAGATGGGGCCCTTTTGATGGACTTAACCGACGGCCGCACCTATGCGCCCAATGTGACGCTTCGTAAATCTGTACTCCATTGGCTGGGTGACCGGCAGGGGAATATCAGCGCACCGGCTCTGGGCAGCTACGCGGAGGAATTGGCGGGATTTGACCCCATCGGTGGGGTATATGCCTACGGTGGTACTGGCGGCCAAATGAATTTAACCCTCTCCGCGAAGGTGCAGATGGCGGCTTTGGAGGCGATGGGTGCGTATAAGGGTACGGTGGCCGTGTATAATTATAAAACCGGTGAGATTTTATGCGCTGTTACCACACCGACCTTTGACCCGGACAATGCGCCGGAAATATCTCAGGACCAAACCGGCACTTATGAAGGCGTGTATGTGAACCGTTTTATCCAGTCAACCTATACGCCCGGTTCCATTTTTAAGATTGTGACCGCCGCGGCGGCTCTGGAGCATATCCCGGATATTCAGCAACAAAGATTTACCTGCGAAGGTACTGTGCATTATGGCATTGATAAGGTTACCTGCGAGCAAAGCCACGGGACACTTACCTTTCAGGAGGCCTTTGGCAAGTCCTGCAACTGCGCCTTTGCAAAGATTGCTGACCAGCTTGGTGGAGAGGTGTTGGAGCGGTATGCCAATCAATTTTGCGTTCTTGACAGTATGGGCTTTGACGGAATCTCCAGCGCCAAGGGAAACATCAGCGCTTCGGGAGAAGCCGATGTACTGGTGGCATGGAGCGCCATTGGCCAGCATAAGGATTTAATCAACCCCTGTCGGTATATGACCTTCTTAGGTGCCATTGCTTCCGGTGGCGCCGGCATTGACCCGTATCTGGTTTCGGAAATTACCGTAGGAAACAAGACCACATACCGGGCTGAATCCCAATCCGGCGGGCGCATTATGTCCAGTCAGACTGCCAAGGTTTTGCAGGAGTTTCTGCGAAACAATGTGAAAAATTACTACGGAGAAGAAAGTTTTCCAGGTTTGACCGTCTGCGGGAAATCCGGTACGGCGGAGGTGGGCGCAGGAAAGAAGCCCAACGCCATGTTTACCGGCTTTGTGATGGACGAAGAATATCCGCTGGCCTTCATGGTTGCGGTGGAGGACGGAGGCTACGGCCGTCCAGTGTGCGTTCCAATTCTCAGTCAGGTGCTTGCTGCCTGCAAAGAGGTAATGGACAGTTAAAAACCTTACACCCCTTGCATAGGATATATGCAGGGGGTGTTTTTATGTGCCGAAGAAATCACTTATGCGGTTGCGCGCTAATGGCATTTGGCTTCGGATTGTTGGCCGGCACACTGCTGGAATCCGGTTTTGTCAGCTTTTTTTTGGGGGTCGGCATCATTTTTCTTGGTTTTTGGTGTCTCGGGAAAAAATAATTGGCATAAACTTGTCCTACCGTGAATAAATAATACCAGCATAGTGGGATAAGGAGTGAACTGCATGGAATGTCAATTCAATCAAACCAATTGCCCCTGCCTTCATACAGTCATCGGTCAGGTGCAAACCCAGGAACAGACACAGGAAGTCAGGCTATCCGATGCCATGCCGGACATCGGCAGAATATTGGGGTGCTGGGGTCAGCCGCTGATTCGCAGTAAGGAATGGCGCTCGGACGAAATTGCCGTATCCGGCGGTGTAATGGCCTGGGTACTGTACCTGCCGGAGGATGCCACAGAGCCCAAATGCCTGGATACATGGATTCCCTTTCAGATGAAATGGGATATACCCCAAACCCAGCGTGACGGTGCCATTCTTGCAAGTGTAAGCATGAAAGGGATGGACTGCCGAAGCATTTCTGCAAGAAAGATGATGATTCGTGCAGGAATCAGCGTCTTTGCACAGGCTCTGGAACCGACGGAGGTGGCAGTATTTGCCCCGGAATCCCTGCCGGAGGATATTGAAGTTCTCCAAATGCGTTATCCTGTAGAAATTCCACAGGAAGCAGGGGAGAAGCCCTTCCTGTTGGATGAAGAAATCCTGCTGTCGGTCACAGCCGGTGCAGTCCATAAGGTCATTGGCTGTGAAATGTGTCCCCAGCTTACAGAAAAAAAGGTGTTGGCGGATAAACTGGTATTTCGGGGTATTTGTAAGCTCCATTTACTGTATATGACACAGGACGGAGAAATCAAGCAGGCAACACCTGAAATGCCTTTCTCCCAATTTATTGACCTGGACAGCAGCTTTGGCAATAATGCCCTGGCATCCCTTGTGATTTTGCCAACGGGGATGGAATTTGAGACAGGTGAAGACGAAAAGCTTCGGTTAAAATGCGGTATGTCGGCCCAATATGTGGTTTATGACCGAATCAATGTAGATGTCATAGAGGATGCGTACAGTGTCAGCAGAAATGTTACACCCATTCTGACGGAGCTGAAATTACCGGTTCGTTTAGAACATATCTCACAGGATATTTCTTATGGGCAAACCCTGCACGCACAGGGGCAAAGTATCATCGATGTGTCAGCCTATTGGGAGCAGCCTACCGTCCGTCAGACCGAGGATACGGCGGAAATCCAAATGCCAACTCAATATCAGGTGCTATATACCGATGAAAACGGAAGCCTGCAGTGCGTTACAGGCCGCGGTGAGGAAAGACTGCCTCTGGCATCTGATGGGGAAAATCAGATTCTTCCGAAAATAGATTACAGTTTCCCCAGAGGAAGCTTCCAAGGCGACAGCGTAAATATTTCCGGGGAAATGACAATGCAGGCAGATGTGTTCAAGGAAACAAATATTCCCATGGTAACTGCTTTGGAGCTGGGAGAAGTCACACAGCCGGACCCAAACCGTCCGTCAATTATCCTTTGCCGGATGGGAGAACAGCGGCTCTGGGATTTGGCAAAGACCTATGGCTCTACGGTAAAGGCCATTGAGCAGGTAAACGGTCTGCAGCAGATGCCGGCAGAGGGTCAAATTCTTTTGGTTCCTGTATCGTAAATAATAACCGCAGTCCCGGAAAGTCCGGGACGGCGGGGGTGGGCTGTCGGAGGTGGGGGATGCCCGCCTAAAAAAACAATAGCTTATTTAAAAATAAAAAAGCAAGGGGAATTCGTCGAAGCTTCCTGGAATTTTATCTTGTCATTCCCAGTTCTGGGTGGTATAATATATAGGAAAAATTTACAATAGAAGGTGGATTCCATGAAAATTGACATTTACTCCGGTTTTCTTGGTGCAGGCAAGACAACCCTAATCAAGAAAATGATTTCTGAAGCCTATCAGGGAGAAAAGTTGGTTCTTATCGAAAATGAATTCGGTGAAATTGGCATTGACGGCGGTTTTCTGCAGGATGCAGGCATCAACATTACCGAGATGAATTCCGGCTGTATTTGCTGTTCTCTTGTGGGAGATTTTGGCAAGGCATTGACCAAAGTAATCGGGGAATACAATCCCGACCGAATTATCATTGAGCCCTCCGGCGTTGGTAAGCTGTCGGATGTCATTGCGGCAGTGGAAAAGGTTACCAATGAGGAGATTACATTGGGCAATACCGTTGCTGTTGTGGATAGCACAAAGGTAAAGGTCTATATGAAAAACTTTGGTGAGTTTTATAATAACCAAATTGAAAGTGCCTCTACCATTATCCTGTCCAGAACAGATTCTATTTCCCAGGAAAAGCTGTCCCATGCAGTGGCCCTTCTTCGGGAGCATAATGAGAATGCGACTTTGGTCACAACACCGTGGACTGAGCTGACAGGAAAACAGCTTCAGGAGGCCATGGAGGGGGATAACTCCCTGAAGAAGACCCTGGCAGAGCTGGAAAATGCCCACCATCACCACCATCATGAAGATGGGGAGCATTGCTGCTGCGGACATCACCATGGGGAGCATCACCACCACGAGGCCGGTGAGCACAACTGTTGCGGCCATCACCATGAGGAACATCACCACCACGAAGACGATGAGCATTGCTGCTGCGGACATCATCACGGGGAACATCACCACCACGAAGACGGTGAGCATTGCTGCTGCGGCCATCACCACGGAGAACATCATCACCATCATGAGGGGCATCATCATGCGGATGAAGTATTTACATCATGGGGTGTGGAGACCGGAAAGAAGTATACCGAGGAAGAAATTCGCAATGCGCTGCATGGGTTGGAATCCGAGACTTATGGCATGGTTCTTCGGGCAAAGGGTATGGTTGCCGGGGTAAATGGCAGTTGGATTTACTTTGACTATGTTCCCGGGGAAGCAGATGTGCGCACCGGCTCTGCCTGTGTGACAGGAAAGCTTTGTGTCATCGGCTCCAAGCTGAATGAGGCCGGTGTTGCCGCCCTCTTTGGTGTATAAGGAGTGCTTATGCAACAGATTCCCGTCTATGTATTTACCGGATTTTTGGATTCCGGTAAGACAAAATTTATTCAGGAAACCTTGGAAGACCCTCGCTTTAATGCCGGAGAACGGACACTTTTGCTGATTTTTGAGGAAGGGGAGGAGGAATATGATATTTCTTCCTATCCCGCCCAGAACGTCTATCTTGAGGTGTTAAATCAGGAAACTGTGTCTACCAAGGAGCTTCAGTCACTTGCTAAAAAATACCGTGCCCAGCGGGTGGTGGCAGAATTAAACGGAATGCAACAGGTAGGGGACCTTTATGTCCGCTTTCCGGAAAACTGGACGGTTGCCCAGGAGGTTATGTTCGCAGATTCTACCACATTTATGGCCTACAATGCCAATATGCGCAATTTGGTGATGGACAAGCTGGTGGGAGCACAAATGGTAGTATTTAACCGCTTGAACCAAGATCAGGACACCATGCCTTATCATAAAATTGCCAGAGCGGCTAATCGGCGTATTGATATTTTATACGAATATACCGACGGAACTACCGCCTTTGACGACGTAGAAGACCCTCTGCCCTTTGATATCAACGCCCCTGTGATTGAGATTCAGGACGAGGATTATGCCCTGTGGTACCGGGATGTGACGGAGGAACCCCAGAAATATCCCGGAAAAACTGTGCGCTTTAAGGCACAGGTGGCCATGCTTCGCAGAGAGCGCAATGCCATGTTTGCCCCGGGCCGGTTTGTAATGACCTGTTGTGTGGAGGATATCCAGTTTTGCGGGATTCCCTGTAAGTATGCAGATGCCCAGTCCCTGGAGCCCCGCTCCTGGGTTACGGTCACCGCTACAGTATCCGCGGAAAAGCATCCCCTTTATCAAGGAGAGCTTGGGCCTGTATTGACGGCTGTCAGCGTAGAGCCGGCAGAGCCTGCGGAGAATGAAGTGACAGCATTTTAATAAGCGTACTGCATTTCCAGTAAATCTTTTAGAGAATAGAAAGGAGGGTTTGCTGTGTATCAGCCCTTGGCAGATTTGCTTCGGCCCACAAGCCTGGACCAGGTCTTTGGTCAGGAACATATCTTAGCAGAAGGCGCTGTGCTTCGCCGTCTGATTGATTCCGGAAATATTCCCAATATGATTTTCTACGGCCCCAGCGGTACAGGAAAAACCACCGTGGCCAATATCATCGCCCAGCAGACAAACCGAACCCTCTTTAAGCTCAATGCCACCACCGCTTCCACCGGGGATATTAAGGAAATCGTTGCCCAACTGGATACGTTTTTAGCGCCCAACGGAGTTCTTCTGTATCTGGATGAGATTCAGTCTTTTAATAAAAAGCAACAGCAATCCTTACTGGAATACATTGAAAACGGAAAAATCACGCTGATTGCTTCCACCACAGAAAATCCCTATTTTTACGTGTTTAACGCTATTTTAAGCCGTTCTACGGTCTTTGAATTTAAGCAGATTTCCGCGGAAGCATCCTTGCAGGCAATTGGTAGAGCAGTTTCTTTTCTGGAGCAGCGCACCGGCTTGACGGCCATGCCGGAGCCCGGTGCACTGGAATATATTGCCGGTGCTTGCGGCGGGGATTTGCGGAAAGCCATGAATGCGGTGGAGGTGCTGTTTTCTGCCGGTTTGCCCCAAAACGGACAGCTTTCTTTGACCCTGGAGGATGCAAAGACCGTTACCCAGAAGAGCGCCCTCCGGGCAGACCGGGAAGGGGATAATTACTATGACCTTCTATCCGCTCTGCAAAAGTCCATTCGCGGATCAGACCCGGATGCGGCTGTGCATTATTTGGCCCGGCTCTTGGAAGCCGGTCAAATGCAAGCAGCCTGTCGGCGCTTGATGGTGATTGCGGCAGAGGATGTGGGTTTGGCCTATCCCATGATCATTCCCATTGTCAATGCGTGCGTAGATATGGCGCTGAAGCTGGGAATGCCGGAGGCAAGAATTCCTCTGGGAGATGCCGCTGTACTGATGGCTACCAGTCCAAAATCCAATTCCGGTCATATTGCTTTGGATATGGCACTGGCGGATGTGCGAAAAGGCCGGGGAGGGGATTTTCCCAGGCATTTGCAGAATGTTCACGCGGACACCTATACCATGGAGCGGGAGCAAGGATATCTGTATCCGCACGACTATCCCGACCATTGGGTGAACCAGCAGTATCTTCCCGATGATTTGGCGGATACGAAATATTATACCTATGGCCAAAATAAGCTGGAGCAGTCTGCGAAGGCCTATTGGGACGGAATTAAAAACAAATAATCGTTTTCGACAGGAGGATATCATGGATATTCGACTTCAGGATATTTTGGTTATGAAAAAACCGCACCCCTGCGGCGAAAAACGCTGGTTAGTATTGCGGACAGGGGCTGATTTTCGCCTCCGCTGTTTGGGATGCGGCCACGAAATTATGACCCCCAGAGGGAAAGCAGAAAAAAATATCCGTAGCGTGATTCGACAGGAAAACATATCGACAGATTCAAACGGCAGTTGATGGTATCAACTGCCGTTTTTTTACTGTGCAGAAACCATTGGGCTGAAATTTCCAAGAGCGTAGGTTTTTTTGCGCCCAACATAGGACAAGGAAGCGACCGACTTTTATCCTGCTATGATTTATACTGACCGCAAGGGAAAGGCGGTGGGCATATGTGTGTTTATCTTGATTTGGTAATACTTCTAAACATCTGTGTGGATTTTCTGCTCCTTTTGGGAACCAACCGACTCTCCGGCTATGGCTCACAATGCTTGCGGTTGGGACTTTCAGCAATTCTTGGGGGATTATATGCAGGCGCTTGTATGTTGCCAGGCTTTTCTTTCTTATCCAATGTCATCTGGCGGTTGGTGAGCCTTGCAATCATGGCGGTTATAGCCTTTGGGGCAGACAGAAGCGCTCTCCGCCGGGGCACAGTTTTCGTTTTTCTTAGCATGGCCCTCGGGGGAATTGCAACGGGACTGGGGAAAAACAGCTTTTCAGCCCTGATACTGTCTGCCGGTATTTTGACAGGTATGTGTTTCATCGGTTTTCGGGGGAATATTGGTCTAAAGCAGTATGCAAAGGTGCAGATAAGATACGGCGGTAAAAGTTTTGACCTGACTGCCTTACGGGATACGGGAAATACCTTAATTGACCCATTGACCGGCGGTCATGTCTTAATTGCCGGCCCGGAGCTGGCATGGGATATGCTTGGAATCACACAACAGCAGCTTGCAGACCCCATTGGAACCATTGGGCAGGGGCGTTATCCAAGGCTTCGGCTGATTCCTTACAGGGCGGTAGGTCAGTCTTGTGGGATGCTATTGGCCCTTTCAGCGGATGGGATAATGATTGACGGTCGGAAAGTAAATCCATTGGTAGCCTTTTCTCCCAATGGTTTTGGAAAGGAAGAAGTATATCAGGCATTGACAGGAGGGGTAGTATGATGCAGGCGGTATTGCGTTTTTTACAGCAGCTTGGTTTGTTGCCCGGGGGTGGAATTTACTATATTGGCGGCAGCGATGTGCTTCCACCTCCCTTAAAGGGACAAGATGAGATGGATGCCCTGGTAGGTCTGGAGCAGGGGGATGAATCAGCCAAACAGCTTTTGATAGAGCGAAATTTGAGACTGGTTGTTTACATAGCCAGACGGTTTGAAAATACCGGCGTGAATTTGGAGGACTTGATTTCCATTGGTACCATTGGTCTAATAAAAGCCATCGGAACATACCGCCGAGAAAAGAATATCAAGCTGGCAACCTATGCATCCCGGTGTATCGAAAATGAAATTTTAATGCATATCCGTAAAATTGCAGGACAAAAGGCAGAGGTTTCCCTGGACGAACCAATCAATATGGATTATGACGGAAATGAACTGTTATTGTCGGATATTTTAGGAACGGATGAGGATATTATTTTCAAACCTCTGGAGGATGATGTGGACCTTTGTTTACTGCGGCAGGCCCTAAATGAACTGCCGGAACGGGAGCGGGAAATCATCTGGATGCGCTTCGGATTAAACGGAAGAAAGGAGTTGACCCAAAAAGAGGTTGCGCAAAAGTTGGGGATTTCTCAGTCCTATATTTCCCGTTTGGAAAAGCGAATCATGCTGCGCCTGCGCAAGGAATTGATAAGACAGACCAGTTGCGCATAAATCCTACTTGCAAAATTTTGGAAACTCTGTTATAATCGATAAAAAGTCATATCGATACACCTTTTTATCGATAAGGAGGAATTCCATGGAACCCAGAGAAATTTCCAAGGCCGTCTTGAAGCGATTGCCCGGATACTTAGCATATCTGAAATCCATGCCCGAAGGGGGCTCTCCGTACATCTCCGCCACTGCATTGGCAAATGCCTTAAACATGGGTGAGGTACAGGTGCGCAAGGACCTGGCCATGGTTTCTGATGGAGGACGGCCGAAAATCGGCTATCCCCGCCAGCTTCTTATGGACGATATTGAGCAGTTTCTCGGCTATGACAATACCACGGATGCGGTTTTAATTGGTGCAGGCAAGCTGGGGCAGGCTTTGTGCGGCTACAGTGGCTTCGATGCCTACGGTTTAAATATTCTTGCGGCCTTTGACGTAAATCCTCCTGCCGAGAAAACAGCGGAAGGTACGCCAATCTACCATATTTCCCATTTGGAAGGCTTTTGCCGTTCCAATAAGGTGCTTATGGGAATTATTACGGTCCCGGCAGATTTTGCCCAGGAGGTTTGCGATAAACTGATTTCCTGCGGCATCAAGGCGGTGTGGAATTTTGCGCCGATTCACTTGGATGTGCCAAGTCATATTTTGGTGCAAAATGAAAATATGGCAACCTCCCTTGCAGTCCTAAGTATGCACCTGCAGGCACAAATCAAGGATAAAAAATAAGAAACAACACCGGAAGGAAGTCCTTCCGGTGTTACTGTTATTAGGGCTTAAAGCTGTCTTTTAGGCTGACAGAACGGTTAAAGACCAGATGCTCCGGGGAAGAATCCTTACAGTCCGGACAGAAATAGCCGATGCGCATAAACTGGTAGGAGGCAGGTGCTTTGGCATTTTGGAGGCTCTTTTCTACCTTGCAGCCTGTCACAATCTCCAGGGAATTGGGATTCAGGCAGGAAATAAAATCCTTACCGGAGGCGTCCGGGTCCGGGTCTTCAAAGAGGTTACTGTACTGACGTACCTCTGCTTCACAGCAGTTGTTGGCATCCACCCAATGGATGGTTGCTCCTTTGACCTTCCGGCCGTCGGCAGGATTGCCGCCCTTGGATTCCGGGTCGTAGGTTGCCAAAACCTCCACCACGTTGCCATCTTCATCCGTAACACAGCCGGTGCAGGTGATAAGGTAAGCACCCTTTAAGCGGCATTCCGGTCCGTTGGGATACAGGCGCTTGTACTTAGGCACAGGCTCAGACAGGAAGTCATCTGCTTCAATCCACAAATTCCGGGAGAAGGTGACCGTATGGGTGCCGGCATTTTCGTCCACAGGGTTGTTTTCTATCTCAAAGGATTCTGATTGGCCTTCAGGATAGTTGGTAATTGTAAGCTTTATGGGATGGATAACCGCCATAACCCGCTGTGCAGTTTCATTCAGGTCTTCCCGAAGGCAGTGCTCCAGAAATGCATATTCAATGGTGTTGGGAGATTTGGCAACGCCCACACGGTCACAGAAATTACGAATAGCGTTGGGAGTATATCCCCTGCGGCGAAGACCGCAGAGGGTAGGCATCCGAGGGTCATCCCACCCAGCGACACGGCCTTCCTCTACCAGCTGACGGAGCTTGCGCTTGCTCAATACCGTATGGTCGATTCCCAGTCGTGCAAATTCAATCTGACGGGGATGATGAGGGACGGACACATTTTCCACCACCCAATTATATAAGGGACGGTGATTTTCAAATTCAAGAGAACACAGCGAGTGGGTAATGCCCTCTAAAGCATCCTGAATTGGATGGGCAAAGTCATACATGGGGTAGATGCACCACTTATCGCCCTGGCGGTGATGGTGCATGTGACGAATCCGGTAGATGACCGGGTCACGCATATTGAAGTTGCCGGAGGCCAAATCAATTTTTGCTCTCAGAGTATACTTATTGTCCTCAAACTCGCCGGCGCGCATCCGGGCAAATAAGTCCAGACTTTCCTCGATGGGGCGGTCACGCCAGGGAGAGGTGGCAGGGGTATTCAGGTCGCCCCGACATTCCTTCGCCTGCTCAGGGGTCAGCTCACAGACATAGGCCAAGCCCTTTTGTATCAATTCTACGGCGTATTCATAATCCTTTTCAAAATAATCGGAGCCGTAATAAAAACGGTCACCCCAGTCAAAGCCAAGCCAATGGATATCCTCCTTGATGGCTTCGACAAATTCCACATCCTCTTTGGTGGGATTGGTGTCGTCCATTCTCAGATTGCAAAGACCGCCAAATTTTTCTGCCGTGCCAAAGTCAATAATCAGCGCCTTACAGTGGCCGATGTGCAAATAGCCGTTAGGCTCCGGCGGAAACCGGGTATGCACCGTCGCGCCTTCATAGCGGCCGCCCTGGGCTATATCTTCTTCAATAAAGGCATGGATGAAATTCTTGCTTTCCGTCATTTCAGCCATAATCGTACACCCTTTCTTCGGTAAATTTTCCATTTGAGGTATTATAACCCATTGGCGGATTTTTTGCAACATAAATTCCTATGCCATGACAATAAATATAGCGGTAAAATGTAAAAAATCTCGGAACATTGGACAAATCTGAAAATTGTGGGTTGTCAATTTGACATTCTTATATTAGAATAGGATAGGATATAGAAGAAGGAGTGGTAGACAATGCCCAATGTGAAATATAAACGAATCCTGCTAAAGGTCAGCGGGGAGGCTTTGGCGGGGGATGCCCACAGAGGTTTGGATTTTACAGTAATCCATTCTGTTTGCGAAGCAATCCGCAAATGCCGTGATTTAGGTGTGCAGATCGGTCTGGTCATCGGCGGCGGAAATTTCTGGCGCGGTGTGAAGGACGGCGCAGATAAAATGCAGCGTTCCCACGGAGATGCCATGGGGATGTTGGCAACGGTCATGAACTCCATTGCAGTTGCGGATGCGCTGGAAAAGCATGGCGTGGATGCCAGAGTACTTACCGCTGTGGAAATGAACAAATTTGCCGAATACTTTACCCGGGATACAGCGGACCGCTACTTGAATGAGGGAAAAGTGGTTATTTTTGCGGCAGGTACAGGAAATCCTTATTTTTCCACGGATACCGGTGCAGTCCTTCGGGGTGTGGAAATTGAAGCGGATGCCATCCTGATGGCTAAGAATGTGGACGGTATCTATTCTGCAGACCCCAATGTTGACCCCTCAGCGGTGAAGTTTGACGAGCTGACCTATGATGAAGTTTTGGCGAAACATTTGAAGGCAACGGATACCACCGCCATGACCTTGGCTATGGACAACCATATGACACTAGTGTGCTTTGCACTGAAAGACCCCAACAATATCCTCCGCGTGGTCTGCGGAGAAAAAATCGGAACAATCGTTAAGGAGGATTAAACAATGAACGTAGATTTTAAGGAATTTGCAAGAAAAATGGACAAATCTCTGGAGCATCTCCACGAGGAATTCAGCGCTGTTCGGGCCGGACGTGCCAATGCAAAGGTTCTGGACCGCATCAATGTAGAATATTATGGCAGTGAAACGCCCTTAAACGGCGTTGCTACCATTTCTTCTCCCGATGCCCGGACACTGGTGATCCAGCCCTGGGACACCAAGCTGCTGCGGGATATTGAAAAGGCCATCCAAATGTCCGACCTGGGCATTAATCCTCAAAATGACGGCCGTGTGATTCGCCTTGTGTTCCCTCAGCTGACGGAGGAACGGCGTAAGGAATTGACCAAGCAGGTAAAGAAGTATGCAGAGGATGCCAAGGTCGCCATGCGTAATATCCGTCGGGATGGTATGGACTATGTAAAGAAGCTGAAGAAGAACGCTGAAATTACCGAGGACGACCAAAAGAAAGCCGAAAAAGACCTCCAGGATATGCTGGATAAGTACACCAAGAAGGTGGATGAAGCATCTGCCGCAAAGGAAAAGGAATTGATGGCTATTTAAGCCCATATTTTGAATGGGGGCGTAACTGCCCCCATTCATTGCACAGAGAGGTTATTATGTCTGTTTCTGACGATTGTATCAATCTGCAGCCGCCAAAGCATATTGCCATAATTATGGACGGCAACGGCCGCTGGGCCAAAAAACGGGGATTACCCAGGTCTGCCGGACACGCTGCCGGTGCGGAAACCTTCCGTAAAATTGCCAATCACTGCCGTACCCTCGGTGTCAAGTATTTGACGGTATATGCTTTTTCAACGGAGAACTGGAAGCGTTCCCAAGAGGAGATTTCCGGAATTATGAATCTGTTGGGCAAGTACCTTCAGGAAGCGCTAAGGGATATGGATAAGAACCATGTTCGTTTTCGCTTTTTCGGGGACCTGAGCCGATTGAGTCCCCAATTGCATAAGCTTTGTATGGATGCGCAGTGTAAATCCCAAAATTATTGTGATGTTCAGGTGAATTTTTGCCTAAACTATGGTGGACGGGATGAAATTGTCCGGGCTGTACGAGCCTTTGCCCGGGATGTTTCTGAGGGGAAATGTCAGATTGACAGTCTTACGGAGGAACGCTTCGGCGAATATTTGGACTCAGCAGGGGTACCTGACCCGGAGCTGGTGATTCGCCCATCCGGAGAATTGCGTACCAGCAATTTCCTGCCGTGGCAGACTGTGTATTCAGAATTTGTATATATGGATGTGCTGTGGCCGGATTTTGGGCCCAAGGATTTAGAGAAAGCCATTGAGGAATACAACCGGCGAAACCGTCGGTTTGGAGGAGCATAGTCATGAGAAAGAGAATCATAACTGCGGCAGTGCTGGTACCGCTACTACTATTGGTTTTATTTGTTGCACCGAAGGTAGTCACTGCTGTTTTATTTAGCCTTTTGTGCGCAATAGCCGCCTATGAAATGCTGTTTAACACCGGTTTTGTGCGGCATCCCCGTTTGGTTATTTACTCCATGGTTGCAGCTGCAATGGTTCCTCTGTGGTCTTTTTTCGGCACAGATGCCGCCTGGGCTCTGGCAGGAATTCTCTTTTTTGTAACTGTGCTTTTTATGGAGGTAATGCTGTCGGATCTAAAGCTGAGATTTGAAAAAATCTCCATTTGCTTTGTTGCCGGCATACTGCTTCCGTATATGCTTTCTGCTTTGGTGCGTATCATCGCCCGGCATGATGGCAGATATTTGATACTGATTCCCTTTGTGATTGCCTTTCTGTCAGATTCCGGTGCATACTTTATCGGCTGTAGATACGGCAAGCACAAGCTGGCACCTGTCATCAGCCCCAATAAAAGCATAGAGGGGGTTGCAGGTGGCGTAACCACAGCGGTAGTTGGAATGTTGATTTATCTTCTTGTCATGCAGTTGGGCTTTGGATGCCGTGTCAATTATTTATACGCCCTTTTGTACGCCATTTTGGGTTCTTTTATGGGTGTGTTTGGTGACCTTTGCTTTTCTTCCATTAAGCGTCAGACCGGCATTAAGGATTTTGGAAATATCATCCCCGGCCACGGCGGCGTGCTGGACCGGTTTGATTCCATGCTCTTGATTGCACCTCTCACAGAGCTTTTGCTTATGATTCTTCCTACGGTGGTGAAATAATGGTTTCCTGTGTAAGTATTCTGGGCGCTACCGGTTCTATCGGCAGACAAACGCTGGATGTTATCCGCCGTATGCCCATCCGTGTGGCCGCGCTCACTGCCGGTGAAAATGTGGAGCGAATGGCACAGCAATGCCGTGAGTTTCACCCGGAACTGGCGGTTATGGCCACCCAGGAGGCCGCACAGCGGCTTCAAATTGAAATTGCGGATTTGGATATTCGGATTTCTTGGGGCGAAGAGGGGCTGATAGAGGCCGCCACGCTGGACAGTGCAGATTGTGTCATTACGGCCGTGGTTGGGATGTTGGGACTAAAGCCCACCTTGGCCGCTATTGGGAAAAAGAAACGTATCGGTCTTGCCAACAAAGAAACCTTGGTCTGTGCCGGGGAATTGGTTATGGCAGAGGCGAAACGCTGCGGTGCTGAAATTATTCCTGTAGATTCCGAACATTCTGCGATTTTCCAATGCCTTATGGGCGTTAAAGACCGTAGCGAAGTACATCGGCTTTTGCTGACCTGTTCCGGCGGCCCGTTTTACGGCATGACCCGGCAGCAGCTGAATCATGTCACGAAAGCAGATGCCTTAAAGCATCCTAACTGGAAAATGGGCGCAAAAATCACGGTGGACTGTGCCACCCTCATGAATAAAGGGCTGGAAGTCATTGAGGCCATGCGCCTGTACGGACTGCCCTTGGAGCAGGTGGATGTATTGATTCACCGCCAGAGCATTGTTCACAGCCTGGTAGAACTGAAAGACGGCGCCGTGATGGCCCAGTTGGGCGCACCGGATATGCGCCTTCCGATTCAGTTAGCGCTGACCTATCCAAATCGGCAGGAGTGTCCGGTGGAACGGTTGGATTTTACTGCCTGTGGCAGCTTATCCTTTGCAAAACCGGATTTAGAGGCCTTTCCCTGTCTTGCGTTCGCCCGTAAATGCGCAAAGGCTGGTGGGACTGCCTGCAGTGCAATGAACGGCGCCAATGAAGCGGCAGTGTCCCTGTTTTTACAGGACAAAATCGGTTTTTATGATATTTATGATTTGGTCTGCGGCGCAGTGGATGCTGTGCCATTTGTGCAAAATCCGGATTTGGAGCAAATTTTAGAGGCAGACCGATTGGCCCGTGACTATGTATACGGGAAGATACCCAATTTGAAATGAGGATTCTATGAGCATTCTGTTTGCAATTTTACTGTTCAGCATTTTGATTTTTGTCCATGAGCTGGGCCATTTTCTTGCGGCTAAGGCATCCGGTGTGCAGGTCAATGAATTTTCCATGTTTATGGGCCCGGCAATTTACAAAAAGCAGATGGGAGAAACCCTATATTCCATTCGCTGTATTCCCATCGGCGGTTACTGCGCCATGGAAGGGGAGGATACGGATACGGACAATCCCCGTTCCTTTCAGAAAGCGGCATGGTGGAAGCGGCTGATTATATTGGTGGCCGGTTCTGCCATGAATCTGATTGCCGGTTTTTTAATCATGCTGATTGTGTTTTGTCCGGCAAAGCAGTTTGGAACACCGGTGATTTCCCAATTTGAGCCCGGTTGCACCCTAAATGTCGAGGGCGGATTACAGGTAGGCGACCGGATTGTGGAAGTGGACGGCGAGCACATTTATGTGATGCCGGATGTTTCTATGATTCTTTCCTTAAATTCCGGAGATGTCCATGATTTGGTGGTAGAGCGCAACGGTCAGCGGGTATATCTGAATGATTTTGAAATGAAAAAGCACCTGTTTTCTAACGAAGACGGTACCCAATCGGAGCGGTATGGCTTTTCTTTCTCCGCAGAGAAAGCAACGCCCCTGACCACCTTGAAATATACCTGGAATTCCTGTGTGAATGTTGTGCGGACCGTGCGCCTAAGCCTGCAAATGCTGTTTACCGGCCAGGCCGGCTTTGGAGATATGACCGGCCCTGTTGGAATGATACAGCAAATGTCCGATGTGGCAAGCACCTCACCCACCTGGGTGGATGCGCTGCTGAATATGCTGTATTTCGGTGGCTTTATTGCTATCAATCTTGGCGTAATGAATCTGCTGCCCATTCCTGCGCTGGACGGCGGCCGGGTGGTTGCACTATTGCTGACAACGGTGATTCAAGGCATCACTCACAAGAAAATCAACCCGAAATATGAGGGGTATATTCATGCTGTGGGTATGTTTTTGCTGTTGGCGCTGATGGCAGTGATTATGTTTAAGGATATTTTCACAATCTTTACGAGGTAACGGACATGACAAGACAGATTCTTGTAGGCGGTGTGCCCATTGGCGGCGGTGCGCCGATTGTGATTCAGTCCATGCTGAACACCCGAACAACGGATGTGGCTGCCTGCCTGGAGCAGATTCAGAGCTTAAAGGATGCGGGCTGTCAAATTGCCCGTCTGTCTGTGCAAAACCAAGAGGCAGTCAGAGGCTTTGGAGAAATCTGCAAGGAAAGCCCACTTCCTTTGGTTGCTGACATTCACTTCGATTATCGGCTCGCCATTGCTGCGGCAGAGGCCGGTGCATCTAAAATTCGCATTAATCCCGGCAATATCGGCGGCGAGGACCGGGTAAAGGCCGTAGTGGATGTGTGCAAGGATAAGAAAATCCCCATCCGCATTGGGGTAAACGGCGGAAGCTTAGCGCCTGATTTGCTTGAAAAGTACGGCCATCCAACAGCAGAAGCTCTTGTTGAGAGTGCTTTTGCACATTTGGAGCTGTTGGAAAAGTATGGCTTTTTCGATACCTGCCTTTCCATGAAATCATCCACTGTCCCCACGATGGTAGCTGCAGCCCGACTGTTTCGCAGTCAGTGCGATTATCCTCTGCATATCGGCGTGACGGAAACCGGCCCTGTGAAAATGGGTATGATTAAATCCGCCATGGGCATCGGGGCGCTGTTGCTGGACGGTATCGGGGACACCATCCGGGTCAGCTTAACAGACGACCCAATTCAGGAGGTCTATGCCGCCAAGGACATCCTAAAGGCCGCCGGCCTGCGCAAAGAGGGCGTAAATATTATTTCCTGTCCCACCTGCGGCAGAACCGGAATCGACCTGATTGGCCTTGTAAATCAAGTGGATGCGGCGCTGAAGGACTGTCAAAAACCCATTACGGTCGCGGTGATGGGCTGTGTCGTCAACGGCCCAGGTGAGGCCAGAGAGGCAGATATCGGAATTGCCGGCGGACAGGGCTGGGGAATTATATTTGAAAAGGGTGTGCAGGTAGAAAAACTGCCATACGAGCAGCTGCTTGGCGCACTGTTAAAGAGAATTCAAGCAATGTAAGGAGAAAAATGGAAACCTGTTTCTTTCGTATGTTTTCGGATTACGCGCCGCCTGAGCCGCTGAAAAGCGCACTTTCTCAGGCGGCCATTGTTGCTGCCGATTTAGACCCGGCAACAAGGAAAGTGACCGTTGCAATCTATTCAGAAACCTATATTCCCCGTAGATATCTAACCGCCGCACAGCAGGATATCTGCGCACTTTACGGATTAAATTCACTGACTCTCACCGGAACCTATCCGGCCGGACAGTTGCAGAACATAGAGCCTGAAGAGCTATTGTCCCTGTTTGTTCAGGAAAATTCCATGACCCGGGGCATTTTAGCCGGGGCCCAGTGGAGTTGGGAGGAAAATAGGCTCACTATCCATTTACAGGCCAACGGAAAACAGCTTCTGGAAGAATGTATTCCGGCGGTTTCCGCTTCACTGCAGGCCCAATTTGCCACGCCGGTTCAAATTGCTGTTGAGGCAGGGCAGATGCTGGAGGGACAGGCTCTGTTTGATGCAATGGAAAAAATCAGAGCCTCTCAAAAAATTGAGGTCAGGAGCACTCCGACCCAGACACCCAAGAAAGATTCCGGAACTGCAACCGTGAGTGACTGTATCTTCGGTAAGCCCTTTAAGGGCACTGCTACGCCCATGAAGGAACTGAATCTGGATATGGGCAGTGTAGTGGTGGAGGGCCGGGTTTTTGCTGTAGACCATAAAGAATTGAAAAAGCGTAACGCCTGCGTTATCAGCTTTGATATGACGGATAATACCGGCTCTGTCCGGGTAAAGCGGTTCTTGGAAAATCACGAGGCCAAGCCCATTCTTGAGCAGGTGAAGGTTGATTCTGTCCTAAAGGTTCAGGGGAGAATTACAGTAGACAAGTTTGATAATGAAATGGTGCTGAATCCTTATTCCATCACTTTGGGAAGTATGCCAAAGAGAGTGGATACCGCTCCCGGTGAAAAGCGGGTAGAGTTACACCTACATACCACCATGAGCAATATGGATGCTTTGACCGACGTAAAAGCTGCCGTAATACAGGCTGCTGCCTGGGGGCATAAGGCCATCGCCATCACTGACCACGGTGTTGCCCAGTCCTTTCCCGATGCTATGAAGGCTGCCTCCAAGGCAAAGGTTGCAGGAACAGACGAAAACATTAAGATTCTTTACGGCTGTGAAGGCTACTACGTCAATGATATTGACGACCGGATTGCAGTACACGGCAGTCAAAACATGACCTTTGACCGGGAATATGTTGCCTTTGATTTGGAAACCACCGGCCTTTCCTCTCAGCATGACCGGATTATTGAAATCGGCGCAGTTTTGATGAAGGATGGCGTGGAGCTTGACAGATATCAAACCTTTGTAAATCCCCACCAGACCTTGGACCGGAAAATTGTAGAGCTGACCGGCATCACCCAGGATATGCTGCTGGATGCTCCGGATATCAGTCAGGCACTTCCGGAGTTTTTGAAATTTGTGGGCGACCGGGTGTTGGTAGCCCATAATTCCGATTTTGATACCGGATTTATCCGGGCGGAATGTCAGCGGCAGGGTATTGCCTATACCTTAACGGCGGTGGATACTCTGGTTTTGGCACAGAATTTGATGCCCCACCTAAATCGACATAAATTGGATATCGTCGCCAATGCCTTAAGTCTTCCGGATTTTAACCACCACCGTGCGGCAGACGATGCGGCAATTTGCGGTCTCATTATGGACAGATTCCTGAAAAAAATGGAGCAGGAGCTGGAAATTAAGGATTTACAGTCTGTCAATCCGACGATGACCAAGCTTCGTATTAAGGGCCGGGTTACAGAACGCCAGGCCCGGCATATTATCCTGTTTGCCAAGAATCAGCAAGGACTACGGAATCTGTACCATCTCATTTCCGATGCCAATTTAAAGTATTTCAAGCGTGTTCCCAGAATCCCCAAATCTGCTTTGATGGAGCTGCGTGAAGGCTTGATTATTGGCTCTGCCTGTGAGGCCGGCGAGGTATTTCAGGCCATTGTTGACCGCAAAAGCGATGATGAAATCAAAAGAATTGCTTCTTTCTATGATTTTCTGGAAATTCAGCCCCTTGCCAACAATCGGTTTATGCTGGCAAAGGGTATTGCTGAGGATGACGAAACACTGCGGGAGTTTAACCGCACTGTGGTGCGTATCGGTGGGGAATTGGGAAAACCGGTGGTTGCCACTGGCGACGTACATTTCCTGAACCCCGAGGATGAAATTTTTCGGCATATTTTGCTGGCCACAAAAGGTTTTGACGACTGTGACCGGGATAATCCCCTGTATTTCCGAACCACGGACGAAATGCTGGAGGAATTTTCCTATCTGGGTTCGGAAAAGGCCTATGAAGTGGTAGTTTCCAATCCCAATTATATTGCGGATATGTGCGAGAAGCTTCGACCTGTTCCTCATAATCTGTTTGCACCGAGGATTGAAAACTCCGTGGAGGACTTAAAGGCCCTTGTATACGGAAAATTCCATCGGCTTTACGGCGAAAATCCTCCGGAACTGTTTGTTAAGCGTGTGGAAACAGAGTTAAACGATATTATTTCCTGTCACTACGATGTGATTTATATGTCCGCCCAAAAGCTGGTTCAGAATTCCTTGGACCACGGCTATTTGGTGGGCTCCCGGGGCTCTGTGGGCTCGTCCATTGTAGCGTATCTGTCGGGAATCACGGAGGTAAATTCCTTCCCGCCCCATTACCGCTGTCCCAATCCCCAATGTAAGCACACGGTTTTGGATGTTCCGAAAGGGTATAACTGCGGCGCAGACCTGCCAGATGCTGTTTGCCCCAAATGTGGAGAAAAGCTGGAAAAGGATGGCTTTAACATTCCTTTTGA
The DNA here is from genome assembly GCA_045577715.1 of Faecousia sp. Taxonomy (GTDB): domain Bacteria; phylum Bacillota; class Clostridia; order Oscillospirales; family Oscillospiraceae; genus Faecousia. Next base: position 28,433 of record JAZNIX010000034.1, read on the forward strand.
AACCTTCCTGGGCTTTGGCGGCGATAAGGTGCCGGATATTGACCTGAACTTCTCCGGTGAATACCAGGCAGATGCCCACGCTTACTGTATCGAAATGTTTGGAAAAACCCATGTTTTCCGGGCCGGTACCATTGGAACTGTGGCAGAAAAGACCGCTTTTGGCTATGTAAAGAAATACTTGGCCGAGCGGGGGATGTCTGCCACGAGAGCAGAAGAAAGTCGGCTGGCATCCGGCTGCGTGGGTGTCCGAAGAACTACCGGACAGCATCCCGGCGGCCTTGTGGTCATTCCACAGGAGAATGAAATCTGGGACTTCTGTCCCGTTCAGCACCCGGCAGATGACCCCAATGCCGAGCAGATTACCACCCATTTTGAATACCACTCCATGGAAGAAAATCTTCTGAAGCTGGATATGCTGGGTCATGACGACCCAACCATGATTCGCATGATGGAGGATATGACCGGCGTGGATGCCAAGACCATCCCTCTGGATGATAAGGATACTATGTCCATCTTTACCTCCTCTAAGGTTCTTGGCTATGAAAACGACGAAATTCTGGGCCCCACAGGCGCGGTGGCCGTACCGGAATTTAACACCCGATTTACCCGTGGCGTGTTGCTGGATACTATGCCGACAAAATTCGACTTTTTGGTGAGGATTTCCGGCTATACCCACGGAACCGATGTCTGGCTGGGGAATGCCCGGGATTTGATTACCTCCAAAACTGCCACTGTGGACGGAACCATTGGCTGCCGTGACGATATTATGATTTATCTGATTTCCTGCGGCTTGCCGGAAAAGCGTGCCTTTAAGATTATGGAATCCGTACGTAAGGGCCGGGGACTTCCGGAGGGTGCAGAGCAGGAAATGATTGACGCAGGCGTGCCGGGTTGGTATATTGGCTCCTGCAAGAAAATCAAGTATTTGTTCCCCAAGGCCCACGCGGTTGCTTATGTTATGATGGCGTTCCGAATTGCCTGGTTTAAGGTAAATCATCCTCTGGCCTTTTATTCTGCCTATTTCTACCGCAGAAGCCAAAAGGGCGGCTTTGATGCCCTGTTAATGACTCAGGGGATGGATGCGGTACGCGCTCACATGAAGGCCATCGAAAGTAACGAAAATGCCACGGATAAGGACGAAGACCTACTGACCACCATGGAGGTCGCCTATGAATATTATCTCCGGGGATTTTCTTTCCTGCCCATAGACATCTACCGCAGTCACGCCACCAAGTTTTTGATTCAGGACGGAAAGCTTCTGCCGCCCTTTGTGTCCATTTCCGGTCTGGGTGAGAATGCGGCCTGGGATTTGATGAAGGGCAGAGAAGGAAAACAGTTTTTGTCCATCGAAGAAGTGGCCGCCGCCTGCCCGAAGGTGTCCAAGACCCATATTCAGATGCTAAAGGATGCAGGAGCTTTTGGAAATTTGCCGGAAACCAGTCAAGTCAGTCTGTTTTAACCCGATTTTACGATGAGAGGTGATTGGATGCAAGCAACAGAACGTCAATTCCATATCCAATGTAAGCAGGGAGATGTGGGAAAATACTGCTTTTTACCCGGTGACCCGGGGCGCTGTGAGGCCATTGCGGCCCATTTTGATAACCCTGTCCATATTGGCATGAACCGGGAGTATAATATCTACACCGGTACGCTATTGGGGCAAAAGGTTTCCGTTTGTTCAACCGGCATTGGCGGCCCTTCTGCGGCAATTGCCATGGAGGAGCTGGCCGCCATTGGATGTGACACGTTTATTCGGGTTGGCACAACCGGGGGAATCGCGCTGGATGTTTGCCCCGGGGATGTGGTGGTTGCCACAGGCGCTGTCCGCTTTGAGCATACTTCCTTGGAATATGCACCTTTAGAATTTCCGGCAGTACCGGATTTTGATGTCACTGCGGCGCTGAAGACCGCAGGAGAGGATTTGGGCTACCGTGTCCACACCGGTGTTGTGCAGTGCAAAGATTCCTTTTACGGCCAGCACAGCCCGGAAAAATCACCTGTTTCCTACGAACTGCATCAGAAATGGGAAGCATGGAAGCGTTTGGGCGTGAAATCCAGCGAGATGGAATCTGCGGCACTGTTTGTGGTGGCCGCAGCCTTGGGCGTTCGGTGCGGAAGCTGTTTCCATGTCGTATGGAATCAGGAACGGGAAAAGGCTGGTATGTTCATGCCCATGACAGAGGACACCTCCGGTGCTATCCGAGTAGGCATTGAGGCGATGAAACGGTTGATTGCCCGGGATTTAGAGAGTGTATAACGAAAAAACAGCACCCTAGGGTGCTGTTTTTTTGCTTGAAAGGGGAATTTGTGACAAGATAACTGACGTCAGCACCAGAATGCAACCAACGGTTTCCTGTAAAGACATCCGTTCGTGAAGTACAAGCCAACCGGATACTGCCGCAAATACAGACTCCAGACTCATAATCAAGGAAGCGGCAGTGGGCTCAATATGCCGCTGGCCAATCATTTGCAGCGTATAGGCAACACCCATAGAAAGGATACCGGCATAGCAAAGAGGGAGCCAGCAGTTGAGGATAGGGCCTATCGCTGGCGCTTCATAAAAGAACATGACAACGCCGGAAAGAACCGCACACACTAGACTCTGGATACAGCTTAACCGAAGATTGTCCACCTGTTTCACAAATAAATCCACCAGCGTAATTTGAATCGCAAACGCAAAGGCAGAGCCGATAAGCAGGATGTCACCCGTATTGATTCCGGTAACATTGGCACAGCTCAGCAAATAAAGGCCTATCACAGCAATTGGCACGCTGATAGCCGCCATGATACTGGGTCTTCGCCGAAGAAACAGTCCTACAAAAGGAACCAGAACAATATACATTGCAGTTAAAAAGCCGGCTTTTCCGGCACTGGTGGATACCATTCCCACCTGCTGAAGATTTGCGGCGGCAAATAAAGCGATGCCGCAGGCACATCCGGCAAACCAAAGCCGTTTATCAAGCCAAGTTTTTATAAACGCTTTCCTGTTTTTATAATCAAAAATCGCAATAGTGGGCAGTAAAATCACCACTGCCAGCATACAGCGAATGGCCTGAAAGGTGAACGGGCCGATATAGTCCATCCCTACGCTTTGCGCTACAAAGGTACTGCCCCAAATGACTGTTGCAAGTACAAGGAATATGCTTCCCCTAATTTTCTTGTCCATTTTTCATCACCGATGAAGAATTTACCATATATCCCAGTAAAATGCAAGATTGCAATTTGGGTATACTGTTGGTATAATACCCTTATCGAATACGCTATGGAGGCTGAATATGGAGCAGCAGGATAAAATTTTACAACGCAGTGAAATTGACCCGGCGGATACCTGGGCCATTGAGGATTTATACGCCAATGACAGTCTGTGGGAGGCAGAGCTTGCAACCTTGGATGAGGATAAAGCCCATCTTGAAGGCTTTTCCGGTCATTTAGGTGACTCCGGTGAATGCCTGTGCAACTATTTGTTGCTTACAGAAAAACTCGGCGAGAAGATATCTAAACTGGCGAACTACTGTATGCGCATGGCAGATGTGGATACCAGAAACGCCACCTATCAGGCGATGTCCGGTAAATTCATGAGTGTTCTTGTAGCCCTCAGTGCCGCCCAGAGCTTTGAAACGCCGGAAATTATGGCAATTTCAGAAGATGCTCTGTCACGTTTTTATGAGGAATATCCGCCGCTGGAGCGCTTTCGCAGGTATTTGACCGATGAACGGCGATACAAAGCGCATACCTTATCACCTGCGGAGGAAAAGCTCCTGGCGGCAACAGGGGAGATGGCTTCTGCACCCGGGGATATTTACGGTATGTTTGCCGATGCGGATATTTCCTTTGCCGACGCAGTGGATAGTAACGGCAAAGCCCATCCTCTTCGGCAGGGTAATTTCGTATCCTATGAAGAAAGTCCTGACCGGGTTTTGCGCCAAAGTGCCTATGAACACCTTTATGACAGCTTTGCCGGCTTTAAGAATACAGCGGCGGCACTGCTAAATGCCCAGAACAAGCAACTGAAATTTCACGCTGAGGCCAGAAAATATCCCTCTGCTTTTGAGGCATCCTTAGACCGGACCAATGTTCCCACATCGGTGTATTTGAATCTGATTGAAGTCGTGCATCAGAATATGGATAAAATGCACCGCTATGTTCGGTTGCGCAAAAAGCGATTGGGGCTGGAGGAATTGCATTTTTACGATGTTTATGCGCCTCTGCTGGCAGATGTAGACAGAAAAATTCCTTTTGCCGATGCAAAGCAGACTGTTTACGATGCTTTGGCACCTCTGGGGGAGGATTATCGGAAAATTCTCAAGGAAGGCTTTGATAACCGCTGGATTGACGTTTATACCAACGAGGGAAAGCGCAGCGGTGCTTATTCAGCCGGTGCTCAGGTCCACCCTTATGTACTGCTGAATTATACCGGTACACTGGACAGCCAGTTCACATTGGCCCATGAAATGGGACATGCTCTCCATTCTTATCTTTCCAAAAAGCATCAAAATCCTGTGGATTCCGATTATGTGATTTTTGTGGCTGAGGTTGCCTCCACCTGTAACGAAGCCTTGCTGATGGAGCATCTGCTGTCCAAGACCCAGGACAAAAAGGAACGAGCTTATTTAATTAACCATTTTCTGGAACAGTTTAAGAGCACGCTGTATCGCCAGACCATGTTTGCTGAATTTGAGCTGAATATAGGTAAAATGACCCAGGAGGGAATCACATTAACAGCGGATTTGCTTTGCCAAGAATATAAGCGGCTGAATGAACTGTATTTTGGTCCGGACATGGTGGTAGATGACCGGATTGCCATGGAGTGGGCGAGAATACCTCACTTCTACTACAACTATTATGTCTTCCAGTATGCGACTGGCTACTGTGCAGCCATTGCGCTGTCCAGACGGATTCTGAAGGAAGGAAAGCCTGCAGTTGACGATTATTTGAATTTCCTTTCCGGCGGCTGTTCCAAGTCACCCATTGACCTGCTAAAGGATGCCGGCGTGGATATGGCAAATCCCGAGCCGGTGAATCAGGCCTTACAGATGTTTGGTACGCTTTTGGATGAAATGGAAGCGTTGATGGAGGATTGTCAATGAAAGAGCTGTTTCTTCCCACCCTCCACACCTTTGCCATGAACAATGTATTTACCGGCTCAATGGGTGCGTTTCGGTTTCGTGCCGCTCCGAATGTTGTTATGCAGACAGCGAAGGAAGTGGATTACCGGCAAAGCACAATTTTTGTCCAGTATTGGCACGGACCGCTTTGCTATGAAAAAAGCACCATGGAAGGGGAGAATACCTTTCCAATGACCGAAGAAGGCCGTCTGGCAATGAAGCAATGGCTTGAGGATAATATATAAACTGCATATTTTTTCAGCAGACACCCAAACTTTATGATGGGTGTCTGCTTTTGTATTATAAATACAAGTGAAAATCCAGACACAGACTGTATATTTCTACCAAATCTAAGGTATTTTATGCATTATTTGAAAAAATACTTGTATATACAGAAAAAGTATGCTATTATTCATTGTGACGGTGCAGTATCCTAGTCAGAATGACCATTTTCCAGGAAGGGCCTAAAAATCCTTTGAAGGGCACATCGATGAAGTCCCTGGTGTCTGCTTTTTACGCCCAGTTTAGGGTGGATGCTGGGGGTTAAGGAT
>JAZNIX010000035.1:0-20881 GCA_045577715.1 Faecousia sp.
AAAGAGAAACCCTACCGCTATTTCAATAGCAGTAGGGCACCTCATGCAGGCGAAAGAAAATTCGATGAGCCTATAGGCTCGGCTAGTAAAAGGCCCTAAGGGGGCCTGTGCATACCACCGGCACGGCCGGTGGTTATGATTTTAGAAGGAAAGAGGTAATTATTATGAAAAAAGTGTTTGCTATTGTTTTAGTGTTGCTATTGTTGTCTGGTTGCTCAGGAAACGGGGCTTTACCTGAAAATAGCATCGGCGTGTCTAATACGGAAAGTTCTAGCACAACAAACGAAACAACCGACAATGCAGTTGATAATGTAGAGGGCAAGCCGCAATATGACGATAATATGGCAATATATATTGGTCGGGATCGTAACGATGTGGATGATGACGGAAATACAATATACCAATATAATGTAAAAGGGGAATTGCTAAATTCTGTGAATAAACTTGCATACATAGGTGTAAATTCCAAGTACAATCTTTTTCCTGTTCTAGATCCCTCATCTGGAAAAATAGGTTTTGTTGATCAAGAGGGCGTGTTTGTAATTGAACCTAACTATGACGATGCCACAGTTTTTGCTCCATGTGGTTTAGCGACAGTTAAAATCGAAGGAGAGGATCATCGGGATTATTGTGGTGTTATTGATATCACAGGAAAAGAAGTTGTACCTTGTTTTTATCCCTATATTTCTAGTTATTTTCCGAGTGGATATGCTGTGTATTCCCAGGAAATTACAACCGAAGACGGCGGAAGTTACACAAAATATGGCATTATTGATAAAACTGGCAAAATAATTGTAAAAGCAAACTATTATCTCATATCTTATGTGTATGATGGATATTTTGTGTCTGATAGGTACATATATGATTTTTCTGAAAAAGTACTCGCTGAAACATATGCGTTTTCCAGAGGGGATGGTTCTGGAGAAGCTGACTTTCAGTATTATATGCCTACATCGGAAGCGCTTTACAGACTAACAATTCGGGATAAAACAATTAGGGGGAAAGGCAATCTAATCATGACAGAGTACTTTGATGGAAGTGTTTTCCGCTTAGTCGAAACAGATTATGAATTGTCTTCTAAGCGAGTAGCAACGACCGAAAGCGGCATAGGGTATGGTATTATCGTGGGGGAGAAAACAGTAATTCCTTTTCAGTATGACCAAATACACCGCATAGGAAGTTATTTTGTTTGCACAAAATATAATTCCGTAACGAAGCAGCAAATGTTTGATATTTACGATATCAATTACAACAAAACAGCAGAAAACTTAAATTACTACATTGCCGACCCTTGGCACTTCAGGCAATGTTTGCCAGATGGATTTTTTTATGTTTACAATTATGCTGGTCTTGAAGAAACGATCTGCGGCGTTATCGATGCAACGGGTTCAGTAATTATAGAGCCGGTCTTTTCTGAAGGCATTACATACTGTACATATGAAAATGTAGCAAACTATCCCTTAAGTGGCAAAGACATAGCGGGCTTTGGCTGCACTGATCCGGCATAAAGTTAAAGCAAAAACAGGTTGCATTGTTCGCCGTTGCTTTTGTGTTTGTTTTTGTGCAAAAAGGTGACCTTTACTTGACATACTGGTGTCAGGAAGTCCCATCATCCAAGACGGCAAATTGGTCGGCACGGTGACCCATGTCCTCGTTAACGATCCGACTACCGGTTACGGCATTTTTATTGAGAATATGTTAGATGCAGCAGCCTAACGGGCGGATAATATCCGCCCCTACTTTGGGAAACGGCAGATTTTCGTTGTAGGGGCGGTTATCAACCGCCCGCTTTTTGTTGCAATTTTCAATGCCCTGTGATAGGATAAACAAAAAGGAGGCGGGAATAATGAGCAATCAACCGATTGATTTTGAAAGCGCAGAATTTGCATTACGGCAGAGTTGGGAAATCCATAGACAGGCGTTTGGCCCTATTCTGGAGCCGGCATTTGTGGAGAATCAGCAGGTGCGTATTCTTTTAATCAATGCTCTGAACCATATCAGCAGAAGAGAAGTCCAGCGGGGCATGGAACTTTTGAAAGAAATCCATCCACACTGCATCTACGATGAGGATAAGGCAGCGTGGGCATTTTTTGTTGGTCTGTGCTTTGAGATGGGCGGTGCACGGGATCAAATGGTGGAATGGTATGAAAAAGCAGGCGCAGTGGGGCATCGGTTTTACCTGCCCTATTTGAAGTTGGCAAAGGCCGCACATTCTGCGGCACAATTTGAAAAGGCAAAGGGCTATTACCAAACTGCCATTGAATGCTTGCTGGAAATGCCAGAAAACGATAAGGATGAAATTATTCTTGGCTCTGCTTACACAAATCTGACCTCCTGTCTGACAATGCTCCATCAATACACGGAAGCGGAACAGGCATGGAAAGCAGCACAGCAATATCCGGCTCAACCCGGTGCGGATGCAACAGGGGCAATTCTGTATGCTGCGATGGGCAATGAAGAAAAAGCCGCAGAACATATCAACAGCTTAAAAGAAAAGTTCCCGGCATGGGTTGCCCAAACCCAAGAAATGACCCAACAAATATTAAGCGGTACACATCCCGCTTTCCCTAAATAGAAGATCGTTGAGAAATAAAATGGAAGCCATCAAAATGGCTTCCATTTTTGCTCTTGGATCGGTTAAACACTTGCGCACCCCCCGAAATCAGAATTTGTCGAAAAGGAAAGAAAAATTAAAAATTCAGGAGGGGAAGCATATCGGCGCGGTGACCCATGTCCTTGTCAATGATCCGACAACAGAATATGGAATATTTATCGAAAACATGCTGCATAAAGAAAACAGGGGCATCTGCGCCCCTGTTTTATCATTTTATTCAGCGTTCAAGCTCTCGTCCAAACAAATGCCTGACCGCCTTCCTCCATCGCAAGACCATCAATTACCAAAGTGTCATCGGTAATGGTGAATGTATTGCTTTCAAATGTAGCATTCCAGGTGATGGCAGTAAACACTTTATGGCCTTCTACATAGTATACCTCTTGGGCGTTGAATGCGGCAAAGAAATCATTTATATCAAAGTTTTTCAGTGCGGCATCCACATAGTCTGCCACATTCAAACCGTAGGCATCCATCATTGCCTGATCTGCTTGTTCTTTAGACATACCCTGGGCTGCCAAAGTTGCATACATCAAATCGATCGTATATGCCCTGTATTTTTCCGTGAAGCCGTCCTCATCCTTAAGCGACATGCTCATAGTAAGTTCACCGGTGTTGCCAAATTTCATCGTCATCCGACAATCCACATCGCCAAAATCCTCAATGCCCATCATATCATCAGTGACTGTGACATCGCAAATCCAAACGCCTTGCAGAGCCTTGGTGCTCTTTGTGGTGAACCGCGGGTCTGTTTCCAATTTGCTGCCGGTAGTCTCCTTACAGACACTGCAGGTTTCGGGGGCTTCTGTAGTTGCTTCTTCCCATTTATGACCGGCGGCTTCGCCCTCAGTGGTCTGGCAAACAGAACAGGTCTTGGGGGTTGTACAGGTGGCATCCTGCCAGGTGTGCCCCAGCGCGCTGCCCTCGGTTATCTCACAGACGGTACATGTCTTGGCTTTGGTGCAGGTAGCCTCCTGCCAGGTATGAGGCAGAGGTTCACCCTCAGTCTCACCGCAAAGGCTGCATGTTTTCGGAGCGGTGCACGTAGCGGCATACCACTCGTGTTGACAACCGCAGCCTGCCAGCAGCAGGATCAGTACCATTGCCAGCGCACATAATAGTACATTCCTTCTCATAATAAATCCTCCTTTATGTTTTTTATGATAAACTTATTATAACGCATCCCAAACAGGAAATCAACACTTTCATAAAAAGGTGTCTGTTTCGCCGGATTTTGTCCCAGGGGCTTTTGCAGCGCTGGTTGGAAATTTCTATCACTCGGTATAATCAGTTTAATGCCGGCACAGCGCCCAAAAGGCCACAGCGCTGGCGGCGGCTACATTGAGGGAATCTACTCCGTGGGACATGGGAATCCGCACGGTATAGTCGCAGTTGGCAATAGTGCTTTCTGCCAATCCGTCACCCTCCGTGCCCAGAATGATGGCCAGCTTTTCTTCTGCCTGTAATTGGGGGTTGTCAACGGTCACAGAGTTTTCACATAGGGCCATGGCGGCAGTTTTGAATCCCATAGATTGCAGATAGGAAAGACCCTCTTGCGGCCATTGCCCCAGATAGGTCCAGGGAATTTGAAATACCGTACCCATGCTGACTCTGGCAGACCGGCGGTAAAGAGGGTTACTGCAGCCCGGTGTCAGCAGTACCGCATCCACGCCCAAGGCGGCGGCAGAGCGGAAAATAGCGCCGATATTGGTGGGATTCATAATCTCCTCCAAAATGGCGATCCGGGTTGCGCCGGACAGCACCGCTTCCACGCTGGGAAGCTCCGGTCGCATCATGGCGCACAGCATACCCCGGGTCAGCTGAAAGCCGGTGAGCTTGGTTAGGATGTCCAGAGATGCGGTATAGACGGGAAGTCCGGGACAGCGGGATATGACCTGCTGGGCCTCCTCATTGATATGATTGAGCTCAACCAAAAAGGATACGGGGATACAGCCGGCATCCAAGGCCCGGGCGATGACCTTGGGACTTTCTGCAATGAACATTCCCTTTTTCGGTTCAAAGCGGTTTAATAGCTGTGCCTCGGTCAGCCGGGCATAGATATCCAATTCCGGTTGCTCAAAGTCCTCAATGGTAATCAAATCCATCATGGGGTGCTCCTTATATCAGACTCCCCAAGGGGGATTTTTGGGCTGTGGGGCAGGGGGCTCCGGTATTGCACTGCGTAATACGGCATAGGCATGGGCATAGGTCACGGAGACCTCGTTCTTGCGCCACCAATACAGGGCAAGCTGACAAAGCATGCCGGCAATGAGAAACAGAAAATACAAAACATTGGGGGAGATGGGCAAAGAAACCCTGGCTAAAGACAGAAGAGCATCTCCGTAGCTGACCGCAGCCACCAAGGCCTCCAGCAGATAAAACCACCAGAAGCTCAAATCCAGCTTAAAAACGTCCAGCCAGTGATGGCGCATCATTTTTCCGCTGGTTTTCAAAGCATGGATGGCACCCATTTCAGGCGTATCCAGCAATACGAATCCTGCCATGCGATAACGGCAGAACAAGGGGATAAAAAGGACAAGGAAAACAATCCCAAAGACAATCAAAATGGGCGTGGCGTATTTCATAGCCAGCTCCATTGTGGCCAGGTCCAGGGCACCGGCATCCTCTGCAATTTGGGAATTGGAAAGCAATTGCTCAAATTCCTCCATCAAGGGCCCGGAGAAGGGACTGAGCAGAAACAGCATCCCGGAAAGATAACTGCTTGCCAATACAATGCCGAGAAACAGAACGCCCACAATCAGATGATAGCGAAGAACCAACCCAAATTTGCGGAAGCCCTCCAAAAGGGTTTGTGGATTGACAGCTTCCCCGCGGCACAGCTTCAATGTCAAAAACAGATAGCCCATCTGCCAGAAGGGCAGTAAAACCGTCTGGGAAAGGCGAAGCAACATCCGTACTGTGGTCATCAGTGAGCGGCTGCCAAGGCCGCTCAAACCGCCGGCGGCGCCGATTTGCTGTTCCAGAAGGGAATCCACAATGCTCAGCAACAGGGACAATATGAAAGTAACGCCCAAGTGGAGCAATAAAAGTTTTTTGGGGGAATCGGATGCCTGCGCCAGCGAGCATCCGGCGGCATCCTTCAAAGCCCGGCGATTTTGAATCTCCATAACATATCTCCTTTACGGATAGTACCTATCATGGTAACCCATAGAATGGAAAATAGCAAATGATTTTTTAGAAACTGTGGAAAAGAAAGATAAAATATGCTACAATAGGGGTAAATGAGAATTACCGGGAGGGATTTCTTTGGAATTGGGACAGCGAATCAAACAGCAGAGAATTTTGCTGGGGCTTTCTCAGCGTCAGCTTTGCGGGGAGGTTATTACCCGGAATATGCTTTCCCAGATTGAAAATGGCACAGCCCGACCGTCTATGGATACGCTCTCTTATTTAGCGAAGCAGTTGGGGAAACCGGTGAGTTATTTTCTGGAGGAGGATGGGGCTGTTTCGCCGAACCAGGCCCGGATGCGGCAGGCAAGACAGGCCTTTGCTGCCGGCGACTTTGCGCAGGTAGCGACGCTTTTGGAACAGTACCGGGAGCCGGATGAGGATTTTGACTGGGAAAAGGCTTTATTATTGGCGCGGGCACAGATGGCTTTGGGAAAGAAAGCACTGGAAGAAAACCGAAAGCCCTACGCAAGAGAACTGTTATGGAAGGCGGTTGGGGCAAATACGCCCTATTTTGGGCCAGAGCAGGAAAATGCCTGCCGGATGCTGCTGTCAGAAATAGACCCTGAGGCCTGGGGAAATCGGGAAATGCCGGATTTGACGCCAGTGCTTTTATGGAAAGCCCGGGTGGCACTGGAGCAGGGAAATCCGGAGCGGGCAAGTCAGTATCTGCAGGCGGCGGACAACCGGGAATCGGAGCAATGGTATTTCCTTCGGGGAGAAACGTATTTGGCATTACAGCAGTACCAGAAGGCGGCAGAATGCTATCACCGGATAGAGCAAACGTTTTCCGTGGATGCCAAATTGGAGCAGTGCTATATTGGCTTGGAGGATTACAAAAAAGCCTATCTTTATGCTTGTAAGCAGAAAAAATAAGGCCGCAAAATGCGGCCTTACGGATTATGCGACACCCAAAAGCTGTTCTACTTCCGAAACCCTTGCGCTGAGATAGGTGTTGACAGAGGTGATACCCTCCCCCACAATGGCCATGGTACGCGCATAAGAATCCTCAGCTTTTGTAAGCAGAGAATCGGACAGACCGAACTGGGTTTTCCAGTCCTCAATCTCCTTGTCCAGGGGGAGAATATTGTATTCCCACCGGCCGGAATGTTGGTTTGTGCCCAGTGCCACCCAGGTGGGAAGAATTTCGGCACTTTCCAGAATTACCGTACCGTCGGAATACCGGCTGAAGGTGACGCTGAACAGCACGCCGTCTTCCGTGTGGGCGGTTTGCACATTGGAAAGGTTTCCTAACCGTTGATTAGAAACAGCGTTGCCCATGGAGTACAGGCAAACGGTTTTCTGGGTCTCATCCTTGGTGGAGGTCAGCAGTTCTACCGGCTGTACCACATGGGGGTGGCCGCCGATAATCACATCCACACCCAAATCGCAAAGCGCCTGTGCCATGGCAGACTGGGTGGCGTTCTGCTTGAGCTGATATTCGTCGCCCCAGTGCAGGAAGAGAATATAGGCATCTGCTCCGGCTTCTTCCATTTGTTCCATATTTTCGCTGATTTCTTCATAGAATAAATCTAAGTTTTTATAATCAAAGGCATTGATGAGCAGCGCATCTTCGTCGGTCATCAGATGGCCGTTGGGTGCTATTTTGTCGGGACTTGCGTTATCCTCATAAGTGTAGCAGCTCATGGCAATCTGGATGCCGTTACGCTCCACAATGAAAAAATTCGGCGTTTCCGGAGCGGGCTTGGTACCTAAGGGGGTCAGCTCCCGCTGAAGAATGGTTTGCAGGGTGCGGCGCAGTCCCACGCCACGGGTATCGTAGCAATGGTTATTGGCGGTGAGCACCATGTCAAAGCCCGCATCCTTCATGCCGTCGATAATTTCATCGGGACAGTTGAACTGGGGATAGCCGGAATATGCATAGCCATTATCCAAACCGGCCAAAGTGGTTTCCAGATTGCCGGCGGCGTAGTCCGCCGATTGCACATAATCGGAAAAATAGCGGAAAAGGCTGTCAAAATTGTACTCGCCGGTGCTGCCGTTGTATCCTGCCTTGAAGATGGGACTGTGCATCAGCATATCCCCCACTGCGCTGAAGGTGGCAGAGGCTTCCTTCACCACCGGTGCAGCCGTACTGGTAGGCGGTACGGAGGTGGTTGGTGGGGGGACAGACGCCGTTGTGGCATCGGTGGAGGAACTGGAATTGGCGGGATTTTCCGGCCGAGAGTCTGGGTTCAGAATAATTACAACAGCCAAAAGACTGGCCAAAATAATACAAAGGGCAATCACAAGCACCAGCAGAGGCTGGGGGGAATTTCTTCGTTGGGAGCGGCGGTGTTGAGCCATAGGGATACCCTCTTTCTTTATAAATCGCTGCCCGGAAGACAGCGGGAGACGGCCTTTTCTTTGTTTCCCTGATAGTATACCCGGGGAACCCGGCGGTGATGGATATTGCAGACAAATTCATAATGAAAACTGTCTGCGGCGGCAGAGATTTCCTCCATGGTGATGGATTCCTGCCCGTTGCAGCCGATGAGTGTGACCGGGTCATCCAGCTGGACATCGGGGATGTCTGTCACATCCACCATCATTTGGTCCATACAAATTCTGCCCAGAATGGGGGCTTTCTTGCCCCGAATCAGTACATAAAACCGGTTGGAAAGATTTCTGCGGTAGCCATCGGCATAGCCAACGGGAATCGTTGCCACCCGGGTGGGGCGTTGGGTAACAAAGGTGCCGCCGTAGCTGATTTCCCGGCCTGCCGGGAGGCACTGCAGATGGACAATTCGGCTAATCCATTGAAGGGCCGGCCGCAGAGGGAGGGCACTAGAGTCCATTTCATTACTGGGATACATACCGTACAGGATAATGCCGGCCCGGACCATCTCATATTCACAGCCGAAATGGAGAATTCCGGCAGAATTATCCAAATGCCGAATAGGGATATGGACACCCCGGGTCTTCAGCATGGCATCAAATTGAGAAAACGCAGCGGTTTGTGCCCGAGTGCGGCTTAAATCCTGGGTGTCCGCTGTAGCGAAGTGGCTGAAAAGCCCCTCTGCACACAGCCCCGGAAGGGAAGCGATGGCGGCGCAAATGTCCGCATTTTCCTCCGTGGGCTGAAAGCCCAGCCGGCTCATGCCTGTATCTACGGCAAAATGGAGATAAGCGGTCTTGTTTTGGCGTACCGCTTCCTGGGACAGTGCCAAAGCGGCGTCATATTGATACACGGCAACACGGATATCTTCCCGAACTGCCTCAGGAAAGGCGCAGACAGGGGTATGGCCCAGAACCAGAAGCGGTTCGCGGATGCCTGCCAGGCGAAGCTGAAGGGCCTCAGATAGGGTTGCCAGCCCAAAAAAAGCGCATTTTCCCTGCAAAAGCCGGGCAATTTGGACAGCCCCGTGGCCGTAGGCATCTGCTTTAATCACGGCCATAACGGCATTTCCGGCCTTCTGACGGATGGCTTCAAAATTTTCGGAAATGGCATCTAAATTGACGGTTACATAGCTGTTATCATAAACCATGGAATCAACTCCGTAGAAGCATGTTTTTTTCATTTTAACATGAAATGATGAAAATGTAAACAAGGTGGCAAAAAATGACCGCGAATTACGCAAGCGGGAAACCGCGGAATAGGGGGAGAAAGAATGAAAGGAAACTATCTGATTCAGGCCCAGCAGGCGAAGAAACGTTTTTTGACCTACGACCAGGAAAAAATCATACGCAAGCTGGGGCTTTCCTTTGATGACCGATATCTTTACGTAAAGATGTTATGTAAACCATATCGACTGGAAAGAACTGCCGCTGATTTACAGCGGCAGGAGGGTGGACAATGGGTAGATGCCAACAGCTACGAGGAAGTGATGACCTTGCTTGACCTGCTATGTGACAGCCGGGAGGACCGCTTTCTGACCGGCCGGTGGAAAAGCATGGAGTCCTTTGGACTTCAGTTCCATCAAAATCTCCTGCAGGAGCAGGAAGACCCCATGGCCTGTCGGGTGGACCGACAGCCGGAAGCGTTTGCGCAGGCCTGTCGAAAATTAGGCGGCACGGCCATGCCCGGGGGAGATATGGGATTCCGGCTGGAAGTGTTTGACGGTTTGGAGATTGGGGTGCTTTTCTGGCATGGGGATGAGGAATTTTTGCCCCGTCTTCGGTATCTTTGGGATGAAAACGCATGGCAATATTTACGTTATGAAACCATGTTTTTTGCCGTAGGATTGCTAAAGCAGAGAATTTTACAGGAAATGCGATAACATCAGGACGCCATGCCGGACAAAAGAAGGGTATGCTCCAGTCGGTAGGTTAATTGATAGGGAACTGTGTTGACGGTATGCTCTCTGTGAAGGGAAAGGCCCATGGCAGTAGGCAGGCCGGTGGCCATGTCGATGACCACATACCCTCCGGCCTCACGGGTGAGAGCGGTATCTGCCTGACTGTCTAAATCTACCGTGAGAAATTGGGTAATGCCCACCATTAAATCAGAAACAAACGACTCATTGCCCGATAATTCCAGCCGGTAGAGTCCGGCATCCTCCAGCAAAGTGGCACCGGAAATGTATTTCGTGGCGAACAAAGCGGATAAAATGGCATCTTCACAGCTTTGCCGTACTTGCTGGGCGGTTATCTGGGGTTGCACTGTAGGGGCGCTTCCGTTGATGGAGGAGGTAAACTGGCCGTTTTGGAAAAGATACGCCTGGGTGGAGGTAGAAACATCACTGCGGTAATCGGACAGGGTGATTGTATGCTCCATGTTGGCATGGAGCGCGGCAGAAGCACCGGAAAGCCGGAAAAGGCTCTGCCGGTTTTGAGATAGGGGAATCGCTTCGCTATAGATGGCTTCCGTGGCATCGCAGGAAAGTACTTGAGAGGAATACACATCCCCCACTACCTGCATCAGCAGCTTTGGAATGCGGATGTCTGAAATCGGGGAGGCGTTTTGAAAATGGTTCGGATGCCGACCGCTCAAATCCAAGGCCTTTGGGACAGTGACCTTTACGCTGGCTTCGTAAACATATTCTACATCCTGCCAGAGATAGGTTGCCCGGTAGGAGGATTGGGTTAGGTTTCCGCTTAAGTCCAGCGTGGCAGTGCCGGAAGCACTGATGAAGGTAGTGTTTTCCCCGGGGCTGAGCCAGCGTTCCAGACCAATCGGTTGGGAGAAGGTAAGGGTAGTTCCGGCTTCCGAGGGAGCGGCAACAATGGATGCATAAAGGGCTTCGTCCATTAAAATGGCAGGAATCTGCCGATTTACAAAATCGGATGCGGAAAGCTGTGCAGAAAAAACGCAATTGTCAACCAGCACATAGGCTGCCTGATTGCAGTAAAGCTCCTCGTAGGTGTTTTCGTAGGTGCCGTATGTCAAGGTCTCTTCGACAATAGCAGTCATGGAATCCTGCCGGATATTCTGAAAGGTGGCAGTACCGGAGATGCTTTTGCTGTAAGATGCGCCGTTTACGCTCCGTTCCTGGGAAACGCTGTAATTTAGCAGTAAGTTTTCAGCCTCTCGGACGGCGGCGCAGGCCTTTGTATATTGCTGGACAGCAGTTAAGGGCGGCGCAGTCGTGACAGAACTGCTGGGCGCAGTTTCCTGGGGTATGTGACTGCAGCCCCACAGCAAAAGCATGAGGAATATGTATAAAAGCCTCAGCTTTTTTGAATACTTCATAGAATTTGCTCCTTACGGTTTGGTTAAGCGCATTATAGCGGAAGGGTAAAAAAATGTCAAGAAACGGCCCCTTTTGGGGAAATAAACATCCCACAGGAAAACGATCCTGTGGGATGCTTTTTATTGTTCGTATTTTCCTTTCCGGCGGCGGAGCTTGGGATAATAAACGTACAGAGAAATGCCAGCGAATATTAGGAAACATACTAAGGAGATTATTAGGCCGTAAGAGAAGGCGCGGTTTTCATAGCGGAAAACCAAGGTGTGGTCTCCTTGCGTCAGGGGTACAGCCACCATGGCGTCGCCCACTGTGACAGCTTCTACCTTCTGTCCGTCCACGGTCACAGTCCAGTTTCCATCCTGGGGGATGGAGGTATAGAGCAGACCGTCCCGGTTACAGGAAATGGTTCCTTCAATGCGCGTGTTGCTGAAATGGCTTAAATCCAGAGTAGATGCGTTGAGGATTTCGTAGCCCTCGCGGAAAACGGCATCGTCTAAAATTGCAGTATACAGGTCCATAGTGGTGTCTTCGTTGGCCTTGCAGGTTATCTCGATGGTAATTTCATCGCCGGGAACCACCTGGCAGATGGATAGGGTTTGGGGCAGGGTTATGCTTTCATTGAACAAAAATACGCCGTTTTTCTTAACAGTAAAGCTGTTTTGCTGGGGCATATTTGTGTCCATGCACAGGAAGCCCCCGGTGTTGATTTGATAGTGATAAGTGATAGTCCCGCCGGACGGGCCTGCGGCGTAGTCGCAGAAGCCGTAAGCGGTTTTCTGGGTGAGGGTAACAGTATCAGAGGTAATATTCAGTATATTCCCCGGTTCGGTGATCCAAACGGGCTGCTCAATGCCGGTGGCGGCTGTAAACAGTTGATTTTGGAAGATAAATGCGTTGTCATAGTACGCAAACTCCAATTCTTCCAAGGCAGAGTTTGCCAGGAAACCCAGAGGGAGGTAGGCGTTGTTTTCCAACAAATATACATTGCCGTAGTGGTGAATATTGTCAAAATAGGCGTTGTCCTTTATTTGCCCCTGCCGTTCAATGAGATATTTCAGCGCAAAGAACAGGTTGGCTACCGGAGAGCCTTCCTCGTAGCAGTAGCGGTTATAGGTGTTTTTGGAGCTAAGGCCCATAACTCTGGTAAATTCGGTCACCTTTACATTGGCAGAGCTGGTAAAGGTAGAAATGCCGTTATAGCTGTTTAACGCGCCGTCATTAAGGGTCTGGGTGTGGGTGGTTTCAGCCCGGTAAAACAGATTGTCCTCCTCCCGCTCCTTCATATAGCGAATCATGGAGGCGGTGTATTCTGTACCCAGGGGGTAATTTTTAACATAGGTGCAGGGGAAGTTAACGCCGAAGTTAACAATGTTTAATACAAATTCCAGCATCAGAACACAGGCGAGGATGATGCCGGATGTCATCCGACGTCTGCGGCGTTTGGTGCAGTAGCTGC
The DNA here is from genome assembly GCA_045577715.1 of Faecousia sp. Lineage (GTDB taxonomy): Bacteria > Bacillota > Clostridia > Oscillospirales > Oscillospiraceae > Faecousia. Next base: position 12,887 of record JAZNIX010000035.1, read on the forward strand.
GAATTTCTTCCTTTTCCGTATCCTTGGGGAAACGCCGGTCCCACCGGGCATATAAAAATACCCCAAGATACAGCAGGAAAAACAGGCCGTTGTAAGCCAGATATACCGGGGTTTCCACACTCTTGGAAAACAGGATGATATTGACGGACAAGATGGCCGCACAGAGGATTTGCCAAACTTCAAATCTTCGGCGCAGTAAAAAGGCCCGATAGGCCATATACAGCATCACAAAGCTAAACAGGAAGCTGAAACGGTAGGGAATCATATTGGTAAAGTGGAAGCCATGCCAGATATAGTCCAACTGGCGGATAAGGATGCTGAGAATAAAGAATAGGAGAAGTCCTAAACTGCACAGCTTGTCCCGAAGCTTAACTTGCCGAGAGGTGAGAAATAAAAATGCCATAAAAATCGTTCCCACACCGCAGTACAGATTGGGAAGCCCTTCCTTAAAAGAGGGGGCCAAACCACCGTTCATATTTCCTGCCACCTGCCGCATACCGGATAAAATGGGAGGGATGGATTCCCAGACAGCGTTGAGCCAGGGGAGCAGGGTCGCTTCTCCGGATTCCTTGGCCAGCTTATAAACATTCCAGGCCTGCCGGGCATCCAGATAGGAATTGTAATTGACAATGTTTAGGGAAAGCCCCTCCGGAAAGGAGTTGACGCTGGACTGGGTGGTTTGCAATGCCGCCAGCGCAGGCAGCTCCAAGATGGCCGTCATTCCGATGGCAAGGATGGAAAAAAGTGCGATTCGGCACAAATCAAGAAAGAACCGTTTTACATTCTGCCACCGGCAGATTTGGTAACAGATAAACAGCAGTAAAACAAAAATACAGACAAAAAAGCCGATATAGTAGTTGGAAAAGACGGATAAAAATAGAGTAACCGTATATAAAATGAACTTTTTATCCCTTAGCAGAGAAACTGTGCCCAGAGCAACGAGAGGCAACAGGGCGAAGGCATCCAGCCACATAATGTTCCACTGATAACCCAGCGCCCAGGCACAGGTGCCGTAGAAACAGCCAAACAAAGTGATGGAAAGGTCGTTCTTGCCAAAGAGCTTTTTCAGGAAGATGGCAAAGAACATACTGGCAAGACCCAGTTTAATAGGGGTCAAAAAGGAAAAATAAGGAAGAAGCCAGCTTTCCGGAATCAACACGGATAGCAGATTCAGCGGGGAGGCCAGATAATAGGAAATGAGTCCCAAATAATCCATGCCCATGCCCACATTCCAGTTATACAGCAGAGAATCGCCGCTAAGCAGGGCTTCCCGAAAGGCCTTGAAGAAAGGGAAGTATTGGTGGTACATATCCGAATAGAGCATGGAATAGATACCAAAGGGGGTACATCCGTTAATCATCATAAAAATGACGATGCCAATGACCGGAAGGACAAAGGCCAGTGCTGCATAATTCCATTTTCCGTATTTAAGCCGCGGTAAATTCATGGTAATCCCCCAGATTTTCAAAAATATGTATTATCTTATCACAGAAAAGACCCGGGGTAAAGGGCAACAGAAAAAATAATAAAAAAATTTCCCCTACCGCATTTGCGGCAGGGGAAAAAAGGAGAAAAAACTACAAAATCAGACAAATTAGGCCCGTAGCCCCCTCGTTGACGATGCGGTTCAAGCTGCCCCGGAATTTCTCCCGCACGTCCTCCGGCAGTCGAATCACCTTGGCGGTCAGCCCTTCCCGAATCAGCTCATAGACGGATTTACCGAAAATGTTGCTCTCCCACAGCTTGTCGGGGTCTTCGCCGGTTAAGTAGGAAATCAAATCCTGGGATTGCTTTTCGCCGCCCACCATGGGACTGATTTCTGTGTCGATGTCCACCCGAATCATGTGAATGGAGGGCGCACCGGCCTTGAGCTTGACACCAAATGCTCCGTTTTTCCGCAACAGCTCCGGTGCCTGCAGGGTCATCTCTTCGGCAGTGGGCATGACGATGCCGTAGCCGGTGGCCTTTACTGAGGACAGGGCATCGGAAATCTTATCGTATTCCCGTTTGACGGCAGAAAGCTCCGCAAGCAGAGACAGCAGCTGGGCATCGGTTTGAATGGGAATGCCTGCCTTGGCGCTGAGAATCTCATAAAAGAGAGTTTCCGGGAAACTGAAAGCACAGGAAACTGTGCCGGTAGCCAGGTCAATACTGCGCACTGTCATATCTAACACAGAGTCCAGCTCTTTTAGACCGGACAAGGCACTTTCTGCCTGACCTAAGGTGGTGATCTGCCGGGCGGTGTTTAAGAGAGCCTCAAAGAGTCTTGCTTTTACCGGATGGTTTTGCTCCAGCGCATCCATCCACCGGGGGAGATAGATTTGCAGCTCCTGCATGGGGAATGCGTACAACAGCTCCTGAAACAGCTCCGCAAGGTCTTCCCGGGTCAGAGCCTGGCAGTCAGCGATGGCGGCTTCCAACCCGTGGTTTGCAAGAATCTGTTCCTTGACCTCCCGGGCGGCTTCCCCCCCGGGGAGCCGGGAATTGATAATCACCAAAAAGGGCTTTCCGGTGGCCTTCATATCGGCAATGGCCCGGTTTTCCGCTTCAATGTAGTCAGAGCGGGGGATGTCAGTGATTGTGCCGTCGGTGGTAACCACCATGCCAATGGAGCAGTGCTCCTCCATCACCTTTTTTGTGCCCAGCTCTGCCGCATCGGTGAGGGGAATTTCATAGTCAAACCAAGGCGTGGTCACCATGCGTGGCATTCCGTCTTCCTCGGCGCCTACCGCACCGTTTACCATATATCCCACCGAGTCAATCATCCGTACCCGGAGCTTGGCAGTGCCGTCAGGAGAAATCTCCACCGCCTCCTCGGGGACAAATTTGGGCTCGGAGGTCATAATGGTCTTACCCGAACCGCTTTGGGGCAGTTCGTCCCGGGCCCGTTCCTTCCGGTAGGGGTCGTCGATGTCGGGTATCACCAGTTCCTCCATAATGCGCTTAATCAGCGTGGATTTTCCCGTACGCACCGGACCTACCACGCCTACGTAAATATTGCCGCCGGTTCTGGCGGCAAGCCTTTCATAGATGTTATCCATAGCCAGCCTCCTCATCCGGCAGGAGAGAAAGGCTCCTGCCATGGTCTACCACAGAGTATGTCCGGCTTGGACAAAATAGAACAACGGAAGTAAATGATCGTTTATGTTGCGAAAGGAAGGTACCAAAGCCTCCCCTGTGTAAGGGGAGGTGTCAGCCGAGCGGGCTGACGGAGGGGTTGCGACAATCCCTCAGGCGTTTGCTCGTACCTCGCAAACGCCAGCTCCCTTTACACAAGGGAGCCTTTGAAGCAAGAAACAGGCATTCTCTCCGGTTGGAAAGAAATGCCTGTTTATTTGGCTTTGTTCATTTGCTCCGCAATGGCATCGCAGATAAAGCGGTTCAGGCTTTTGCCCTGACTGGCGGCAAAGTCCTTAATCACCTGCCGCTGACCCTTTTTCGCGATAACATCGATTCTGTCGTATGCTTTTTTATTATAGCGAGCGGTTGCCTCTTTTTGCGCATCAGAATATTTCATTTGCCGTCACCCCCTAATTACAAACAGTTATATACTTGAGTAAGTATAAATATTTTAACGGAAATGGTTGTTAAAACACATAATTCCATAAGTATATTTGTGCAATTTTACGGCTAGAATATACTTATGGAAGTATGTTAAAATAAAGAAAAAGGGGGTTAATAATATGGAAAACGAAATTACGGATGTAAAAAGATGCATGCAGGAGAAATATCTGGGAAAAGAACTGTGCGATGCCGTTGAGCAAATGGATGCCGGTCAGTTATCGGACCTGCTCACGCTGGTGATGACCCGGTGGCGGCAGATATATCCCGATACAGAATTTATTTGGTTCAGCCTGTCAAAAGTCGACAAAGCCTTGCGCCGGAGGACACTGAAGCAGGCTTGGGATATGATGATGAAGGAGTGTCCAGACCTGCCGGAGCGAAAACTGGACGAAGAATAAAAAAATAGGGATTTTTTATGGATTTTTTATAAAATAATCCTTGACAAACAGAGCCAGTAGTGATATCATAATCGGGCGCGTGTAGGGACATTCTGTGCGTGCACTGCGATGATGCGGGAGATTGCGTCTAAAAAACGGTAACTTCCGCGGAGTATGTCCGGTCATCGGGCGGCTGAACTGCTTCTGTTTGTGCTTGCGTATATCGCTGCGGCAGAGGAAAGGGTCGGCTTGCGTCGGCCATTTTTCTTGGCTCAGAATGATACGCACGGCGGCGCGGACAGGAAAGTTCGACCGTACCCAGGCACCAAGTAAACTGAGTACGTTACATTCAAGGAGGAAAACAAACATGGCAAACCAGGAAATGATCCGCATCCGGCTGAAGGCTTACGATCATCAGCTGATCGACTCCAGCGCGGCAAAGATCGTGGAAACCGCAAAGCGTAACGGCGCTGCCGTTTCCGGCCCCATCCCGCTGCCCACCAAGAAGGAAGTTATCACCATCCTTCGCGCTGTGCATAAGTACAAGGACAGCCGTGAGCAGTTCGAGCGCAGAACCCACAAGAGACTGATCGATATTCTCAACCCCAACCAGAAGACCGTTGAGGCCCTCATGAGCCTGGATCTTCCCGCTGGTGTTGAAATTGAGATAAAGCTGTAATTCCTATACATTATAATATAGGAATTCACCGCTGCCCGCACTGAAAAGCACCGGGCACGGGTCACGTTGGCGAGCCTCCCAATGGGCCGTCAACCAATAACCTAAAAAAGGAGTAAAACCAAATGAAGAAAGCAATCATCGGCAAAAAAGTGGGCATGACCCAGATCTTCGATGAGAGCGGCAAGGTCATTCCTGTTACCGTTGTGGAAGCAGGCCCCTGCACCGTGACTCAAAAGAAGACCGTCGAAACCGACGGCTACGTAGCCGTCCAGCTGGGCTTTGAGGATATCAAGGAGTCCAAGCTGACCAAGCCCGAGGCTGGCCATCTGAAGAAGGCTGGCGTTGAGGCAAAGAAACACCTGAAGGAGTTCAAGCTGGATGACGCTGCCAACATGAATGTGGGCGACGTTGTTAAGGCTGACACCTTTGCCGCAGGCGACATGATCGATGTTACCGGTATCAGCAAGGGCCATGGCTACCAGGGTGTTGTAAAGCGCTACCACGCAGGCCGCGTGGACATGACCCACGGCGGTGGCCCTGTTCACCGTCACGCAGGTTCCATGGGCGCTCTGGACGCCGCCCGTATCTTCAAGGGTAAGATTGGCGCCGGCCAGATGGGTAATGAGCAGGTCACTGTTCAGAACCTGGAAGTTGTGAAGGTGGATGCGGAGCTGAACATGATCGTTATCCGCGGCGCCATCCCCGGCCCCAAGGGCGGTCTGGTATACCTGCACAACACCGTAAAGAACAACAAGGTAAAGCAGGCTGGTGCAGACATCAGCAAGAACCCGCAGAAGGCTTCCGGCAGAAATCCCCAGAAGGCTTCCGCAAGAGGCTAAGGAAAGGAGATCTTAAATCATGCTTAAGACAAATGTTTACAATATGTCCGGCAACGTGGTTGGCGAGATCGAACTGCCCGAAGCTCTGTTTGGCATTGAGCCCAACAACGCCGTTGTCCATGATTCCGTTAAGAATCATCTGGCCAACAAGCGCCAGGGCACACAGTCCGCTCTGACCCGGGCTGAGGTTTCCGGCGGTGGCCGTAAGCCTTGGCGGCAGAAGGGCACCGGCCGCGCCCGTCAGGGCAGCACCCGTGCTCCTCAGTGGACTCACGGCGGCATCGTGTTCGCTCCCAAGCCCCGGGATTACAGCTACACCCTGAACAAGAAGGCCAAGCGCCTGGCTCTGAAGTCTGCGCTCAGCGCAAAGGCTGCAGCATCCTGCGTGGTGGTCATCGATTCCATCCAGATGGAGTCCCCCAAGACCAAGGAGTTCGCTGCCTTCCTGGCTGCCGTTGGCGCCGAGAAGAAGCCTCTGGTGGTCACTGCTGCCGCTGACCAGAATGTGGTCAAGTCCGGCCGCAATATCCCCGGCTGTCAGGTCACCTTCGCCAACCTGATTAACGTTTACGACATCGTAAATGCCAACAAGTTGGTTGTGGACAAGGCTGCGCTGGAGAAGATCGTGGAGGTATTCGCATAATGAAGAACGTTTACGATATCATCAAGCGCCCGGTAATTACCGAGCAATCCATGGAGGATGTGGCTTCCAAGAAGTATGTGTTCGAGGTAGACATCAACTCCAACAAGACTGAAATCAAGGCTGCTGTCGAGGAAGTTTTCGGCGTGAAGGTTGCCAAGATTAACACTGTCCGTATGCAGGGCAAGGTAAAGCGCACCGGCTCTTATCCCGCCGGCCGCCGGGCTGCCTACAAGAAGGCAATCGTCACCCTGACTGCTGATTCTAAGACCATCGAGTTCTTCGAGGGTATGGTCTAATCCATCTCAATAAAGGAGTAAACGCAAAATGGCTATTAAAACTTTTAAGCCTTACACCCCTGCGCGCCGTAACATGACTGTTTCTGGCTTTGACGGTGTGGATAAGAAGGCAAAACCTGAGCGTAGCCTGGTTGAGACCCTCAAGAAGAACGCAGGTCGCAACAGCTACGGTCACATCACCGTTCGCCATCGTGGCGGCGGCAACAAGCGGAAGTACCGTATTATCGACTTCAAGCGGCAGAAGCTGGACATGACAGCCACTGTTGAGCGCCTGGAGTACGATCCCAACCGGTCCGCAAACATCGCGCTCATCAAGTATGAGGACGGCACACTCAGCTACATCCTGGCACCCAACGGCCTGAAGGCCGGTGATCAGGTTGTTTCCTCCGCCACTGCGGATATCAAACCCGGCAACTGCCTGCCCATTGCCAACATTCCTGTGGGTACTGTGATTCACAATGTTGAGCTGCAGCCCGGCCACGGTGCACAGCTGGTCCGCTCTGCCGGTACCGCTGCTCAGCTGATGGCAAAGGAAGGCGAGCTGGCACAGGTAAGACTGCCCTCCGGCGAAGTTCGCTATATCCGGACCAACTGCACTGCCTGCATCGGTCAGGTGGGCAACTTGGATCATGAGAACATTCACATCGGTAAGGCTGGCCGTACCCGTCACATGGGTATCCGTCCCACCGTCCGCGGTTCTGTTATGAACCCCAATGACCACCCCCACGGTGGTGGTGAGGGCCGCAGCCCCATCGGCCGTCCCGGTCCTGTGACTCCCTGGGGCAAGCCTGCTCTGGGTTATAAGACTCGTAAGACGAAGGCTCGTACCAACAAGTTCATCGTCAAGCGCAGAAACAGCAAGTAAGGAGGAAATGAAATGAGCAGAAGTATCAAAAAGGGCCCTTTCGTAGCTCCTGAGCTGTATAAGCGTGTGGAGGAACTGAATAAGGCCGGTGAAAAGAAGGTTCTGAAGACCTGGTCCAGAGCTTCCACCATCTTCCCCTCCTTTGTCGGTCACACCATCGCTGTCCACGACGGCCGCAAGCACGTTCCCGTCTATATCACCGAGGATATGGTCGGCCACAAGCTGGGTGAGTTCGTTCCCACCCGTTATTTCCGCGGTCACTCCGGCAGCAAGACCGCCAATTCCAAGTAAGGAGGTACGAAAATGGAAGCATTTGCACATGTTAAATTTGTCCGGATGTCTCCCCGTAAGGTCAAGCTGGTTTGCGACATGATTCGGGGCAAGGACACCAAGACCGCTACCGCGTACCTGATGCAGACCTCCAAGGCAGCCTGCGAGCCTATGCTCAAGCTGCTCAAGAGCGCTGTGGCTAACGCCGAGCATAACAACGGCATGAACGCTGACAATCTGTACGTTTCCACTGTGATTGCAAACCCCGGCCCCATTCTCAAGCGCGGCCGTATCGCATCCCGCCGTGGTTTCGTTCGGATCAATAAGAGAACCACTCACATCACCATCGGTGTGAGCGAGAAGGCTTAATCAGGAGGTAGCTATGGGACAGAAAGTTAATCCCCATGGACTGCGGGTAGGCGTTATCAAGGATTGGGATTCCCGCTGGTACGCCCGCGAGGA
>JAZNIX010000036.1:0-93864 GCA_045577715.1 Faecousia sp.
CTTCGCAAGATTGGCCAGGTTACCATCCAGCCGGACAACACCCAAACCCGCGGCAAGATTGCCAAGATTGGCTATCTGCTGCAGGTCACTGAAGTAGAATAAGGAGGAGAAGAAATGAAGCTTCATGAACTTTCTCCCGTCGCTGGCTCTACCCAGGTAGGTAAGCGTAAGGGTCGCGGCATCGGTTCCGGCAACGGTAAGACCGGCGGCCGTGGTCACAAGGGTCAGAAGGCCCGTTCCGGCGGCAAGGTCCGTGTCGGATTTGAAGGCGGTCAGATGCCTCTGGTTCGCCGTATCCCCAAGCGTGGCTTTAACAACATTTTTGCTAAGCCCTTAACGGCTGTAAATGTGGCTGTTTTGAACCGGTTTGAGGATGGTGCTGTGGTAGATGCCGCTGCACTGATTGAAAAGGGCATCCTCAATAGCTGCCCCTACGGTCTGAAGGTGCTGTCCAACGGCAACCTGACCAAGAAACTCACTGTTAAGGCAGCGGCTTTCTCTGAGTCTGCAAAGGAAAAAATCGAGCAGGCAGGCGGAAAGACCGAGGTGGTTTAAGTGTTTAAGACGCTTCGTAATGCATGGGGAATTCCCGAGCTGCGTAAAAAGCTGATTTTCACAATCCTGATCATGCTCCTGTATCGAATCGGCAACGTGATTCCGGTTCCTTACATTGATGTGCATGCTCTGGGACACTACTTTGACAGTGTGCTTTCCAACACGATTCTTGGGCTGTACAATGCTATGTCCGGTTCTGCCTTTTCTACGGCGACCATTCTGGCATTGGGCATCCAGCCCTACATCAACTCTTCCATTATCGTCCAGCTTCTGACCGTTGCAATTCCCGCTCTGGAGCGGCTGAGCAAGGAAGGCGGCGAGGAAGGTAAAAAGAAGATTCAGCAAATCAGCCGTTATACCACCGTGGGCCTCGGCCTGCTGATGGGCTGGGCTTACTACATGATGCTCAAGAACAACGGCGGCATTTTGACCAACGAAGGTGTCATGGCGGCAATCGTCATTATCCTGACCTTTACTGCCGGTTCTACCATTGTTATGTGGCTGGGTGAGCAGATTACCGAGCACGGTATCGGCAATGGTATCTCCATGATTCTGTTTGCCAATATTATCTGCCGGATTCCTGCCATGGTCAATACCCTGATTGCTATGCAGTGGTGGCTGATCATCCTGATTGTTCTGGGTATGGCTGCACTGATTTTGCTGATTGTGTTGGTCAACGATGCGGAACGCCGGATTCCTGTCCAATACGCCAAGCGCGTGGTTGGACGGAAGGTTTACGGCGGTCAAAACACCAATCTTCCCATCAAGGTAGCAATGAGCGGCGTTATGCCGGTCATCTTCGCACAGTCCATTACCTCCCTGCCGGCAACCGTGTGCGCATTCATTGGCGTAGGTGAAGGCAACTGGTGGTATGACAACCTGTTCAGCGCCAATAGCTGGGCATATGCTGTGTGCTACTTCCTGCTGATTTTCTTCTTCGGCTGGTTCTACGCTTCCATTCAGTATGATCCCGTAGAAATCGCCAACAACATGAAGAAGAACGGTGGATTCGTTCCCGGCTTCCGTCCCGGCAAGCCCACTGCAGATTTCATTAAGAAGGTCATTAGCAAGATTATTGTTTTTGGCTCTATCTACTTGGGTATTGTGGCATTGCTTCCCATCGTTGCCGGAAATCTGGTGCCCTCTGTTCAGTACCTGGCCATCGGCGGTACTTCCGTCATCATCGTTGTCAGCGTTGCGCTGGAAACTGTGAAGGCTTTGGAAGCACAGATGCTTATGCGGCACTACAAGGGCTTCCTGGATTAACAGGAGGACGGGCAGGATGAATTTAATCCTACTGGGCGCACCCGGCGCCGGAAAGGGGACACAAGCAGAGCTGCTGGTTTCACAGCTCTCCATCCCCGCCATTTCTACCGGGAATATGCTCCGGGAGGCCATGGCAAATGGCTCTGCACTGGGGCAGCAAGTTAAGAAAATCATGGAAGAGGGTTCTCTCGTTCCCGACGGTATCATTTTGGATATCGTCGCGGAGCGGGTCTCCCAGCCCGATTGCAAAAACGGTTTTATCCTCGACGGTGTACCCCGTACACTGGCACAGGCAGAAGCCCTGGAGGCAAGAGGCGTAAATATCGACCATGTGGTTTCTATGGAAATTGACGACAGTGTGATTGAAGGTCGGATGACCGGCCGGCGGGTCTGCAGCAAATGCGGGGCCAGCTATCACATTCTCGCCAATCCCCCCAAGACCGAGGGCGTTTGCGATTCCTGCGGCGCAGAGCTGATTATCCGTAAGGATGATGCAGTGGAAACGGTGCGGCATCGCTTAGAGGTTTACCATGAGCTGACAGAGGTACTGAAAGACTTCTATCAGTCCCGGGGAAAACTTCGGATTGTCAATGGCAACCAATCCATTGACGGCGCCAATCGGGACATTCTAAAGGCAATTGGGGCAAACGTATGATAGCAATCAAAAATGAACGAGAGCTTGGATTGATGCGGCAGGCCTGTAAAATTACCGCGGCAGCCCGTGCTTTGGCAGGGGAAATGGTAAGACCCGGCGTATCCACCAAGCAAATCGACAAAGCTGTTCACGATTTCATCGTGGCTCAGGGCGCGAAACCGTCGTTCCTGAATTATCACGGCTTCCCCGCAAGCGCATGCATTTCCGTAAACAACTGTGTCATTCACGGAATTCCGGGCGGTTACGTCCTGAAGGAAGGGGACATCGTTTCTGTAGATGTGGGTGCTTACTATCAGGGATTTCATGGCGATTGCGCAGCTACCTTTGCCTGCGGTGCCATTAGCACCGAAGCCCAAAAGCTGATTGCTGTCACGAAGCAAAGCTTCTTTGAGGGTATTCGCTTCGCGAAGCGTGGACACAGAGTGTCCGATATCTCCCACGCCATACAGACGTATGTGGAGTCTAACGGTTATTCGGTTGTGCGTTCTTTCGTAGGTCACGGCGTAGGCGCACAGCTGCATGAGGAGCCGGAAGTTCCGAATTTCGGTCCTCCTGCACGTGGACCCAGATTGATTCCCGGTATGACACTGGCCATCGAGCCGATGGTAAACGAGGGCGCTTATGACGTTCGCGTGCTTAAGGACGGATGGACAACGGTGACTGCCGATGGGAAGCTTTCGGCCCACTATGAAAATACTGTACTCATCACCGACGGGGAGCCGGAAATACTCACCGTCACAGAAGGACTTTAGTTATGGACCCAGAACGATTATCGGATATTCACATTGCGGATGTGGTGATTTCCACAGCCGGCCGGGATCAAGGGAAGCTGTTGTATGTCATTGAAACAGACCCGGCATATTTGACCTTGGCAAATGGAAAGGACCGTACTCTGGAAAAGCCCAAGCGTAAAAAGCGTAAGCACATACAAAAGGTCCTTCGCTCTGAGACGAGAGTCGCCGAAAAACTCAGGCGCGGCGACAAAGTGCTCAACAGCGAATTACGAAGAGACTTGGCCTATTTAAGCCAGGAAATGCAAGCGAACAACCTAGGAGGTTAATAACTTGGCAAAAGACGACGTAATCGAGATTGAGGGCATCGTAGTCGATGCACTGCCGAATGCGATGTTCACTGTTGACATTGGCAACGGTCACACCATTTTGGCACACATTTCCGGCAAGCTTAGAATGAACTTTATTAAGATCTTGCCCGGTGACAAGGTAACCGTTCAAATGTCTCCTTATGATTTGACCCAAGGCCGAATCACTTGGAGAAGTAAGTAATCAAACGAGATTCATTTCTCATATGGAGGTTAAACAGTATGAAAGTAAGACCGTCCGTTAAACCCATGTGCGAAAAATGTAAAATCATTAAGCGCAAGGGTCGCGTAATGGTAATTTGCGAAAACCCCAAGCACAAACAGAGACAAGGCTAATAGGAGGTGCTGAAAGAATATGGCACGTATTTCTGGTATTGACCTTCCCCGCGACAAGCGGATCGAAGTAGCGCTGACTTATATCTACGGCATCGGCCCCGCCCGTGCCGCTAAGGTCCTGGAGACCACCGGTATCAACCCCGATACCCGGGTGAAGGATCTGACAGAAGAACAGGAAGCTCAGCTGCGTGATGCAATTGAGCATAACTACACCATCGAGGGTGATTTGCGCCGTGAGAACGCTATGAATATCAAGCGGCTCAGCGAAATCGGGTGCTATCGCGGCCTGCGTCACCGTCGCGGTCTGCCTGTTCGCGGTCAGAGAACCAAGACCAATGCTCGTACCCGCAAGGGTCCCAAGAAGACCATTGCCAATAAGAAGAAGTAAGGAGGGATATGTACAATGGCTAAAGCTACAAAGAAAGTCGTTAAGCGTCGTCGCGAACGCAAAAATGTAGAAAAGGGTGCGGCACATATCCGTTCCTCTTTCAACAATACCATGGTCACCATCACCGACCTGGAAGGCAACGCCCTGTCCTGGGCTTCTTCCGGCGGCCTGGGCTTCCGTGGTTCCCGGAAATCCACTCCCTTCGCTGCCCAAACTGCAGCCGAGACTGCTGCCAAGGCTGCCATCGACAGCTGCGGTCTGAAGTCCGTCGAGGTCTATGTTAAGGGCCCCGGTCAGGGACGTGAAGCTGCGATCCGGGCCCTGCAGACTGCAGGTCTGGAAGTCGTTATGATTAAGGACGTGACTCCCATTCCCCACAATGGTTGCCGTCCTCCCAAGAGACGTCGTGTCTAATAAGCAATAGGAGGAATTTTGCGTTATGGCTAAAAATATGCAGCCCGTGTTGAAGCGTTGCAGAACGCTGGGTGTTTCTCCTGCCGCAATGGGTTATTCTAAGACTTCCAACAAGAATCCCCGCGGACAGAGAAGAGCAAAGAAGTCTGAGTATGCTACTCAGCTGACCGAGAAGCAGAAGGTTAAGTTTGTTTACGGTATTCAGGAAAAGCAGTTCCGGAATTACTACGAGAAGGCTGCTCGCGCTGAGGGCAACACCGGTGAGGTGCTGCTGACCTACGTGGAGCGCCGTCTGGATAATGTGGTATACCGTCTGGGCTTTGCCAACTCCCGCCGTCAGGCTCGCCAGCTGGTTAACCACGGTCATTTTACGGTCAATGGCAACCGCGTTAACATCCCCAGCTACCTGTTTAAGGTGGGCGATGTGATTGCTGTTTCCGAAAAGAGCGCTTCCAATGCTTTCTTTAAGAAGCTGAAGGAAGATGACGCTTTTGTTGCTGCTCCCAAGTGGCTGGATCGGGATAAGAACACCCTCCAGGGCAAGGTCGTTGCTATGCCTACCAAGGCGGATATCGACTTCGACATTGCAGTGCACCTGATCGTCGAGTTGTACTCCAAGTAATAGAACCCCTGTTTGTTCGTATTGTCAATTGTGGGGTGCATTCTACACCCCATACTCTTGAGAAGGAGGGCTTTTATTCATGGTAGAAATTGAAAAGCCTCGCATCACCTGTTTGGATTCTGCAGAGGATATCTCCTACGGCAAGTTTGTGGTAGAACCTCTGGAGCGCGGTTATGGCATGACTTTGGGCAACTCTCTGCGGCGCATTATGCTTAGCAGCTTGCCCGGCTACGCTGCCACCTCCGTGAAGATTGCCGGCGTACAGCACGAATTTTCCACCATCCCCGGAATTAAAGAGGATGTGACGGAGATTGTACTGAATGTGAAGCGTATGATTGTGAAGCTTCACAGTCAGGGTATCAAGACTGTGTATATCGATGCAGTCGGCCCCTGTGAAGTGACTGCCGGTGATATCAAGGCCGACGGTGAGGTCGAGATTTTGAACCCCGAGCTGCACATTTGCACGCTGGGGCCCGATGCCACTTTTAACATGGAAATTACATTGTCCCAGGGCCGCGGTTATGTCTCCTCTGATCGGAACAAGACTGCCCAGACGGTGATTGGTGTGATTCCCATTGACTCCATTTATTCTCCTGTAAAAAAGGTGAATTATACAGTGGAGCCCACTCGAGTCGGCGATAAGACCGATTTCGATAAGCTGACCCTTGAGGTCTGGACAGATTCCACGATTTCCGCAAAGGACGCAGTTTCTTTGGGCGCGAAGATTCTGTCTGATCATCTGACGGTATTTACGAACCTTTCTGACACTGTCAGCGCCGGTTCTACTGTCGTTGAAAAGATTTCTGAACGACCCGATGCGAAACTCGCCATGACGATTGATGAGTTGGATCTGTCTGTCCGGAGCTTCAACTGCTTGAAGCGTGCAAACATCAATACTGTTGCTGATCTGATCAATAAGACCGGCGAAGATATGATGAAGGTACGTAATATGGGTAAGAAGTCTCTGGATGAGGTACAGAAGAAGCTGGAGATGATGGGTCTTTCCCTGGCCAGCGAAGATTCTGGCAGCAACAACTAAGTCAACCTTTTAAGAAGGAGGAAATGTTCATGTTCGGAACTCGTAAGCTGGGCAAAACCAGCACACAGAGAAAGGCTCTCCTGCGTCAACTGGTGACCGATCTGCTGGAGAACGGCAAGATTGAGACTACTTTTTACCGCGCAAAGGAAGTTCAGCCTGTGGTTGAGAAGATGATTACCCTGGGCAAGAAGAGCGGTTTGGCAAACTACCGCCGCGCTTTGGCATTTATCACAAAGGAAGATGTTGCCAACAAGCTGTTCAAGGAGATCGCTCCCAAGTACGCTGAGCGCAACGGCGGTTATACCCGTGTAACCCGTACCGGTGCCCGTCGCGGTGACGCTGCCGAGATGGCTGTGATTGAGCTGGTTTAATTCCAGTGAAATAGGAAAAAGATGCCTGCCGCAATGCTTTGCGGCAGGCATCTAAATACCTGTGGGAGGCCAAACAAAATTCAAAAAAATGCTTGACATTTGACACCCTATGTTATATAATGGCAAAGCTGTGTGATAAATGCTGCTATAGCTCAGCCGGTAGAGCGCATCCTTGGTAAGGATGAGGTCGCCAGTTCAAATCTGGCTAGCAGCTCCAAAAATCCCGTTCACGAAGGTGGGCGGGATTTTACTTATTACTTCTTACCTCTTCACTCTTACCTCAAAATAAAATTCACACTGGATTTTTGGGAAGTAATAAGTAATAGGTAAGAGGTAATAATTATTGCGCCTTTACCGCTTTTATGCTAAAATACACCCAAGGCGGTGATGATATGTTCGAACTTTCACAATCTAAAAATCAGATAATCATTAAGCGAAATACAACCTTTTTAGGAATAGGTGTTGTTACTATAATAATGGCCATTACAGGTATTCGATTAGTATTTGGTCTATTACCATTTGAAGAAAACTACACTTTTGCATATGTCTTTGGCTTGATTTTTGTTTGCGTTTGGATATTAATTGTGCTTAGTATGGGAATTTTTGCCTTTGCAACTAACAGTAAACAGATTACAATAAATAACGATGGTGTTTTATGCAAGTCTTGGCTTCATAAGACATTTGTAAAATGGACTGATATTAAAGATTGGGGATTATCTTATTGCGGTCAAACTCGATTTGAGGGTAATACATATTATTTGTATTTTTCTGAGCATGAGTGTCCAATGAAAAACGATTGCAAGAAAAAACTAAAAGGTAAAATGATTAGGACTTTTGTTATTGGAAACGATTATTCAGAAGCGGTAAGTAAAATTATTCCTTTTTGCAAAGAAAAGACTGATATAATACCTTTTGTAGGAAAAGATAAATATCATTTAATTTAAATTAAAGAAAATCAAGCTTTTAGACCGGTTCCATTTTGAGTGTCGGTCCCAAAAATCCCGTTCACGAAAGTGGGCGGGATTTTTACTTATTACCTCTTCACTCTTCACTTTTCACTAAAAATATGAGAACGGGATTTTTGGAAAGTAAGAAGTAATAGTGAATAGTGAAGAAGTATTGCAGCTTTGCCGCTTTTATGTTATAATATACCCAAGGAGTTGATTTTATGGGTTTGTTTGATATATTTAAGAAAAAGAAAGTTGAATTGACAGAAGAACAACTTAAATGGAATAAGATGTGGGAATTGTGGACAGAAGAAAAAACAAAATCACCTTATACTGAACTAATGACCTATCAAAGTGAAATTAATAACGGTGGTCATAGTCAGTATTTTTGCAATGTAGATAATGTAAGTGATTTGAAAAAAGAAATGTCTGCTTTGGAAGAAATTCTTACACCGCTTTTAAGAGAGAATCTTCAAAAAGCATATGAGGCACATTTGATATTAGAAGAAAAAGAAGATGATGAAAAAGCAGAAGAAGTTTTAGAACAATGCGATGATGTTTTTTATGAAAACGAAGAACAAATAAATCACATATTACAAGAATATGCTAATACATTAGAAATCTGATTGTTATCGGATAAGAATCTAAGTTTTCAGGCACAATTTCATTCGTGTCATTAAGTTCGAAACACCCAAACCCCTGAAACTCTTAGAGTTTCAGGGGTTTTTCTTGTTTTTGTGCTTTGAATCAGACCGAGTCCTTTTTCGCCATTTTACACGAAAGGATGCGGTCTACAAATGCGTTCAAAAATCTACTTCCCTGAACAGTTTGACGCAATCCCCGTTTCTATAGATCTGCCATACCGTCCCAATCCTTTGCGGTTTTCTGTTAGTATAACATACCAAAAGGGAAGAGAAAAGGCAGAAGTTCCTAATTTCTATTGAATTTTCGGGACAGGTATGGTATCATATCCCTGCGACACAATCATACATTTGCGACGATACAAAGGATGTGTTTTTACTTTGGTAAAAACGCACCCTTAATTTGGCATCCTTTGGGGTCGTCGAATGATTGTGTCGCAGCAATGGGGCTATGCGTTTTTCGTGCGTAGCCTCGGCTACGCACTTTTTTATTTTACAAAGAGAGGGAGAAAGACTATGAAATGCAAGAGTTGTGGCAAGGTTCTAACAGAAGAAGAAATACAAACTAACTTATGCTATGAGTGTGGAGAAATAATCAACCAAGAACTCTTTGATGAGGATACTGTTGAGATGCCCCGGACAGCTCCTACACCCCCGAAGGACATTTCGCCCAGAGTGGAAACCTCCAAAAAGAACTTGGATTATGAAAATTCTTCATTTGATGTTGCGGGAACTATCAATGTCTACATCACCATTCTGTCGATGTTAGCACTTATCCGCGGAATAGTATTGGCTGTTCAACTTGAAAGTTTTTTAGTTTTCCTGTATGTCGCAATAGGTACAAGCGTTGTATATTGCTTTTTCCGTATGCTTACGGTGATTGCTCATTTGTTGGCGGACATAAAGGAAAACACCACCCCAAACCGAAAAGGTAATAACGCACAATACCAAAAGGGGAACAAAAATAGATAAAAAAACAACAAACAAACTACATCCCATTCGTTAGGTAAGTACGATGTTATACCCGTCTAACCAATGGGATGTTGTTCTATTTACCCTTCCAAAAGGGCTTTGTATTTGTAAGCGGTGGTGCGGCTGATGTCGCATACCCTTGCCCTATAGACGGCGAGCTCATAAAAAATGTGCCGGAGCGGAAGCTCCGGCACGATTTCATGTTTGTTTTGGCGCCTACTCAATAATTAGTACAGCACGTGTGCTTATGCATCAAACTTTTGATTGTTGATATATGTATTTTCTGCTTTTTGAATGATATAATCTTCGCTTGCGTTCTTAATGCTCACATCCGTGATGGTGATATCCCGGACATTCTTCAAATAGATGCCTTCACCATCGGAAAACCGGATGTTGGGCGCCATGACGCTGTAATACTGCTTTCCGTCCGGGGTCATGGAAATATCTACGTTAGAGAGTTTGATGTTGGAAACAGGGGCTTCGCTCAGGCCGTTAAAATAGATGCCTGCGCCCCGAACATTTTTCATGATAATATTCGACAGAATGAAATTCCGGATCATGGGGGTGTCTTCCCGAATGGGAGCAGGTTCTTCCAGGAATAGAGAAGTATCATTGGGGTCTGCATTACAGTTATAGTATCCGTTTGCGGTAATACCGGCGATTACATTGTCCATAATAACATTATTCACAATGATATCCTCTACGATGCCGCCGCGCTTTCTGCGGGTCTTGATCCGGATGCCTCTGTCGGTGTTTTGGAAGATGCAGTTGCTGACGGTGACATTCTTTACACCGCCGGACATTTCGCTGCCGATCACAACACCGCCGTGGCCGTGAGCGAAAACGCAATTGGTGACAGTGATATTCTCGCAGGCCTTTTGCTTTTGTAAAAGATCGCTTTCCAATCCGGATTTGATGGTTAAGCAGTCGTCGCCAACATTTACGTAACAGTTTGCAATGCGTACATCCTTGCAGCTTTCCGGATTGATGCCGTCTGTGTTGGGTGCTTTATAGGGATTGCTGATGGAAATATTATCAATGCAGACGTTTTCGCAGCAAATGGGATTAACTGTCCAGCAAGGGGAATTTTTAATCTTAATATCCTTGATATTTACCACGTTGCAGTTAATAAACTGGATGGTACGGGGTCTTTTGGTATCGCTTTCGCCTTTGTGCCACCAATTTTCACCGTTTCCGTCCACAGTACCTTCGCCCTTGATGCAGATGTTTTCAGCGCCAACGGCGAAGAAGATACCCCGACGGGTACCTCTGGTAAATCCGGGCACCAGATCTTCTCCGATGACAGGATATTTTTCGTAGTCGCCGCTTGCCGAAACAACAGCGCCGGCCTCAAGATAGATTGTGGTGTTGGAACGAAGCTCAATGGAGCCAAGGACATAGATTCCCGCGGGGAAATAGATTGTGCCGCCGTTTGGCTGCAGGTCATCAATCAGACACTGCACCAAGGCTGTATTATCAAATACGCCGTCCGGCTTTACGCCGTGATCCAAAACGTTAATAAACATAGCATCACCTCCAATAGCTATTTTTGAGAATTTTGCTGTTTCTAAAAGCACAATTATGCCAAATAATTATATTAAACTTCATAATCAAAGTCAATAGAGGCAGGGGGAAGTGCAATGGAAGGTGCAAGAAAAAGGAAAACCCGGTATCGTTGACCAGACGATACCGGGATGTCCTATAGGAAAGAGGAAGGAAAAAATGAAAAAGTAAACATAGATTCATATGTTACATGGTTATTATATCGGGGGAATATTAAAAAAATAAGTCAATAATTTTTAAATAAGTATGAAGTTAATAAAATTTTCAATAAATCTTGTATTTTCACAGCCGATATGGTAGTATAATTATGACACGTAACGCTACGTTTTCTGGCGCGTAGCTTCGGTTGCGCACTTTTTTCAGAAAGAAGGAGTTTGCGATGAAGAAACGATTGGCATTTTTCTTGTGCTTTGTCATGCTGCTTTCTTTGGTTGCCTGTGGCGAGGAGAAAACTCAAAGCACAGACCCCAGCACCAAGGTAACCCAACCTACCGCTACGCCTACGGGAGAACCCACGACTGCGCCTACGGGAGAACCCACGACTGCGCCTACGGAAGAACCCACCACTGCGCCTACGGAAGAACCTACCACTGCGCCCACGGAAGGGTCTACAACACCAACAAAGTGTAGCCATACATACAAGGCAGCGACCTGCACTGCCCCTAAAACTTGTTCTAAATGCGGTGCAACTGAAGGCAGTGCAAAGGGACACAGCTGGAATGCAGCAACCTGCACAGCGCCAAAGACCTGCAAGACCTGTGGTGCAACCGAGGGCAAGGCGCTGGGCCATAGCTGGAAGGATGCCACCTGCACTGAGCTTAAGACCTGCTCAAGGTGCGGCGCAACCGAGGGTAGTGCAAAGGGACACAGCTGGAATGGGGCAACCTGCACAGCGCCCAAGACCTGCAAGACCTGCGGTGCAACGGAAGGTAGTGCGGTCGGACATACAGAGGTGATCATTCCGGGAAAGGCACCTACCGCAACGAAAGATGGCTTGAGCGAAGGTAAGAAATGCTCTGTCTGCGGCGTGGTGCTTGTGGAGCAGAAAGTCATCCCGGCGACTGGTGACGTGCATGGCCTAAAATATGAAATTAACGCCGATGGAAAAACCTGCACTGTGGTGGGAATCGGTGGCTGCAAGGATACAGAAATTGTGATTCCTGCTAAGTATGATGGCTATACGGTCACAGCGATTGGGAATAGGGCTTTTGCTGACTGCACCGGCATAACCAGCATCACCATTCCGAATAGCGTCACTAGTTTAAATGGTGGAGCATTCGCCGGTTGCAGTAGTCTGACCAGCATCACCATTCCGGACAGTGTAACAAGCATTGGCGCGATTGCATTCTTTGGATGTAGCAGTTTGACTAGCATCACCATTCCGGACAGTGTAACTAGCATTGGTTATAATGCATTTAGAGATTGCAGCAGCTTGAGTGCCGTTTATATTGAGGATATTGCCGCATGGTGCAATATTGAATTCGCATTAGATGCCAGAAGCAGTAACCCGCTAACCGTTGCCGAAAATCTATATCTGAATGGTCAATTAGTAACTGATTTGGTTATCCCAGACGGTGTCACAGCTATTAAGGGATTGGCATTCTATACTTATAGCAGGCTGACCAGCGTCACCATACCGGACAGTGTAACAACCATTGGCGAGTTTGCATTCTCTGGATGCAGCAACCTGACAAGTGTCATCATTCCGAATAGCGTCACCAGTATTGGTCTTGAAGCATTTAGCGGTTGCAGCAGCTTGACCAGCATCACCATTTCCAATGGCGTCACTAGTATTGGTGCAGCATTCGTCGGTTGCAGTAGTCTGACCAGCATCACCATTCCGAATAGCGTCACTAGTATTGGTGGAGCATTCGATCGTTGCAGTAGTCTGACCAGCATCACGATTCCGGCCAGTGTTACCCGCATTAGTAATGCTGCATTTTCTGCTTGCAGCAGCTTGAGCGACATAAAATATGAAGGTACTGTGGAGCAGTGGAATGCGATTACGTTTGAGAGTAGCAAATATTATCCTTATTACTGGTATAAAGATATTCCTGCCACAGAAGTGGTTTGCTTAGAGGACGGAAAGACCGTTCCGATTAAATGACGGCGAAGAAATTGTAAAAGAGCGGACGAAAGTCCGCTCTTTTTCATTTTGCCCAAGGGGGATAATATGCAAAGACCTTGTTTTCTCCTTGATAGGGGAAGGAAATGCGGCAGGAAAACAGCATGGGGGCAGAAACCTCATCCCGGGCGCCGTATTTGTGGTCTCCCACCAGGGGATAGCCCCGGGAAGAAAACTGCACCCGGATCTGGTGACTTCTTCCCGTGTGGAGCCGAATATGGACAAGGCTGGTTTCGCCGGAGGAAAGCAGCCGGTACTCCAGTCGGGCTTGTTTCACACCCTTTCGCTCCCGTTTGACCACGAAAACCTTGTTCTTTTGGCTGTCCTTCCAAAGAAGGTCGGTCCAGTCCCCATTTTCAGGGGGTGCGCCGTGAACGAGGGCCACATATTCCTTGACCATGGTGCCTGCTTGCACCGCCTGGGACAGGCTGGCCGCGGCAGTCTTATTTCGGGCATATACCATCACACCGCCCACATTTTTGTCTAGCCGGTGAATGGGAAAAATCTGTCCGCCCAAGCTGTCCCGAAGTGCTTGGGGTAACTCTTTTTCAGAGTCCATCCCCACCGGCTTGATACAGACCGCAAGACTGGAATCAGAATATAGTATCTCCATTTTTTCGCCCCCTTTCCTACAAGTATAACAGAAAAACCGAAAAAGTCCATGTGGGTGCTTGCAAGTTTTTGGATTTATTATATAATATACAAAGAACTAGGAGGGGTGGGTATGAACAGGGAAGACTTTCAGCGGAAATCTCCGCTTATGATATTTTTGAGTTACTTTATGCGGCATAAGAGATTGTTCGCCATAGATATTTTTTGTGCGGTGTGTATTGCCGGGGTGGATTTGCTGTTCCCATTGGTGACCCGCAGTGCGCTGTATGATATGCTGCCAAATCAAATGTATAAAACATTTTTTATTGTTATGGTGGCGTTTCTGGCTTTTTATGGACTGCGGGCTTTTTTGCAGTATATTGTGGCTTATTACGGACATACCTTCGGCATCCGGGTAGAAGCGGATATTCGGGCAGATTTGTTCCGGCATATGCAGGAAATGAGCTTTGACTTTTTTGACCGAAACCGGACAGGTAAGCTTATGAGCCGTCTGACCACGGACCTGTTTGAACTAATGGAGCTTGCCCACCACGGCCCGGAGGACCTGCTGACCTCTTTCCTGACAATTGTGGGTGCACTGGTGGTTATGTGCACCATCCGCTGGGAGCTGGCGGTGGTTGTGGGTTTGATGATTCCGGTGTTTTTGGCGGTGGTTATGACCATGCGCCGCAGTATGAGCAAGGCCTCTGTGGCGGCCAAGGAAAAGACCGGCCATATCAATCAGGAAATTGAAAGCAGTCTTTCCGGTATTCGCACCGCTAAGGCCTTTGCCAATGAGCCGGTGGAAAATGCCCGGTTCACGGCAGCCAACGAGATATATAAAACCTCCAAACGGGAGTTCCATAAGGCTATGGGCCGTTTTCACAGCTCGGTGGAGTTCTTTTTGTGCAGTTTGAACGTGGTGGTTATCGGTGTCGGCGGCTATTACGTTATGCGTGGGAAGATGGATTACCGTGACCTGTTGACCTTTACACTGTATATTTCCTCCTTTGTCAGCCCTATGCGCAAGCTTTCCGGCTTTTCGGAGCTGTTTGCCAACGGTTTTGCAGGCTTAAACCGCTTTGTCAGTCTTATGCGCACCGAGCCTACCTTACAGGATTTGCCGGATGCCAAGCCGCTGACAGATGTGAAAGGAGAAATTGCCATTGAGCATGTATCCTTTGCCTATGACGGAGATTTGGACGTACTCCGGGATGTAAGCTTAACGGTACAGCCCGGGGAAACGGTGGCCATTGTGGGTCCTTCCGGGGGAGGTAAGACAACCCTGTGCCAGCTCATTCCACGATTTTACGATGTGTCCTCCGGAAAGATTTTCATTGACGGACAGGATATTCGGGAAACCACCCAAACATCCATCCATGAAAATATCGGCATTGTCCAGCAGGATGTCTTTTTGTTTGCGGACACAATTTTTGAGAATATCCGCTACGGCAAGCCCGATGCTTCCGTGGAGGAAGTGATAGAAGCGGCCAAGAAGGCAGAGATTTACGAAGATATTCTTGCCATGCCCCATGGCTTTGAAACCTATGTGGGGGAACGGGGTACCTTGCTCTCCGGCGGTCAAAAGCAACGGGTGGCCATTGCCCGGATATTTCTGAAAAATCCGCCGATACTGATTCTGGACGAGGCTACCTCTGCCTTGGATTCTGTGACGGAGGCAAAAATTCAGCGGGCCTTTGATACCTTGGCACAGGGCAGAACCACTTTGATTATTGCCCACCGGCTGGCTACCATTCGGGGTGCAGACCGGATTGTTTCCATCGCCGACGGTGTCATTACCGAGTGCGGCACGCACCAGCAGCTGCTTCAAAAGGGCGGTATTTACGCAGAACTGTACAACACACAAAATGCGCAAAATTGGCATTGATGGAGGAGCTTTATATGCACGAATTTATCCAATATTTTTTTGGTGACGGTACAGAAGAGGAGTTTTCTAATTTCACTTTGGCGCATTTTCTGCCGATTTTACTGGCAGTCGGCGTGATTTTCTTAATTTGGCGCTTTCGGGAGAAACTGCGCAATAGTAAGAAAGATGAGATTTTTCGTTATGTAATGGCCTTTGCGCTGATTATTTCGGAGATGTCCTATTTCTGGCGTCTGGTGGGCATGCCGGAGCTGAATCCGAATCCCGTCGACCATTTGCCGATTACGGTTTGCGGCTGGTCGGTGGTGCTTGCCAGCTTTATGGTGATTGGCAAGAATCAGAAGCTGTTTGACATTGTATATTTTTGGCTCTTTTCCGGTACAATCTTTGCCTTGATTACGCCTACCGTGATTACCTACACCGGCCCGACCCGCTTCCGCTATTATCAGTTCTGGGTGCAGCATACATTGGGTTATGTGGCGGTGTTTTACATGATTTTTGTGCACGGCTTGCGCCCTACGTTCAAATCGGCGGTGCGTTCTTGGGTATGGCTGGCGGTGCTGGGGGTGGTGGCTTTCTGTGTCAACCGCTATTTGGGCCCTGGCGCAAACTACCTGTTCTTGGCAAAGCCGGAGGATACACCCTCTATTTTGGACATTTTACCGCCCAATTTTGCCCTGCGCACACTGGTCATGGTAGCGGTTGTCACAACGCTGTACTTCCTGGCCTACCTGCCCTGGCTGCTGAAAGATCGAAAAGCGCAAAAGACACAGATTCCGGAAACGGTTTCGTAATAAAAATCCTGCCGACCCATCTGGGTCGGCAGGATTTTTTGCAGATGTTACATTTTTTCCGGTGCGCAGAAGCCCAGAATATGGATACAGGTTTCCAAAATGTTTTTGGCAAGGCCAATCAGAGCAATATACCCGGCCTTTAAGGCTTCATTTTCCTCGCTTAAAATCCGGGTTTCGTGGTAGAACTTGTTGACGCAGCCTGCCAGCTCGTAAATATAGGCGCAAACCAAATTGGGCGCAGAGGCGGCCAGCGCGTTTTCCATCGCCGGGGCAAACTTGGTGATGGCCAGCATCAAGTCCTTGGCATAGGCATTGGCAGGGGCTTGGATAGGCAACTGTTCCCACGCGCCGTATCTGGCAAGAATGGACTTAATACGAACGATGGTGTAGAGGATGTAAGGACCGGTATTGCCCTCGAAGGCGGCAAAGCGCTCCATGTCGAAATTGTAGTCCTTGGTGGGTTGGTTGGACAGGTCGCCGTATTTCAGCGCCGCCATGGCGATTTTCCGTGTAGTGTCCTCAACCTCGTCAGAAGATACAATTTTGTTTTCCTCTACCTTGGTGCGGACAAAATCGGTCATGTCGGAAATCAGCTGTTCCAACCGGAGAACGCCACCGTCCCGGGTCTTAAAGGGCTTGCCGTCCGCACCGTTCATGGTGCCGAAGCCCACGTGCTCCAGCTGGGTTTGTTCGTTTACGATGCCTGCTTTCCGGGCGGCCCGGAATACCTGCTCAAAATGCAGATTCTGCCGCTTGTCGGTGACATAGAGCATCTTATCGGGAGCCCAGTCCTGCATCCGCTGTACCATGGTGGCAAGGTCTGTGGTGGCGTAGATGGAGGAACCGTCGGACTTGACCAAAATACAGGGGGGAACTTCCTTTTTATCCGTTTCCTCGGCCACGGGAATGACCCACGCGCCCTCGGATTGAACGGCGATGCCCCTTTCCTTCATGTCTGCCACCATGGCAGGGATATAGGGGTCAGCATCGCTTTCTCCCAGCCATTGCTCAAAGTAGACATCCAGATTGTCATAGTTCTTCCGCAAATCCGCAACGGAAATGCGCATAATGTGGTTCCACAGCGCCCGGTAACCCCGGCGGCCCTGTTGCAGCTCAAAGGTGGCAATGTGGGCTTTTTCAGCAAAAGCCGGGTCAGACTTTTTGGTGGAGGCGGTGGGGTAAATTTCCTCTAATTCCGAAAGGGTAAAGGGGGCTTCTGCGGGATATTCCCCGGTGAAACCTTCATCAAAATAGGGAAGTGTCGGTTGGCGCTCCTGTAATTCAGCAATGATTAAGCCCATTTGCAAGCCCCAGTCACCCATGTGGATATCACCGATGGTGTGGTAGCCCAGGAATTTGTGAAGCCGTTTCAGCGCCTCGCCGATAATGGCAGGACGCAAATGGCCGATGTGCAGGGGCTTTGCAACGTTTGCGCCGCCGTAGTCCACCACAATGGTTTTTCCGGCGCCGATTTTCGCAACGCCAAAGTCCTCTTCTGTGCGCATCTGCTCCAGATAGGACTGCAAAAAACCATCGGAAATCTTCAAGTTCAGAAAACCGGGCATCACTGCCTCAATCATGGAGAAATCCTGCGCATTCAGCTTTTCTGCCACGGCGTTGGCAATGGCGATGGGGGCGCATTTATATTGCTTGGCGGCGGCAAGGGCGCCGTTACACTGGTATTCGCACAGGTCCGGGCGGTTGGAAACCGTGACTCTGCCAAAGGCCGGGTCATAACCGGCATCGGCAAAGGCCTGCTGCATCTTACCGGTGATAATATCAAGAATTTTTTCCATTTTCATTTCCTTTCTGTACCCATTCCAGATAATCGTCATAGGTGCCGTAGCGGTCTACAATGGTGCCGTCGGGTTGGAAAGCGATAACCCGGTTACAGGTAGATGTCAGCATTTCGTGGTCGTGGGAGGCAAGGAGCACCACGCCGTTAAAGGCCTCCAGACCTTTGTTCACCGCTTGGATGGATTCCATATCCAGATGGTTGGTGGGCTGGTCCAAAAGCACCACATTGGCGCCGCTGAGCATCATTTTGCTGAGCATACAGCGCACCTTTTCACCGCCGGAAAGCACATCCACACTCTTGAAAACGTCTTCGTTGGAGAAAAGCATCCGTCCCAAAAAGCCCCGGAGATACACATCGTCTTTCTTGGCGGAATATTGCCGCAGCCAGTCCACCAGTTGGGATTTATTGCCGTCAAAATAGGCGGAATTGTCCTTAGGCAGATAACTGCGGACCGTGGAGATGCCCCATTTTACAGAACCCTCGTCCGGCTCCAGTTCTCCCATGAGAATCTGGAACAGAGCGGTCTGGGCCAGCTCATTCTCGCCCACAAAGGCAATTTTATCGGTTTTGTTGACGGAGAAATAGATGTTATCCAGCAGCTTCACACCGTCTACCGTGACGGACACATCCTTGACCGTAAGGATGTCCTTACCCAATTCCCGTTCCGGCATAAAGCCTACGAAGGGATAGCGGCGGGTGGAGCAGGGCATTTCCTCTACCGTCAGCTTGTCCAGCAATTTGCGGCGGGCAGTGGCCTGCTTGGCCTTGGATTTATTGGCGGAGAAGCGCTGAATAAAGAGCTGCAGCTCCTCAATTTTTTCCTGATTTCGCTTGTTCTTGTTGCGAATCATGGCCTGCACCATCTGGGAGGATTCGTACCAGAAATCGTAGTTACCTACATACATCTTAATCTTGCCGTAGTCGATATCCACAGTGTGGGTGCAAACGGTATTCAGGAAGTGACGGTCGTGGGAAACGGCAATGACCATGCCGGGGAAGTCCAACAGGAAGTCTTCCAGCCAGTTGATGGCCTCAATGTCTAAGTTGTTGGTGGGCTCGTCCAGCATGATGATATCAGGATTGCCGAAAAGCGCCTGGGCAAGCAGAACCTTCACTTTCAGCCGGGGGTCGGTGTTTTCCATCATATCGTAGTGCAGCTCAGTGCCGATGCCCAAGCCCTGCAAAATGCGGGAGGCATCGCTTTCTGCTTCCCAGCCCCCCAGCTCTGCAAATTCTGCCTCCAAATCCGCGGCCCGAAGCCCGTCTTCGTCGGAAAAATCCGGCTTTTCATAGATGGCATCCTTTTCCTTCATCACCTCATACAGGTGCTGATTGCCCATAATCACCGTATCCATGACGGTGTAGGCATCATAGGCGTTCTGGTTCTGCTTCAGCACAGATACCCGCTTGCCTTCTTCAATGGAAATCGCGCCGGCGGTAGAATCCAGATCCCCGGTGAGAATCCGCAGGAAGGTGGACTTGCCTGCGCCGTTGGCACCGATAATGCCGTAGCAGTTGCCGGGAAGGAACTGCAAATCCACATGCTGGAACAGCCATTGACCGCCAAACTGCATACCCAGATTCGATACTGTAATCATTTTATTCTCCTTTTAGGCACATAATCATTCATTATAATTATAACAGAGAAGGCGGAATAATCAAGGGGATTCTGGTTAATTGTGAATAAATCAATAACTTTTCTGTTTTGGGTTGCATTTTTTCAAGGAGGTGCTATAATATTAGCACTCACATTAAAAGAGTGCTAAAGCACAAAGGAGAATATGTTATGGAAAAAATGCAATTTAAGGCAGAGTCCAAGCGGTTGCTGGACTTAATGATTCACTCTATCTACACCCATCGGGAAATTTTCCTTCGGGAAATCATTTCCAACGCCAGCGATGCCATTGACAAGCTGGCTTATACCGCCCTTACCGATGACAAGGTAGGCATCCGTCGTGAGGACTTCGCCATTACCCTTACCCGGGAGCCGGAGGCCAGACGCTTGACTGTTTCCGATAACGGCATCGGCATGAGCCGGGAGGAAATGGAAGAAAATTTGGGAACCATTTGCAAGTCCGGGTCTTTGAGCTTCAAGCAGGCCATGGAAAAGCAGGAGGATATCGACATCATCGGCCAGTTCGGCGTGGGTTTCTATTCTGCCTTCATGGTGGCAGAATCCGTCACGGTGATTTCCAAGAAATACGGCGAAGAAAAGGCGTGGAAGTGGGTTTCTGACGGTGCTGACGGCTATACCATTGAAGAAACCCAACGTCAGACAGCCGGTACGGATGTGATTATGACCCTGAAGGCAGATACCGAGGAAGAAAAATTCTCAGAGTTCTTGGAGGAATACCAGCTTCGCTCCTTGGTGCGGAAGTATTCCGATTACATTCGCTATCCCATTCGTATGGAGGTCAGCAAGTCCCGGAAAAAGGAAGACAGCCCCGAGAATAAGCCGGAGTATGAGTCTTATACGGAGATGGAGACCCTGAACTCCATGGTGCCCATCTGGCAACGGAGCAAAAAGGATGTGTCCCAGGAGGAGTATGACAGCTTTTACCGGGAAAAGTTCTTTGACTACAATAAGCCCCTGAGCACCCTTCACATTAACGCAGAGGGCAGTGTCAGCTTTAAGGCGCTACTGTATATTCCGGAGAAAGCCCCTTATGATTTCTATACCAAGGATTTTAAGAGAGGACTGCAGCTTTATTCCTCCGGTGTGATGATTATGGAAAACTGCGAGGATTTGCTGCCGGAGCATTTCCGTTTTGTCCGGGGTGTAGTGGATACCCAGGATTTGTCCTTGAATATCAGCCGGGAGCTTCTGCAGCATAACCGCCAGCTGACGGTCATTGCAAAAAACCTGGAAAAGAAAATTAGGGCAGAGCTGCTGTCCATGCTGGAAAATGACCGTGAAAAGTTTGTGAATTTCTACGAAACCTTTGGCCGCCAGCTGAAGTACGGTGCAGTGGCGGATTACGGCGCCCATAAGGAAGCCACTCAGGATTTGCTGCTGTTTTATTCTCACAAGGAGGGCAAGCTCATCACCCTGAAGGAATATGTAAATGCCATGGCAGAGGGACAGGAGAAAATCTATTTTGCTCCCGGTGAGAATAAGGACCGGCTTTCTAAGCTGCCCCAAGTCAAAACCCTGACAGACAAGGGTTACGATGTACTGCTGTTTACGGATGAAGTGGATGAGTTTGTGCCCCAGTCCCTGATGACCTATGCCGAAAAGACCTTCTGCAACATTACCACTGAGGATTTGGGACTGCAGACAGAGGATGAAAAAAAGAATCTGGAGGAAAAGACCCAACAGATGCAAAGCTTCCTAACCTTTGTCAAGGATGCCTTGGGCGAGCAGGTGAAGGAAGTGAAGCTGTCTGCCCAATTGGGCAATGCGCCGGTATGCCTTTTGCCGGATGCCGGTATGAGCTTTGAAATGGAGAAGTATATGAAACGGGTGAACCCCGAATTTACCTTTTCCTCCGGCAGAATTCTGGAACTGAACCCGGAGCACGCCGCAGTGAAAGCGATGGAAAGTGCCATGACAGCAGACCCCATAAAGGCAAAGGACTATGCGCAGCTTCTGCTGTGCCAGGCCCAGCTGATGGCAGATTTGCCTCTGGAAGACCCTGCCGGGTATACAGAGCTTGTTTGCAAGTGGCTGTTCTAAGTGAAAAGTGAAAAAGCCGCCCAAGGGCGGCTTTTTTATTACAGTTTTCCTTGGAATATAAGGATGAGTAAAATGCAGACGATGAGAAGGCTTGCGGCCAACAGATATACGCCGATTTTGGATTTTCCCGATGCTTCCGAATTGCTTTTTACCAGGCCGGTCCTGCGCAGGGCGGTCACGATGGGCTTATATAAAAACAGTACCAGTGCGCTGTTAAGTCCGGCTTTCAGCAGATTAAAGGGCAGAAAAACCGGCAGCAGCATTTCTTCTACCGCATGCCGCGGCACACCCATGTAAAGGGGTGAGATTGCCCAATTCCACAGGAGCATAACCCCTACCGTCAGCACACTTCCAAGGCATAGACCGGCTATGGCACCGGTCAGATGATGCCGTTTTTTGTAGAGATATGCGGCCACACAGGCAAAGCTGCAGGAGGACAAAATGTCCATTAGGCCGCCGATAAGGCCTGTGCCGCTAAGCATGACTTCCGGCAGGGATACCACCACGGAGATAAACAGAGAAGCCAGCGGGCCGTATAAAAAGCCGCCAATGGTAATGACCACATCCTTTGGCTCATATTTGAGAAAGAGTGCGGAGGGAAACACGGAAACATACACGGTGTTGGCAAGAAGAAATGCGATGGCCGCCAGCATCGCCAGCACACATATGGTTTTTGCATTAAGCTTCATGATATACCTCCCAAAAAATACGCCCGGAGCATAGACTCAGGGCGTGAAAAGGAAAGGTATCCGTTTCTTCTTTCATCCAGACTATACTGTCGGTATCGGAGTTTCACCGATTCAGCGCCTTCGCGCTCGCGGACTTTACCGCCGGTGGGGAATTTCGCCCCGCCCTGAAGAACCGTATGATTTGCATACACATTAGCACGATGCCGGGGTATTGTCAAGGGGTATTTTTTATGGTAGGATAGGGAAAGAATGGGCCCGTTATGTGGGTGCGGTGGCAGGAGAGGAAGGCGCGGGGGTTTCTGCTTTGGGCATCTTGAAGCTCCGCACCACGCCCTTTGCAGAGGTGTCGGTAACGTCTCCGCCGATGATTTGATTTTTGTACACCAGCAGGGTCGCGTAGACCGGCTCTGTGGCGTTGGGGTAGTTGTTGATTTTGTAAACGAAGCGCATTACGGTTTTTCCTGCATAGGCGCTCAAATCATACCCCTGGGATTTTTGCAGGGCGTTGTATCGGTCAAATACCTCGCCGGATTCGCTGGGTATCCGTACCTGGCTGGATTCCACAGGAGAATTGGTAACATCCCACCCAAAGCTTTTTAGGAATGCTACCCGGGCGTCGTTATTGGACACGGTGTTGGGTGCATTTGTAGAGACGGTGGGGGTGCTGTCGCCTCTAAACAGCAGGAACAGTCCGGCCACCAAAACAATTACCGCCGTGATAATGATGGCGATTTTTTTCTTATCGACCTTTGCGGTCATTACCAGCATATATAATCCCTCCAGTTAAGTGATTGACATTACAACTTATTCACCCGTGGACAGGGTTAGAACGGAGATGCTATGGAAAGATTGGACAAAATTTTATGCAACAGCGGCGCAGGCAGCCGCAGTCAGGTGAAAGCCATCCTAAAAGCCGGCCGGGTGCAGGTGGACGGTGTGGTAGAGCATGACGGTGCCCGGAAAGTGGATACCGGCGTACAGGCGGTGATGCTGGACGGAGCACCGGTCAGGGGCAGACGGCCCATTGTGGTGATGCTGAATAAGCCGGCAGGGTATATTACTGCCACAGAGGATAAAACAGAGCGGACTGTGATGGAACTGCTGCCGTCTCAAATCCGGGTCTTGGATGTGAAGCCGGTAGGAAGGCTGGATAAGGAAACGGAGGGACTGCTGCTGTTTACCAATGACGGTGAGCTGCTCCACCGACTGATTTCTCCGAAAAAGCAGGTGCCTAAAATCTATTATGCCCGACATGAGGGAAGCGCAATGGCAGAGGATGTGAAAGCCTTTGCGGCAGGCTTGACCTTGGGCAACGGGGAGCAGTGCCTGAGCGCTGTGCTGGAGCCGCTGGGAGCAGGAGAAAGCCTGATTACCGTATGTGAGGGGAAATACCATCAGGTGCGGCGGATGATGGCATCCAGAAATCTGCCGGTTACCTATCTGGAACGGCGGCAGGAGGGGGCACTGACACTGGGACAATTGCCCCGGGGACAGGTTCGGGAGCTGACGGAAGCAGAATTGCAAGCACTGGAAGAAATGTGTCAATACCAACAAAAACAGCCTTGAATTTTGCAATAATATGTCAAAAGGTACTTGCAAATTGCGCAAAAGAGGTATATAATAATAGGACAATTTTGTGGAAAGCGCATCTATATGTATTCTTTGGGAGGCTTGGAATATGTCCAATAGTGTTTTTCAAAATGTAATTGTGCAACTGAAGGATGTATCTGACCGCGTCTACGGAGTCATCGATACGGAAGGCAGTGTAATTTCCTGCACCGATGCTTCCCTGCTGGGCGAGCGGTGGTCGGATGCTGTTTTGATGATGGCCAATTCCTCAGAGCGTGTGGTGACCTTTGCGCAGAAAACCTTCCGTGCAATTATCAACAGCGCCGATGCCTTTGAATACGGCGTATTCTGCACCGGTACGGATGAAGCGGCAAAAGTGTGCTGTCAGATGGCCTATATTGCGTTGCATGATGCCAAGATATTTTATGAAGAAAAGCACGACCGGGGCACTTTCGTGAAAAATATCCTGATGGATAATATTCTCCCCGGAGATATTTATGTCCGGGCCAAGGAACTGCATTTTGCAACAGAAGCCCCCCGGGCGGTGTTCTTGGTGCGGCAAGTTGGCCATACCGATGTGGCCGCTGCAGAGGTTTTGTCCGGCCTGTTCCCGGATAAGGTCCAGGATTTTGTCATAGGCATCAATGAATCGGATATTGCTGTGGTAAAGCAGATTACCCCGGCTACCACCGGAGAAGATTTGGAGAAAATTGCCCAATCCATGGAGGACCTTCTGAAAAAGGAGCTGTTCCTGAAAACCGTCATCGGCTTCGGTACTGTGGCAGAGCATCTGCGCAACCTTGCAGATTCCTATAAAGAAGCCCAGACGGCCATTGACGTGGGCAAGGTCTTTGATACGGAAAAAACCATTATTAACTATGAGAATTTGGGAATTGGCCGGTTGATTTATCAGCTGCCTACTACGTTGTGCGAGATTTTCCTGACAGAGGTCTTTAAGAAGAATTCCATCGACTCTTTGGACCAGGAAACCCTGTTTACCATTAATAAATTCTTTGAAAATAATTTGAATGTGTCGGAAACCTCCCGGAGACTGTTTGTGCACCGCAATACGCTGGTGTACCGTTTGGAAAAAATCCGGAAGCTGACCGGCTTGGATTTGCGGCAGTTTGACCATGCCATCGTATTTAAGGTGGCGTTGATGGTGCGCAAATACCTGTCCTCCCGGGACAGCCGTTGAGCAAAAAAAGGAGCCCAGAAGGGGGCTCCTTTTTTGTGAAGAAGGGGCTCCTTTTTTTGTGGGCATATTGACATAACACCGGCAATGTGTTACAATTTGGTTACACTATGTTTGGAGCGGTGAAAGTATGATTGAGTTTACCGATGTATATAAATCCTATACTGTAGGCACCAAGGCCCTGAAGGGTGTTTCCATGCAAATTGAGGACGGAGAGTTCGCTTTTTTGGTGGGACCTTCCGGCTCTGGCAAGTCTACAATTATTAAGCTGATTACCGGCGAATTGAAGCCCACCTCCGGCACGGTCCATGTAAACGGATACTCTCTTGAACGGATTCGTAAAAGAGAGATTCCCTTTCTGCGGCGTACCGTTGGTGTTGTGTTTCAGGACTTTCGCTTGATTGAAAATAAAACAGTCTATGAAAACGTGGCCTTTGTTATGCGTGCCATCGGTGCCAGAGAGCGGGAAATTCGGGAGCGTGTGCCCTATGTGCTGAATCTGGTGGGGCTGGATACCAAGAGCCGCCGCCACCCGGGAGAGCTTTCCGGCGGCGAGCAGCAGAGATTGGCCATTGCCCGGGCGTTGGTGAACAACCCCTCGACCATCATTGCAGACGAGCCCACAGGAAATCTGGACCCTGCCAGGTCTTTGGAAATTATGAGTTTGCTGATGGAAATCAATCACTTGGGAACGACCATGTTGGTGGTAACCCACGAAAAAGATTTGGTGGAGCGATTCCCCAAGCGCGTGATTGCGATAGACGATGGCGTGGTTATCAGCGACGGAATGGATGGGTACTACCATTATGAAGATTAATAATATCGGTTACTTAATTAAAGAGGGTATTCGGGGCATGTTCCTTCACGGATTCATGTCCTTTGCCGCTGTCTGCGTTACGGTGGCGTGCTTGCTGATTGTGGGAAGCTTTTCCTGCTTGACGTATAATGTCAGCATTATGGTGGAAGATTTGAATCAAACCAATGAAATATTGGTGTATGTGGATGAGACCCTGCCGGAGCATGAAGCCCGCAGTTTGACCACCTCTATCAATGCCATCACAGTGAACGGTCAGCCCAATATCCATAATGCCACCTTCATTACCAAGGAGGAGGCGTTGGAGGATTTTATTGCAGACCACGAGGGGGATGCGGCATTTAACGGCGTGGAGGCAGACGACCTGCGCCACCGTATCCGTGTGGTGCTGGTGGACAATTCTCTGATGGAGGAGACCCTTGCCCAGATTGAGCAAATCCCCGGCGTGGCAAAAATCAGTGCCTCCTTTGAATTGGCAGAGGGCTTTGCCACATTGGAGAATGTTTTGAGCATTGCTTCCCTGGCGGTTATTTCTGTGCTGTTGCTGGTTAGTCTGCTGATTATTTCCAACACGGTAAAGCTGGCGATGTATGACCGCCGTGACGAAATTGCAATTATGAAAATGGTGGGAGCGACCAATGGCTTTATCCGCCTTCCCTATGTGGTGGAGGGCTTTACCCTGGGAATGCTGAGTTCGGCCATTGCCTTTGGCCTGGAGTGGTTCCTGTATAACCTTTTGATGACCCGTCTGGAGGCGGTGGACACCCTGAAGCTGTTTCACTTTGTCCCCTTTGAAACGCTGTTGGTTCCCATGGTGGCGACCTTTGTGGCTGCGGGACTGTTTGTGGGTGTTGTTGGTAGCTGGACTTCCATTCGTAAGTTTATGGATGTATAGTCCCGAGAGAGAAGGAGCAAACGATGAAAAACAAGAAATTATGGATATCTATATTGGCAGGAATGATGGCCCTGGTTATGCTCTTGGGCTTGGTTGTTAGTATTTTGCCACGGGCCAACGCAGCATCCTCCAGCGAGATTAAGGACCAAATCGGCAATCTGGAAAGCGAACAGAAGGATATGCAGGCGCAGCTTGAGGAGCTGAAATCCCAGCAGAAGGACAATCTGACGGAAGTCAAGGATATTTTGGCACAAAAGAGCCTGATTGAGCAGCAGGTGGGTCTGTTGCATGCGCAAATTGAGAACATGAATGAGCAGATTGCCGCCTATGCTCTGCTGATTGCGGACAAGCAGGAAGAGTTGGACAAGGCGGAGAAGCGTCTGGCGGAGCTGAACGAGAAATACAAAGACCGGATTCGTGCCATGGAAGAGGACGGTCAGCTTTCTTACTGGTCGGTACTGTTTAAGGCCAACAGCTTCTCAGATTTACTGGACCGGCTGAATATGATGATGGAAATTGCCGCGTCCGACCAGCGCCGCTTAAACGAAATGAATCAGGCAGCCATTGAGGTAGCGGAAACCAAGGCCTCCCTGCAGGAGGAGAAAAAACTCCTGGAGGAAAATAAGGCAGAATTGGCAGAAAAACAGAAAGAACTGGACGTAAAGGCTAAGGAGGCCCAGGACCTGTTGGCTACTTTGCTGCAGAAGGGCGAAGAATTTGATGCGCTGATGGATGCCCGGGAAGAAGAACTGGCAAAGCTGGAGCAGGAAATTGCTCAGAAGCAGGAAGAATATGACGAAGCGAAGTACCAGGAATGGTTGGCAACCTCTGTCCCTCCCACTACAAAGCCGCCGGTGGTAAACAACGGTGGCGGTGTAGGCGGCTCGGCGGTAGGTTCTCAGGGAGTGACTTGGTTGGTGCCCTGTGATTACAAGTATGTTTCCAGTGCCTTTGGCTGGCGTATTCATCCGGTTCACGGTGACTGGCGGTTCCATGCCGGCGTGGACCTGGCCATTGGACATACCCCCATTTATGCTACCCGGGCCGGCATAGTGGAAATTGCCAAATACAGTGAAAGTGCCGGCTACTATGTGGTAATCAACCACATGGACGGTTATAAAAGTACATATATGCATATGTGTAAATTCCCCAATGTAAAGGCCGGGGAAATGGTGACAGCCGGGCAGGTCATCGGCTGCGTCGGTTCTACCGGCTGGTCCACCGGCAATCACCTGCATTTTGGCATCAGCCAGAACGGTGTCAACTTAAATCCTATGGATTTTATCGGATAAAAATTCTCCCACAGCCCCCCGGGGCTGTGGGAAATCTGCTATGAGGTGTTACGGTGAAAAAGGAAAAATTGTTGGAGCTTCTGACCCGAATTCTTTCTTATGTATTGGTGGCGGCACTGACGGCCGTAGGTACAGTGGCCGTGATATTGACGAATATTACCGCATTTGGCGGCGGTTCTAAGCTGGATGTCCTGGAGAGCCTGATTTTGGAAAGATTTATTGGGGCAGTTGACCAAACTGCCATTGAGGATGCGGCGGCTGAGGCCATGGTTAGTGCCCTGGGAGATCGGTGGAGCTATTACATTCCGGCAGAGGAATACGCCCAGTATCTGGAACAGAAGAAAAATGCCTATGTAGGGATTGGCATTACGATTCAACAACGCAGTGATGGCACGGGATTGGATATTATAGAGGTGGTTGCCGGAAGCTCTGCGGAAGCTGCCGGAATTCAAACCGGGGATATTTTGATTGCGGTGGAGAAGCAAAGTATTCAGGATTTAACACTGGAGCAGGTAAAGGAAATGATTCGCGGTAAGGAAGGAACCCATGTGCAAATCCAGGTACTGCGCAATCAGGAGGAATTGACATTTTCTGTGACCCGGTATCAGATTCCTAAGGTGGTGGCAAAGGGCCAGCTGCTGGAGGGAAACATCGGAATGATCCGCATTGTAAATTTCAACGATAACTGTGCCAAAGAGACCATAGCTACCATAGAAAGTCTGCGGGAGCAGGGGGCAGAAAAACTGATTTTTGATGTTCGCTACAATCCCGGCGGCTATGTGACGGAATTGGTCGCGGTACTGGATTATTTACTGCCGGAGGGTATTTTATTTCAGTCCGAGGATTATACAGGAAAGAAGGATGTGAAATATTCAGACGCTTCCTGCCTGAATATGCCTATGGCGGTGTTGGTGAATGGAAGCTCCTATTCTGCGGCAGAATTTTTTGCTGCTACGCTGCGGGAGTATGAGGCCGGTCTGGTGGTGGGGGAGCAGACCAGTGGGAAAGGTTTCTTTCAAAACACCTTCGAGTTGCCAGACGGCTCAGCGGTAGGACTGTCCACAGGAAAATATTACACATCCAAAGGGGCCAGCCTGACGGACGTAGGTGTGACCCTGGATGTGATGGCACCGGTAGATGCCCAAACAGCTGCGGCAATTTATGCGGGAACCTTGCCCTATGAAAAAGACCCCCAGGTGCAGGCTGCGGTAAATGTTTTGAAGCTGCATAAATGATGGAATTTTCTATTTGCATTCACTATAATGCGTGATAGGAAAATCCGGATACTGTGGTATTCGGAAGAAATATTGACAATCTTATGGAAGCTGGAAGGAGAATAATGATATGAAATCCGTACAGCGCTTACAGGATGCCAAGTGGATTTGGTGCACGAGAGAGCCTCAGTCTGATGAATATGGCGAATTTTATACTGATTTTGACTATTATGGAGGCACTGTGAGCCTTGCGATCTCTGCAGACAGCAATTATGCGGTGTATCTCAATGGGGAGCTTTGTACCTTTGGACAGTATGCGGATTATCCTCATGATAAGGTTTACGACGAGGTGGACATTACAGCCCAGTGTAAGCAGGGCAAGAATCATCTGGCCATTATTGCATGGTATTATGGCCTTGATAAAATACTTACTTATTATCGCGGCAATGCAGGCTTGCTGTTTGATTTGTACTGCGGCGGTGTGCAGATCTGTCATAGCAATGAAAGGATCCAATCCCGAATGAGCCGGGGGTATGAAAATCACCGCAACAGGACCATTACCTGGCAGATGGGATTGGGCTTCGCCTACCATGCCGACCGGGAGGACAACTGGAAGCTGGGTCAGCTAGAGGGCTTTTCCGACAGTGTCCTGGTGGACCAGGTGCTGCCTTTACGCCTCCGTCCCTGCGAGAAGATTTACTTGGGTGAGCCGGTAGAGGCGAAGCTGATAAAAACCTTTGCGCCCAATCATATGCTCTTTGACCTGGGTGTCAATACTGTGGGATTCCTGCTGCTTGAAACCGAGCAAGAGGAAGAAGGCTTGGTAACGGTTGTCTACGGTGAGCATCTAACCGGTGGTGACGTTGAAAGAATTCTTGACTATCGGGATTTTGGCTTGGAAGTTACGGTTACAAAGGGCAGTTATAGCTATATGAATCCCTTCCGCCGTTTGGGCGCAAAATACCTGTCGGTAACCAGCGAGCATCCTCTGAAAATTCGCAGAATTGCGTTGGTGCCCACAATGTATCCGGTGAACATTATGCCCAAACCGCAATTAACACCGAAGGAAAATGAAATCTACGATATTTGTTTGAGAACGCTTCTGCTCTGTATGCACGAGCATTATGAGGACTGCCCCTGGAGAGAGCAGGCTCTGTATGCCATGGATAGCCGAAACCAGATGCTTTGTGGCTATTATGCATTCGGAGAAACAAAATTTGTCCGTGCGAATTTGGAGCTGTTCTCCAAGGATGATCGTTATGACGGAATATTGGGAATTTGCGCACCTGCAAAAATTGATATGGCAATTCCCTCTTTCTCGCTGCATTATTTAACAGCCTGTGCGGAATATTTAAAATATTCCGGCGATGTGGAGTTCTTACGGCAGATTTATCCCAAACTGGAAAGTATCCTGAATGTTTTCCTATCTCAAATTAAGCCGGATTCTCAGCTGATACAGCCCTTCAAGGAATCTTGCTATTGGAATTTCTATGAATGGACCACAGTGACCCTGCGAGGCGGTAAATCTGCGTCCAGAGAGATTCCTGATATTGTATTAAATACGCTGGTGTCTACGTCGTTACAGAATATGGCGACCATTGCTGAAGCAATTGGTGTTCCCAATGAATATCGGGCGATGGCTGAGAAGATAAACGGTGTCATTCATACCACCTTCTTTGATGAGGAACGGGGTTGCTATACGGATTCTGCTATGGAAACCAAGAGCTATAGCCAGTTGGGGAATTCTTTGGCAATTTTGTGCGGAGCCTGTACCGGAGAGCTAGCTGAGGCAGTTTGTGAAAGAATGCTGACCGATGAGGGCATCGTGCGGACTTCTTTGAGCATGCGGTGCTTCTTGTACGATGCTCTGCTGAAGGTGGATACAAAGCGCTACGGCGACTGGATATTGGCAGACATTGAGCATGTGTATCAGCCCATGCTGGACGAGGGCGTGGGCACCGTATGGGAAACAGAGACGGCCATCACAGAGTTTGGAGAAAGTCTTTGCCATGGCTGGAGTGCCATCCCGATCTATTATTACCATATCTTGAAGGGCAATTAAGCATAGCTCCCTTGAAAAAACCAACCTTACGGGGTTGGTTTTTTCATTTGAGGGGAGCAACCGCCCCGAAAAGAAATCTACCCTTGCAAATACACAGAATATTGCATATAATATAGGAAAATGTGAGAGATTGCCTTTTATAGGAATGATAGGTGGAAGAAGGGAGCGTACCGGTACTGTGAAAGGTTGGGCATATCGCCGATGGGCGGGGAAGTGGAAGCTGAAGCTTTCTCCTGCGAAAATTATTGCAATTGCGTTTGCACTGATTATTTTGATTGGAACCGGGCTGTTGGCATTGCCGGCGGCTTCCCGGGACGGAAATTCCTGCGGGCTACTGGGTGCTTTGTTTACTGCAACCTCTGCCACCTGTGTGACGGGCTTGGTGCTGTATGATACCTGGGTCCAGTGGAGCGGCTTTGGACAAATCGTTATTTTGTGTTTGATTGAAATTGGCGGTCTCGGATTTATGACTGCGGCCTCTTTTGTAATTTTCCTGTTACGCAAGCGGGTGGGACTGAAACAGAGAATGTTGATGGCCCAAGCCCTTAGTGTCAATGATATGGAGGGTGTCGTTCGGCTGCAGAAGTGGGTGCTGTTCGGCAGTTTGGGAATTCAAATAGTAGGCGCGTTGATTCTCTTTTTCCGGTTTTTACCGGATTACGGCGCCCGTCAGGCAATTATGTGGGGCGTGTTTCATGCGGTTTCGGCCTTTTGTAATGCCGGATTTGACATTTTAGGGTCTGTAGAACCCGGTGTCGGCATGATGGCGTTTCAGACAGATGCGGTGGTTCTGTTGACCTTAATGCTGCTGATTGTATTGGGCGGCTTGGGCTTCTTCGTCTGGGAGGAAGTGATACGGGTTCGCTCTTGGCGGAAATTCAGCGTGTATACCAAGCTGGTATTGTTGACCAGCAGCGTGCTGATTTTAGGCGGCGCACTGTGCATTTGCGTTGCAGAGTGGAATAATCCCGATACCTTAGGCGCAATGTCTGCACCGGAAAAAATTCTCAACGGCTTTTTCCAGTCGGTCACTGTAAGAACGGCGGGCTTTGCCTCTGTTGACCAGGCAGGCTTGACGGAAACCGGAAAAGCGGCGAGCATTTTTCTGATGCTCATTGGCGGTTCCTCCGGTTCTACTGCCGGCGGCGTAAAGACAGTGACGATGATTGTGCTGTTTCTGTTTCTGTGGAGCCGTATCCGCGGAAAGGGAAGCGTGCAGATTTTTCAGAGGACTGTGCCGGAGCGGCAGGTGCTGGATGCCATGACCATTGTGTCCGTACTGTGGATGTTGGCATTGTTTGGAGGCGTTTTCATTTGTATTACTTCGCCGGTTACCTTTGTAGACGGACTGTTTGAGTCTGTGTCTGCCTTGGCCACCGTGGGATTGACGGCAGCTGGGACAACCAGCCTAAGCCTGCCGGCAAAAATTCTGATGATTATATATATGTATTTCGGCCGTGTAGGCGTGCTGACTTTGAGTTTGAGCTTCCTGATGGGGAATAAAGCCCAGGAGCGTTACCGCTATGCCTATACAAATCTTTTAATCGGATAGGAGGAAAAAGATATGAAATCTTATGTGGTGATTGGCTTGGGCCGGTTTGGCAGTCAGGTGGCAAGACAGCTGTGCGCCCTGGACTGTGAGGTTTTGGCCATGGACTTGTCTTCGGAACGGGTACAGCAGATTGCAGGCGATGTGACCCATGCAGTGGTGGGAGACGGACAGGATAAGGAAGTGCTGAAGGCCTTGGGCATCCGGAATCTGGACTGCGCTATTGTAGCCATTGGCAATAATCTGGGCGCTTCTGTATTGACCACAATGAATATAAAAGAATTGGGCGTACCCTATGTGGTGTGCAAGGCCCATGACGAGACCCATCGCCGGGTACTGCAGAAGCTGGGAGCGGACCGGGTGGTGATTCCTGAGCAGGAGCAGGCTTCCAGACTGGCTAAGAGCCTGTCTTCGCCAAATGTGCTGGATTATATTGAGCTTTCAGAGGATTACGGCATTGTGGAAGTGCCTGCGCCTATGGCATGGTGGGAAAAGACCTTGCGGGAGCTGAATGTCCGTGCCAAGCTGGGTGTAAATATTTTGGCAGTTCGGCGCAATGAGACAATCAACGTATCTCCGACGGCAGATTTCCAAATTTGTCAGGGGGATATTATGATTGTGCTGGGTGACAGTGCCGCATTGGAGACGGTGCAGGCATTATGATATACGAGAGGATTACCTCCCGGAAAAACCCCCTTTTGCAGCAGGTGCGCAGACTTTTATCCTCCCGAAAGGAGAGGGAAACAGCGGGCTTGTTTGTGGCAGACGGGATAAAGCTTTTACAGGAAGCAATTGCCTTTGCCCCGGGGTTGGATACGGTGATTTTATCTGACGGTATGGAGCTTTCTTTGCCGGAGCAGGTACGCTTGGTGCAGGTGCCGGCAGATGTGATGGCAGATATTTCTCCCATGGAAGCGCCTCAGGGAGCACTGTTTCTGTGCCGGATTCCGGAGGCCGTGACCTTTGTTCCCAAACCCGGAATGCTGCTGTTGGACGGGATTCAGGACCCGGGCAATTTGGGTACCATTTTGCGAACGGCAGATGCCTTGGATATTCCTGTGGCCCTTTTGGAGGGCTGTGCCGACCCTTATAACCACAAGACCGTCAGAGCATCCATGGGCGCAGTATTTCGCCGGCCGGTGGTGCAGAGCACATGGCAGGAAGTAAAAAAAGCCTGTGGCGATGCCGAAATTCCCATTGGCGTAACCGCGTTGACGGACCGGGCAGAGGATTTGCGGAAAAAGAATGTAAAAGCGATGGCCGTAGTGATTGGCAGTGAAGGAAAAGGCGTAAGGCCGGAAATCCTGCAGGCGGCCCAGGAGGCATTGATTATCCCCATGAATCCCCACTGTGAATCCCTAAATGCGGCAGTGGCGGCCACCATAGTAATGTGGCAGATGACCGACAGATAGACAGGAGAGACAATATGCTGATACATTGGATTTGGCTTGCGATGCGGCCTGCATTGAGCGACCGCCAGAAGAAAACCGTGCTGGAGGCCTTTTCGGATGCCGAGGACGTTTACTGCGCAACGCAAATACAGTATCAGCAGGTGGGAGGAATCACCCACGACGGTGTCTGTTCTCTCATGGACAAGAGCTTGGCTGATGCAGAAAAAGTTCTGCGCCAATGTATGGATAAGCAAATCAAGCTTTGCGTTTTCAGCGATGAAGATTATCCTCAGAGATTGAAGCATATTGTAGATCCCCCTCTGGTGCTCTATTATAAGGGCAATTTACCGGCGACGGAGAGTCTGCCGGTGATTGCTGTTGTAGGCACCAGGGGTGCTTCTGCTTATGGACTGCAGGTTGCCCGGCGTCTGGGATATCAGATTGCCGCTTGCGGCGGTGCAGTGGTGTCCGGCGTGGCCAAGGGCAATGATGCCATGGCCATGGAAGGGGCACTTTTGGCCGGCGGTACAGTCATTGGCGTATTGGGCTGCGGTGTGGATGTGGTTTATCCGGCTGTGAACCGAAATTTGTATGCAGATATTATTCGCAATGGCTGTTTGATTTCTGAATTTCCGCCGAAGACACCTCCTTATAAGTGGAATTTTCCCAAACGAAACCGCATTTTAAGCGGTATGAGTAACGGTACTGTGGTCATTGAAGCCCCCGAGGGCAGCGGTGCACTGATTACGGCAAGACAGGCATTGGAGCAGGGCAGGGATGTGTTTGCTGTCCCCGGAAATGTGGATATGCCTTCCTTCGTAGGTAACAATGCCCTGTTGCGGGAGGGAGCAATTACAGCCAGAAACGGCTGGGATGTGATTGGTGAATATGAAAGGCTCTATCCGGAAACCATCCATAAAATGGATGCACAGCTTCCAGATGAAGCTTTGCAAAATCGGGAACAAATGTCTCTAAAGGTGGCGCAGAAGACAGTTTTGCCCCGGAAGAAACCCAAATTCGACAAGAAAAAAGAGAAAAAACCCATTGACAAGGAGGAAAACCCGCCGTATAGTGACGTAAAAGGAATTCTGCCTACCCTGCCGTATACGCAGCAGCAGATTGTGCAATTGCTGACAGAGGAACGCTTGGTGGATGAGATTATTGAGCAAACCGGTCTTCCTGCGGCGAAGGTATCTGCGGCCCTGACGGTATTGGAAATTAAGGGAATCATCCGTCGCCTGCCGGGAAAACGTATTCGTATAAAGTAAAACCGTAAGAATGGAGTATATACATGGCAACACCGTCAAATTTAGTGATTGTAGAGTCGCCTTCCAAGGCTAAGACCATTGGAAAATATCTTGGGCCGGAGTATACCGTCAAGGCCAGCATGGGCCATCTGCGGGACTTGCCCAAGAGCACCATGGGCGTAGATTTGGAACACGACTTTACACCCAAGTATATTCCCGTAGCGGGAAAGGAAGCGCTGATTAAGGAGCTGAAAGAGGCTGCGGCCAATGCCGATACCATTTATCTGGCAACGGACCCTGACCGGGAGGGTGAGGCTATTTCCTGGCACTTAAAGGAGCTTTTGAATCTTCCGGACCGGAAAACCCATCGGGTTACCTTTAATGAAATTACCCAAAAGGTAGTTAAGGAATCCATTGCTAACTCCCGGGAGATTGACTATGATTTGGTGGATGCCCAGCAGGCCCGCCGAATCTTAGACCGCATTGTGGGTTATCAGCTTTCGCCTTTGCTTTGGAAAAAGGTGCGTCGGGGCTTGTCTGCAGGACGGGTTCAGAGTGTCGCCACCAGATTGGTGGTGGACCGGGAAAATGAAATCCGCAGCTTTTTGCCCAAGGAGTATTGGTCCTTGGATGTGACACTGCAGAGAATCGGCAAGCCCGGCTCCTTTGTTGCCCATTATCACGGGGATGAGAAAAAACGGGAGCTTCAAAATGAGGCCCAGGTGCAGACGATAATTGAGGATATTACCGGCAAGGTGTTTACGGTTTCCAATGTAAAGAAAGCGGAAAAGAAGCGGTCTGCCGCACCTCCCTTTACCACCTCTACTTTGCAGCAGGAGGCCTCCCGGAAGCTGAATATGACACCCAAGCGCACCATGGCCATTGCTCAGCAGCTTTATGAGGGCGTGGATGTGGCCGGAGAGGGCACTTTGGGCTTGATTACCTATATGCGTACCGACTCTTTGCGCCTTTCTGATGAGGCCATGGCATCCGCGGCAGAGTTTATCCGCCACCGCTATGGAGATGCCTATTATTACGGCAAGCCCCATGTGTTTAAGACCAAGTCCGGCGCACAGGATGCTCACGAAGCCATCCGGCCCACGCATGTGGAGCTGGACCCGGAGAAAATTCAAAGCAGTCTGACCAAGGAACAGT
This sequence comes from Faecousia sp., assembly GCA_045577715.1. Taxonomy (GTDB): domain Bacteria; phylum Bacillota; class Clostridia; order Oscillospirales; family Oscillospiraceae; genus Faecousia. Next base: position 36,810 of record JAZNIX010000036.1, read on the forward strand.
ATAAGCTGTATAAGCTGATTTGGAGCCGTTTTCTGGCCTCCCAGATGGCAAATGCAGTGTATGATACCGTTTCCATTGATGCCGAATGTGCAGGCCATTTGTTCCGCGCCAGCCACCAGAGCATGAAATTTACCGGCTTTATTGCAGTCTATGAAGAGGGCCGGGATGACGAGGCAGAAGCGGTGGGAACGCCGTTGCCGGATTTGAAGGTGGGCGAGCAAGCGGAAATTTCCAATATTGAAAAGGAACAGCATTTCACCCAGCCTCCTGCCCGTTACACCGAGGCAACCCTAGTCAAGGCCATGGAAGAAAAGGGGGTAGGCCGTCCGTCTACCTATGCCGCTACGGTGTCCATTATCCAAGACCGGGAATATGTGGTGAAAAACGATAAACGGCTTTCTCCCACAGCTTTGGGAGAAGTGGTCAACGGACTGATGATGGAGCGGTTTAACGACATCATCGACGTGGAATTTACCGCCGCCATGGAAAACCAGTTGGATGCGGTGGAAGAAGGAAAGCGAAACTGGAAAGAGGTTTTGTCCGATTTTTATCAGGGCTTCCATCAGGAAATGCTGGCCGCAGAAAGCGCCTTGGAGGGCACGCGGCTCAAGGTGCCGGAGGAAGAAACGGAAGAAATCTGCGAAGTGTGCGGAAAAAATATGGTCATCAAGGTGGGCCGCTTTGGGAAATTCCTGGCTTGCCCCGGTTGGCCGGAATGTAAAAATACCAAGCCGCTGGTAGAACGGATGCCCGGCCGCTGTCCCAAGTGCGGAAGCGGTTTATTGAAACGAAAGTCCAAGCGGGGCTATGCCTACTATGCCTGTGAAAAGGGTACGGAATGTGGCTTTATGAGCTGGGATGTGCCTACAGACTTGGATTGTCCGGAATGCGGGCAAACCCTGTTCAAAAAATCCGGCAGAGGCCGAATGAAGCCCTTCTGCATTAACGAAAATTGCAGTCATTTCCTGCCGGAGGAGAAACGGGGATATTATAAAAAATCTCCCGGCGGCGAAGAGGAGACATCTGGAAAGAAAACGACCTCAAAGAAGTCTCCCGGAAAGAAAAAGGTGACTAAGAAATGACGGCAGTAAAAGTCATTGGTGCCGGTCTTGCCGGTTCAGAGGCGGCTTGGCAGCTTGCCCAGCGGGGAATTTCGGTGGAGCTGATAGAAATGAAGCCCCAAAAGAAAACCCCGGCCCATCACAGTGATTATTTTGGGGAATTGGTTTGCTCCAATTCTCTCCGGGGCGACCGGCTGGAAAATGCTGTAGGCCTTTTGAAGGAAGAATTGCGCCGGTGCGGCAGCTTGATTTTGGATTGTGCCGAGGAGACACGGGTAGAGGCAGGCGGTTGTCTGGCGGTGGACCGGGTGGGCTTTGCCCAAAAAGTCACAGAGCGCTTGCAGAACCATCCCAACATCACTATAATCTGCCGGGAAATTACAAAAGTGCCCGAAGGGCCGGTGATTATTGCCACAGGCCCTCTGACCTCGGATGAACTTTCTAAGGCCATTGGGGCATATTTTGGCAGCGATTATCTGCATTTTTTTGATGCGGCAGCTCCCTTGGTCACAGCAGAATCTATCGATATGAGTTTGGCCTGGTGGCAGAGCCGCTATGACCGGGGAACGCCGGATTACATTAACTGCGCCATGAACAAAGAGGAATATGAAGCCTTTGTCCGGGAGCTGATTGCCGCCCAGGAGGCGGAGGTTCACGGCTTTGAGGATAAGAATGTCTTTGAAGGCTGTATGCCGGTGGAGGTTATGGCCCGCCGGGGCCTGGAAACCCTGCGCTACGGTCCGTTAAAACCTGTGGGACTAACTGACCCCAGAACCGGAAAAGAGCCCTATGCGGTGGTGCAGCTCCGGCAGGACAATGCGGAAAAGACAGTGTTTAATCTGGTAGGATTCCAGACCCATTTGAAATTCGGTGAACAAAAACGGGTATTTTCCATGATACCGGCGCTGAAAAACGCGGAATTTGTCCGTTATGGAGTTATGCACCGCAATACCTTCCTCCAAAGTCCCAAGCTGTTGGACCGGTATTATGCCGACCGCAAGAATCCCTTGGTGGCCTTTGCCGGGCAGATGACCGGCGTAGAGGGCTATGTGGAGAGTGCGGCTTCCGGCTATTTGGCGGCAGTGGCCATGGCGGCAAAGGTGCAGGGCAAAGCGTTGCCGGATTTTCCGAAAACTACCGCCATCGGTGCATTGGGCCTGCATATTAGCGACGGTACTGTGGAAAATTTTCAGCCCATGAACATTAACTTTAGCATCATTGCTCCTCTGGAGCAGAGGATTCGTAAGAAAGCCGAAAAAAATCTGGCCATTGCCCAGCGGTCACTGGAAGTAATCGACAGCTTGGTGGCCAAAGGAATATAGAAAGAAGAGGTGCGTCTATGAAAGTTATTCTGGATGCAATGGGTGGTGACCACGCGCCGGAAGCGCCGGTGCTGGGTGCGATCCAAGCCGCGAAAATCTATGGAACAAAAGTTACTTTGGTGGGCCGCGGAGAGGAGATTCTGGACGTTCTGCGGAAAGCAGGCGTTGAGGACCTACCCGACGGCATCGAAATTGCCAATGCCGATGATGTGGTGGATATGCACGATGACCCTGCCAGCGTAATCCACAAGCGGAAAAATTCCTCTATGGTCATTGGTTTGAAGATGCTAGCTGAGGGACAGGGAGATGCCTTTGTGTCTGCCGGCTCCACCGGCGCATTGCTGACCGGTGCGACCCTGATTGTCAAGCGGGTCAAGGGAATTCGCCGTGCGGCCATGGGCCCTGCTATGCCCAATAAAACCGGGGGCAAGACGGTGATGCTGGACTGCGGTGCCAATGCCGAGTGTACGCCGGAATTTTTGCTTCAGTTCGGCTTGATGGGCGCATTACATGCAAAGAAAAGCTACGGCATTGAAAACCCCAAGGTGGGACTGCTGAACATCGGCACGGAGGATTCCAAGGGAACGGCTATGCATAAGCAGGCCTATTGCCTGCTGAAAGAGGCCGGAGACCAAGGTCTTATCAACTTCGTGGGTAATGTAGAGGCCAGAGATGTACCCTTGGGCGCTGTGGATGTGGTGGTCTGTGACGGCTTTTCCGGCAATGTGCTGTTAAAGACCATTGAGGGCACGGCCATGTTCATGGGTAGTTTAATGTCCAAAATGTTTAAGAAGAATATCTTTAGCAAGCTGGCGGCGCTGTTGGTGATGAAGGATATTAAGGCGTTCAAAAAGCTGCTGGACTACCGGGAAATCGGTGGTACAGAGTTTTTGGGAATCCGAAAAACGGTGATTAAGGCCCACGGCGCTTCCGATGCAGTTGCATTTTGCAACGCAGTACATCAGGCACAGCAGGCGGCTATGCAGGATAGCTCCGCAGAATTGGAGTGGGGGCTGGCCAGACTGGCGGAACTGAAGGAGACCGAACATGATTAAGGAACTGGAAACCGCCATTGGCTATCGGTTTCAAAATATTACATTCCTGCAAAATGCCCTGACCCATTCCTCCTATGCCAACGAGCGTTGGCACAACAGTCTGAAAAGCAATGAACGGCTGGAATTTTTGGGGGACAGCATTTTGGGCATGCTGGTGGCAGAGTATCTGTATCGGAATTTTCCAGACCGGCCCGAGGGGGAGCTTACCCGTATGCGGGCAGATATGGTCTGCGAAAAGGCCTTGGCAGTGGTGGCAAATCAAATCGGACTGGGAGCCCATCTTCTCCTGGGAAAGGGAGAGGAGCACGGCGGCGGCCGGAATCGGGAGTCGATTCTGGCAGATGCAGTGGAGTCCGTCATTGCGGCCTGTTATCTGGATGGGGGCATGGCGGCGGCTTCCAAATTTGTAAATACCTTTGTGCTGACCCGGGTCCCTGTGACCAAGCTGAATAATGCGGACTATAAGACCATGCTCCAGGAAATGGTTCAGCAAAAGCGCAACCAAGTGCTTTCCTATGCCCTGGTGGGAGAGACCGGTCCGGATCACGACAAACGCTTTCTGGTGGAGTTGACCCTCAACGGCACCGTGGTAGGCCGGGGTGAGGGGACCAGCAAAAAGCGGGCAGAGCAGGATGCTGCCCGGGTAGCCATGGAAGCGCTTTTTCCGAATGAATAATAACACCTATGCAGTGGCCCACCGATAGATAAGGCGCAGAGGAGGAAGCAGGCTTGCATTACGCGACCATTAAAAACTGTGATATTGCCAATGGCCCCGGCGTTCGGGTCAGCCTGTTTGTATCCGGCTGCACCCATCGGTGTAAGGGCTGTTTTAATGAAGTGGCTTGGGATTTTGACTACGGTGAGCCTTTTACCCAAGCTACGGTGGATACCATTTTGGATATGCTGAAACCTACCCATATCCGTGGCTTGACACTTCTGGGAGGAGAACCCTTTGAACCCCAAAATCAGCCTGCCCTTGTGGATTTGTTGCGGCAGGTAAAGGAAAAATATCCGCAAAAAAGCGTGTGGGCCTTTTCCGGATACCTGTTTGACAAAGATATGCTTGCCGGTCGGTTGGGGCCTTGGGAAATCACCAAGGAATTTTTAAGTTATTTGGACGTTTTGGTGGACGGACCCTTTGTGGAATCCAAGAAAAATCTTTCCTTGCGATTCCGGGGCTCGGAAAATCAGCGCTTGATTGACGTCCCTGCGTCTTTGGCCAGGGGAGAGATTGTGCTCTGGCAGGATTGGCAGGGCGAAAGAAAGGGGTTATAAGGATGCAACCCATTGCAGTAAAAAAACTGTCACCGAAGGCAATTTTGCCCACCTACGGCAGCCCCGAGGCCGCCGGTGCAGACCTGTATGCCTGCCTGGAGGAAAGTGTGACCATTGCCCCGGGAGAAACTGCCTGGATTCCCACAGGCCTGGCTTTGGAGGTTCCCAAGGGCTGTGCAGGACTGATTTATGCCCGCAGTAGTTTGGGCGTAAAACGGGGGCTTGCCCCGGCGAACAAGGTGGGAGTGATTGACAGCGATTACCGGGGAGAAATCCGGGTGGTGCTCTTAAACCACGGAAAAACCAGCCAGACCGTGGAGCATGGAGAGCGGATTGCCCAAATGATTATTACACCTGTGCTGACCCCAGCTTATCAGCAGGTGGAGGAGCTGTCTGATACCAGCCGGGGCACCGGCGGCTTCGGCTCTACGGGAAAATAAGTGAAAGCCCCTCTTGTATGTTAAACGGAAGCCGAACAGTTTGACATATTTGAATTTGACGGAGAGGTGATTTATATAACTGAAAACAGTGTTTGGAGGAAAGCTCAGGCAGTGGAACTAAAAATCTCTGAAAACATCTTGCCCGAATTTAATATTGGTTTCGACAAGAGAATCCCAATAGAAGTTGAACGGGAACTTCGTTCTTTTGTAACTTGGGTGGAAACCAACTATCGTATTCCTATTACTTTGTGGGTTGATTTTGAATATAATCACTATCTGATTAGTCGGAACGGTGAACGAGTTGGGTATTTGTTTTATTGGGCAGATTTTTCCCCCTATCCTGTTTTTGATAATGCACAGGATATTCCTGAAATACGCCTACCCGTACGAACAGAACATAGTACTATAGAAGAGATACTGACTTCTTTTATTGAGGCAATCACTGATTACTATGCGTGGATTTGCAATGAGATGTATGAAGGATATACAACTAACGAAGATGATGTAGAAGAAATCTTGCAAGCTTATCTTCGTTCTCGTAGTTAGTAAACAGTTAGACAAATTCCAATTTAACGAACAGATAAAGGGCGCACTTCTATACACCGTTCGGTGCAGTGCGTAATGTGCGGAGTTTGGCTCTCCCAGAGGGAGAGCCAAGGCTGTTTGCAATCGAATGTATGGACATAAGAAACGGAGCATATCGGCATCGATATGCTCCGTTAACTGTTTTACAGACACCCGCCTAAAACGGAGGGCATTTTGCACAAACAAAAAACGCCACCGATTCGGTGGCGTTATTGATGGCAGGGAAATTAGATGGCCCGCTCAACCTTGTTGGAACGGAGGCATCTGGTACAAGCGTACACATGGCACGCAGTTCCGTTGACAACCGCCTTCACCCGCTTAACATTGGGCTTCCAGGTACGGTTGGAGCGTCTGTGGGAGTGGGAAACCTTAATGCCGAATGTTACACCCTTGCCACAAAAATCACACTTAGCCATTCACTGCACCTCCTATCCGCATAATAAATCGTCAAAATACCGCCTGAATACAGGCGCTTACATATGATACCAAAGATTGACGAAAATTGCAAGTATTTTTTTAAGAAAATTTCCTTTTTTGAAAATTATGTTGATATTCTGCCTGTGTATAGGTATAATATTCCCAAAGATTTGAAGGGAGTGTGTGCCGTGGTAGATACATACAGCGTTCCCCTGACGAGATTGGTGGAGGAATTTCATTTGGAGGTGGCCTTTGCCGCTACGGATTATGAATCCATTCGCTTGACGGTGGAGGACGTGGCAAGACCCGGTCTGCAACTGGCGGGGTATTACGACCATTTTGAGCCTATGCGTCTGCAGGTGCTGGGCAATGTGGAAATGAGCTACCTGGCAAAGCTGACACCGGCAGAGCGGTCTATTATTTTTGACCGACTGCTGTCATATAAATTCCCGGCTATGCTCATTGCCCGGAATATGCCGCCGGACCCCCAATGTCTGGAAATGGCAAAGAAGCACAATGTAACGGTGCTTCGGGCCAAGGAGGCTACCAGTACGGTGGTTTCTTCCATCATTTCCTATTTGCGGGCGGCATTGGCACCCCGCATTACCCGGCATGGGGTTTTGGTGGAGGTTTACGGTGAAGGACTGTTGCTGATTGGCGACAGCGGCATCGGCAAAAGCGAGGCGGCGGTAGAGCTGCTGAAGCGGGGCCATCGGCTGATTGCAGATGATGCTGTGGAAATCCGGAAAATTTCCGAAGGCTCTTTGATTGGCACCGTGCCGGATTTGATTCGCAATTACATCGAACTGCGGGGCATTGGCATTATCAACGTGGCTCAGCTGTTTGGTATGGGCGCGGTAAAGGCGGAAAATGAGATCAATCTGGTGGTGAATATCGTTCCCTGGAACACCAAAGAGGTCTACGACCGGCTGGGGCTGGAGGATCAATATATGGAAATTCTGGGTGTCCAGGTGCCCATGATCACCATTCCCATTACCCCGGGCCGAAATCTGGCAGTGATTCTGGAGGTGGCGGCCATGAATAACCGGCAACGGAAAATGGGCTATAATGCCGCCGCGGAGTTTACCGAGAAAATCAACCGACACTTCGATGAGAGCATGGGGCAACAGGAATGAAAGAATTTACCATCGGCCCCAACGATGCCGGTCAGCGGCTGGACCGTTTTCTTGCCAAGGCGGTGCCGTTATTGCCGGCATCCCTTGCCCAGAAGTACATCCGTCTAAAACGCATTAAGCTGGCCGGCGCCAGAGTACAGCGGGATACCCGGTTGCAGGCGGGGGATGTATTACAGCTTTATATCAATGACGAGTTTTTTGATAAGCCCCGGGAGGACAATGCCTATTTGACGGTGGCAACCCCAAAGCTGAACATCGTCTATGAGGATGACCAAATTCTTTTGGTGGACAAGCGGCCGGGCTTGGCGGTACATCCCCATGACGGCGCAGAATACGGAAGAACGTTAATTGACCACATTCAGGCTTATCTTTACCAAAAGCGGGAATGGAATCCCCGGGGAGAAAATGCGTTCACACCGGCGCTGTGCAACCGGATTGACCGAAATACCGGCGGTATTGTCATTGCGGCGAAAACTGCCGAGGCCTTGCGGATTATGAATCAAAAAATCAAGGACCGGGAGTTGGATAAGCGATATCTGGCCATTGTGGAGGGCGTACCGAAGCCGAAAGAGGGTAGTCTGAAGGGATATCTGTTTAAGGATGCCAAAAAGAACCGGGTGTTTGTCACCGATACACCCCAGTCGGGCGCAAAATCCTGCCAAACCAATTATAGGGTCCTTGCATCGGCCAGGGGGCTTTCTTTGGTGGAATGCCAGCTGATTACTGGCAGAACCCACCAAATTCGGGCCCAGTTTGCCCACGCGGGACATCCTCTTTTGGGAGATGGGAAATACGGAAAGCTGGATAAGCGGTTTGACCGGAATTATCAGGCTCTGTATTCCTATAAGCTGACCTTTGCCTTTACCACAGAGGCCGGGGCGCTGGAAGGCTTAAATGGGAAAAGCTTTCAAGCGGAGCAGGTGGAATTTGTCAAGGAGTATTTCCCGGAAGTGAAAATTTGATAACATGACGGAAATTGCCCCGAGGCCTTTGCCTCGGGGCAATGTTGGTATATCAAGAAAGATAAACGACAATTTACAGAACTTCGGTAATGGTACCGCCGCCGATGACGAAATCTCCGTCGTAGAGGACAACCGCCTGTCCCGGTGTGATGGCCCGTTGGGGTTCGATAAATTCCACCCGGGCAAAGCCGTCTGCCTCGGGGTAGACCCAGGCCGGCTGTTCTATTTGCCGGGAACGGGTCTTTGCCATGACCTGTAAGGGCGCATCCAATTGAGAAAAGGGCATCCAATTCCAGTCCTTGGCTCGCAGAATCCGGTGAAACAGCGCTTCGTTGGGCCCGAGGGTTACGGTGTTTTCTGCCATGTTTTTTTCACAGACATACACCGGCTGTCCCATGGCCACCCCAAGTCCCTTTCTTTGCCCCAAAGTATAGCCTGCAGCACCCCGGTGGGTGCCAACCACGTTGCCGTTGGTGTCAAGAAACGCGCCGGGGGTGTAGGTTTTTCCGGTGTAGTGCTCCATAAAGGCCAGATAATCCCCATCCGGGATAAAACAGATATCCTGGGAATCCCGTTTTTTGGCATTGAGAAAATTCTGCGCCTGGGCAATTTGCCGCACTTCGTCCTTTTCCAACGCACCCAGGGGGAAACGAATATGTTTCATTTGATGCTGTGTTAAGCTGTAAAGGAAATAAGTCTGATCCTTTGCTTTATCTGCTGCTTTTTGAAGCAAATACCGTCCGGTGTCCGCATTTTTTGCAATTTGCGCATAGTGCCCGGTAACCAGGTATTCGCAGCCCAGCGCCAGAGCCTGCGCCAGCAAGGCATCAAATTTTAAGTGCCGGTTACAGTCAACACAGGGATTGGGTGTCAGCCCGCATTCATAGCACCGGACAAAATTTTCAATGACCTTCTCAGTAAATAAATCGGAAAAGGAGAATACATGGTAGGGGATTTCCAAACGCTGGGCAACTGCCCGGGCATCCGCCACGCTTTGGCCGGAGCCGCAGACGTCCTTGGGTTGCTTCGGCTCATAAAGACGCATGGTGCCGCCAATGCAGTCAAAGCCCTGCTTCAGCATCAGATATGCGGCCACAGAGCTGTCCACACCGCCGCTCATGGCGATGAGCGCCTTTGCCATATAAAACTCCCCCTTTCGTTTTTTGTCAGTTTACCATACATCCCGGGGAAAAGCAAACGGTTTTGTGCCGATAATTGGTGCAAAATATTTCCAAATGTTATGTATATCAAATTATTTTCCAGAGAAATACAAGTATTTGCAGAAAACAAATAAGATAAACGAACTTTTACAGCAAAAAAGAAGTAACAGAATGTAACAAATGCCCATAACACCCTCTTGCAAAAAGCGACTGTTTCTGCTATAATACCCTCGATATTATTCTGGAAGGAGCACCCCGGCATGAGAAAACGGCTGATTTGTGCCTTATTGACGTTAGTGATGCTGATTGGCGTCATTCCCTGTATTCCGTTGGTGGCGAAGGCAGAATCAAATATGACTGCATCCCAATCCTTAGTGGATTTGCTGAAGGCCTTTGAGGGCTTTCACGGTGCATGCTTTGTAGACACAAGTCAGAGGTCAGTAGGCTACGGTACTCGCTGTGATGTGTGCGACCCCAGCATGGAAGGGTACTTAGACCCAAACAGAAAATGTGCTGCTTATACAAAGGAAAACCCCATTAGCAAAGAGAAAGCGGAAACGCTGATGCGCAACTTCTTAAAGAGCTTTGAGTCCAGCTTGAACAAGATGATTGATAAGCATAATCTGACATTGAACCAGCAGCAGTTTGATGCGCTTTTATCCCTTACCTATAATCTGGGCGGCGGCTGGACATATAATTACGGTGGCAGATACACCACTTTATACAATGCGGTTACCAGCGGCGATACCGGTGCGAAGCTAGCTTATGCTGTGGGATTGTATAAAACCTCCGGCGGCGTTCCCTCTGTGGGGCATATCCACCGGCGGATGCTGGAGCTGCAGGTGTATTTTTACGGCATTTACGGAGTAGACCAGGTGTATAATTATAAGAAGTGGCCGGAAAAGGTGCGCTTTATTTATCTGGATGGCAACGGCGGCAAGGTGGTAAACGATATTCATGCCTTTGACGTTGGTCATCCCACGGAAATTTTTTATGAATTTTCTCAAATTCCCACCGGTGTGGATGAAAACGGCAACCCCTTTACATACGAATTTGCCGGTTGGTTTACTGAGCGGGAGGGGGGCAAGCAGGTCACAAAGCTGACGGAGGCCCTGACCAACGGCTTGGTGCTTTACGCCCATTGGAAAAATCCTGCCGGTGAGGTGGTCACCCTGCCTGCGGATACAGGAACTGTGACGGATGCGGATGTTACGGTGGTAACAAATTCGTGGGATACACCTCTTTATGAGGGCCCCGGCAACTATTTTAGTGAAGTCAGAAGAATGACCGGTCAGGAGCAGTTGCACATTACTAAGGTCACCACCGGTAAGGATGGCAAGCTTTGGGGACGGAGCGTTGACGGTTGGGTTCTGCTTTCCGCGACCAATTACGATTCTGTAAAGCCTGCGCCGGAACCGGACACCGCAGAGGGAACTTGGTATAAGGTGAAGGTTGACGTTGTCAATGTGAGAACGGAACATTCAACTGAAAATGATAAGAATATCAAATATACAAAAGTGTTTGATGATAGAATAAAGATTGTTGAAACCTATAACGAGATGCAGGGAGAGAGCATCTTAAGAATTTGGGGAAAGCTTACGGATGGCAACTGGATTTGCATGAAGAATGGAGAAAAAGACTATGTTGCAGTGGATTCCAATCAGGACAATTCTTCCGGCGGCTCCCAGACTACCCCGGTCACAGGGGATACGGTGTGTGCCATTACCTTGGTCTCAGCGCCCACCAGAAGGAAGTACGAGCTGAATGACCATTGGGTATACCCGGACTTGACTGGCGGTGTTATCAGGGTGCATTACAACCCCAATGCCTATAAAAATAAAGAAGTACCCATTACAAGGTCCATGATCAGCGGCTTTGATATTTCGAAAGAAGGGGTTCAGACCATAACCGTTACCTGTAGCGGAAATACAGTCACTTTTCAGGTGCAGGTGGTGGAAACCATCGTCACATCCGTTGCGGTGCAGAAGCTGCCCACAAAGACCCAATATGTGCAAAACGGCAAGGAAACCCTGGACCTGACCGGTGGTACGCTGCTGGTGTCCTACAACGACGGAACGACAGCAGAAATTCCCATGACGGGTGACATGGTTGCCTCTTTTGACAATACCCAGCTGGGCACCACCAAGGTGGGACTGAAATACGAGGATTGCACCACGGAGTTTCAGGTGACAATCGTTGCCCCGGAGCTAAGCTCCATTTCTATTGGGGCGTTGCCTGCAAAGACAGCGTACTTGCATAAGCTGGAGGCTTTGGATGTAACCGGAGGCGTGTTGCAGGTGAACTATACCGGCGGAATCACAGAAACGGTCAACCTTACACCGGAAATGGTCACCGGTTTTGACAATGCGGTTTTGGGGGCGCAAACCTTGACGGTGAGCCATCTGGGAATGACAACCACCTTCTCCGTAGAAATCAAAAAGCTGACGGTGGTATTTAAGAATTTTGACGGAAGCATCATAAGCAGTGCCGAGTATGCCTACGGTGAAAAGGTAAGCGCCCCGGCAGACCCCACAAGACCGGCAGATAGCAAGGGTGAATATGAATTTTCCGGCTGGAATCAGCCCATTGTGGACTGCACCGCAAATGCGGAATACATTGCTGTGTACGCTCTGAAATATCCTGTAGGGGATGTTGACCGAAATATGACGGTAAATGAAGACGATGCTATCTATTTACTGCGGCATGTGTTGACACCGGAGGGATATCCCATTGCCTGTTCGCCGGATTATAATCAGGATGGCAAAGTAAATGAAGACGATGCCATTTACTTACTGCGGCACGTGCTATCGCCGGATATCTATCCGCTTGCATAAGAAAATGTAGGAGAAATTATGAAAAAGGTTTTATTGTTTTGTTTGATGCTACTTATGGTAGCCTGTCTTGCGCTTCCTGCTTATGCGGCAGGGGGGGCAAGCTATATCACCTCAAAAACCACCGTTTATCGGGGGGATGAATTTACCGTTGCTATCTTTGTTTCCGGATTTTCCTCCAGTAAATCGGGCAAAGTCCAGAGTATTTCCTATGACAGCAGTCAATTCCAGTTTGTTTCCGGCGAATGGATGGATGCTGTTTCCAGTGCAATGATCAAAGCCCCCTACGATGGCAATACAGCGGTGTTTAGCTTTACATCCCCTCAAAAAATTTACGGAAATCTGTTCAAAATGCGCTTTAAGGTCAAGGATGGCGCGAGTTTGAATAAGACAAGCAATATTTCTGTGACCCTAAGCATTGACGGTCAAACAGTGAAATTTGATAACACCGCGAAAGTGACCGTGGCCTGCAATCATAAATACAGCGAGTGGAAAAGCGTAGGGGAATCCGGCCACAGCCGCAGCTGCAGCATTTGCGGAACTAAGGACTCCGGCTCTCACGTTTTTGACCATGACTGTGATACAGAGTGCAATGCCTGCGGCGAAACCCGGGAAACCAGCCACGTTTTTGAGGAAGTGTGGGTCGGAGATGAAACCGGGCATTGGCATGAATGCGTGAATTGCAAGGAAAAGACCGAACTGGAAGTCCACGTGCCTGGCCCGGAAGCCGGGGAGTATACCGACCAGGTTTGTACGGTGTGTAATTTTGTGATTGTTCCTGCTCTGGGCCATCAGCATAAGTATGACACTACCTATCAGCAGGACGAAGATATGCACTGGCAGCTGTGCACAGGCTGCGGCGAGGCAACGGAGCAAGAAGCCCACAGCTATGACAGCGACTGTGACGAATTCTGCAATGTCTGTAATTATCAGCGATTGGTACGGCACAATATCAGTGATGATTGGAAAGGTGACGACAATCAGCACTGGAAAGAATGTGCCGACTGTAATTCCAAGCTGGATGCCGGCAACCATATTTGGGACGGCGGCACAGTGACGGAGCAGCCTGCACTGAACCAAGAAGGAAAGATTGTCTACACCTGCGGCGTGTGCCAGCAGGAGCGCTACGGCACAGTGCCGGCACTGACCGTTCTGGAAGTGATTCCCTGGTGGGGCTGGCTTTGCGCCGGCTTCGGCGGCGGAGCAATCCTTACGGCTGCTGTTTTTTGGATTGTAATTGCATCCAAATCCAAGAACAACGGCAAGGGTAGATTCAGCGGTTAATCCAATTTCATAGCTACGCCCGAAAGCAGAGTTGCTTTCGGGCGTGTTTGTATAAAGAAAACCCAGAAACCGTTGCGGTTTCTGGGTTTTTGTGATTCTAAATCAGTTCGACATATTGGAATTTATCGCTGCGGTTTTCTGTTTATTAATCTTTTTTGTAGCGCGAGATTTAATCCGAGCAGAAAAACGATGATACACACCCCGGAACCAGTTGCGACATTCATGATACGAATTTCTATTTCCGACATTCCCTCAAAGGAAACAAGCATAGACCTTTGCAGAGAAAATATAGAAACAAAGGCATCGGCAAAGGATATGTTTCGTAATGTTATCAATTTCACCGATTTGCTTTTTCGTGCCTTTATCCATTTTATTGTTGCGAGTGTGATTTTGGTAAAAGCATATACTGCAATCGCAAGCATAGCTATCAAATGAAATACTGTACCTCTATCTTTTACAAAAGCAAGGATGACTGTTCCAACGAGCGACAGGGATAACACCATCAACATGATTCCAGTAAACTGAATGACAAAGCGTTTCTTGCCTTTGTGTCTAAGAACGACAAAACGAACAATGCTCAATATTGCATAATATATACCGATTGAGAAGAACCACCACGAGTGTGTTGCTATGCCAAAAATAATGTGATAGGCACTATACACCATATTGAATAACAAACTGACAAGAGCGAGTTTCAGTGTCCTATCCATTCGCATTATCTTTCCCGTAAATACAGATGGCGATTATTTTGGATAATTCGTCAGTTGACTTGTCACACTCATTTTTTAACCATTCAACAATTATGGCGTTGATACCGTTTAGGTAGTACATCATCACATATTGTCTAACGTCTGATGGATAGTGAAATCTTTCCAAAATCGGATTGAATATGTGTTCAAACATTCGCTTATACACATCTTCAAATCCTAAAATTTTATTTTGTGCCAATGCAACCTTAAATACTTCTTTGTGGTCTTTGATATAGGTGAAATATGGTGTTAGATACTTATCGCAAATAAACACCAATTCATTAAGTTCACAGTCCTTAAGATTGAGCGCTATTGACTGTGTATCGGTTGAAAAATATGACAAAAACCCATCTAACAAGTATCGTGTTGTTTCATTTAGCAAATCGCCGATGGTTTCATAATGCAAGTAAAAGGTGGAGCGATTTACCCCTGCTGTTTTGCAAATCTCACTAACAGTAATATATTCAAACGGTTTCTTTTTCAGCAAGGAAATCAATGCAAGGTCCATTTTCGTGGCAGTATTAAAATATTTGCTTTCGGATTTATTCATATTACCACTCCTTGCAGGTTTGGATTATTTGTCTGCGATTTCACGGGCGAGTTGCACAATTTCATAGGCATATTTTGCCTTGCCCTTTTCAAGCAATTTCTTATATATCGGATAATTCACACCGCAACCAATAAGCCCAACGATACCGACAACGATACCAAGCACCATGCTGTTTCCGATAACTTGCATTGCCAGGGACATACCTGTACCGAAAACGAGTGCAAATACAATGCCCCAAGAGTAAGTGAAAATAGTGGCAGGGAGTTTTGCACGGCTATCCAGTTTTTTCAGGGCAACAATTTTTGAGTCCTCTTTCGGTGCATAGTCTTTTGCGATTGATTCTGCTAAAATTTTATCTGTGTTCATATTAAGAACCTCCTTTTTGATTTTACAGTAATATTTTACTGTTCAAAAAGGAGGAATTGAACAACATAACTTTTTAAATCTGTTGATTTCTATAAGATAAATGTATAGGTGAGTTTATTATAGCGAATGTGGATGATGATTTCAATACTTCAAAATGCTATGAATAAAACAGTTGCGTCAAATAAGAGATTGCAGAAAACCCAGAAACCATTGCGGTTTCTGGGCTTTTGTAATTCCAAATGAGAAGTAGATTAACTCTTGGAGAACTGGGGAGCGCGACGGGCGGCCTTTCGTCGTCGCAAGCTCCATATCATTTGCTTCCGGCTGTTTGCCGAAAGCGTATTCATTACGCTGCTCCTCCTCTCCCCACAAGGCAGGCCTTGTGGGGTCCCCGGAGTATGACGGCTTGAAGGCCTACCCCTCGCAAAAAAGGAACCACCCTCGGGTGGTTCCTTGTAAACATCGAAGCTTCCGATTATCTCTTGGAGAACTGGGGAGCGCGACGGGCGGCCTTCAAGCCGTACTTCTTTCTTTCCTTCATTCTGGGGTCGCGGGTCAGGAAACCGGCGGCCTTCAGAGTGGCGCGGTACTCGGGGTTTACACCCAGCAGAGCCCGGGAAATGCCGTGGCGGATTGCGCCGGCCTGACCGGAAACGCCGCCGCCGGCAACGGTGACAACCACGTCCACCTTACCAACCATATCGGTGGCCAGCAGGGGCTGATTGACGATCAGCTTCAGGGTATCCAGACCAAAGTAGTCGTTGATATCCCGGCCGTTGATGATGATGGAACCGTTGCCGTTCTCATATACGCGGACACGGGCAACGCTGGACTTCCGGCGGCCGGTGCCGTAAAAATACTTCTTCTTGCTCTCGTACATAGTCAGTTACCTCCAATTAGTCCAGGGTCCAAGCAACCGGCTGCTGAGCAGCATGGGGATGCTCGTTGCCCTTATACAGGTGCAGACGGGTCAGGGCGTTGCGGCCAATGGAATTCTTGGGAAGCATACCCTTGACAGCCAGCTCCATGGCGTAGTCGGAGCGATTTTCCATCATCACGCGAGCCTTGGTTTCCTTCAGACCGCCGATCCAACCGGTAACACGGTAGTAAATCTTCTGGTCGGCCTTGTTGCCGGTGAGAATGGCCTTGTCGGTGTTGATGACAATGACGAAATCGCCACAGTCAACGTTGGGGGTGAAATCGACCTTGTGCTTGCCACGCAGCAGGTTAGCGACAGTAACAGCGGTGCGGCCCAGAGGCTTGCCGGCTGCGTCGATAACATACCACTTGCGCTCCAGGGTCTCTTTCTTCAAAAGAGTAGTGGACATGATATTTCCTCCAATAGGTAAAATATTTTGACAAACAGACGTACATACAGTACAATGTCTTCAAATCGCCTTACATATATATCACATTAAAAAACCAATGTCAAGCGGTTTTTTGATAAAATTTATGAAATACGGCATAAGCTCTGAAATTCGCAGAAATACTCGCAAATACTCTGAAATACGAATGTATCATTTTTATAGAAATAAGGAGGAAATCCAACTATGCAAAGGCTAATGGGTTTGGTCCGCCGCTGTGTGGAGGACTACCGTATGATACAGCCGGGTGACCGCATCGCCGTGGGCGTGTCCGGCGGCAAGGATTCTCTGGTGCTGCTGCAGCTTCTGGCCGGTTTGCGGCAGTATTCCCGGTTCGAACTGGAGGCCGTGACCATCGATATGGGCTTGGGGATGGATTATTCTCCGGTGGCTGCATTTTGCGAAAATTTACAGGTGCCCTATACGCTGGTGAAAACAGAAATCGGCCCGATTATTTTTGACCACCGCAAGGAAAAGAATCCTTGCTCCATGTGCGCAAAAATGCGCCGGGGCGCGCTGAATCAAGCCATTTTAGACCGGGGAATCCGGAAAATCGCCCTGGGTCACCATTTTGATGATGCAGTGGAGACCTTTTTGATGTCACTGATTTATGAAGGGCGCATCAGTTGCTTCCAGCCGGTGACGGATTTAGACAGAACCGGCGTGATTCAAATTCGCCCTATGCTGTACCTTCATGAAAAGACCGTGGATAATTTTGCGAAGCGGATGGAACTTCCGGTGGTGGAAAACCGCTGTCCTGTAGATAAGCATACCAAACGGGAGGAAATCAAGAATTTGGTCTTTACGTTAAGTCAGACCTACCCGGATTTGAAAGAACGTGTTTTTGGGGCGATGCAACGGCTCCCCCTGCCGGAATGGGAGCCTAAGGGTCGATACCAACGGCCGAAGGATGAGGAATAAGAAAAGCCGCCCGGCTGGGCGGCTTTTTACGGTTCCAGATTTACTTCATCAAAAAGTGGTGACTGAAAGAATTCTGTGATACCGACCTCATGGTTGATCCGCAGTTGCACAGAATCAATAGATGTAGTGAAGAATGTTGTTGATTTATAAATGCCGTTGTGTTAAGATAAAAATAACACTAATTAAATAGAGAGGTGCGTACATATGATTGGTCAAGCTTTGAAAAAACTGGCTAAAGAAAATGGAATGTGTGTTTCTAACGGCGTAGCTTACGGCAGCCTGCGGGGATATGCAGCTACCATGTCGGAAGGCGCGGGATACAAGCAGATCGTTTTTTCTGCAGCTTTCCCGGATCCGGCCCAAAAAGGATTGTTTATGGATGTGGTGAACGGCACGGATGTGCAAAAGCTCTATCGAGTGCGGCAACTGGGCATTTCGCCTCGCACCATCCAGGTAGTATTTTTGGATAATCCCGGTACGATGAAAAAGATCACGGCGTTTCTGGACTGGTTTATACCGCTGTTGGATCAGCATATGGCAACAAAGGCAGATGTCTGCCCTGAGTGCGGTGCGCAAACTGTCGGCGGCTGCTGGAAAATGGTCAACGGTGTAGCGCATTATATGCATGAAAGCTGCGCGCAGAAGCTGCGTGATGAGATCGCTGTGGAGAATGAGACCCGGCAGCAGGAGGCGACCGGTTCTTACGCACTGGGGCTGGCAGGAGCTTTGCTTGGCTCGGTCATCGGTGCAGTGGTTTGGGCCATTGTGCTGTGCTTGGGCTATGTGGCATCTCTGGTAGGCCTGCTCATCGGTTGGCTGGCGGAAAAGGGTTATACCCTTTTACGGGGCAAGCAGGGCAAGGCTAAGATTGCCATTTTGATCGTTGCGATCATTGTGGGTGTGTTGGTTGGTACATTGGGTGGCTATGCGTTGTCCTTTGCCCAGTTGATCGCCGAGGATGAGGCTGGCATTATGACTTACAGCGATATTCCCATGCTGATGGAATTCACTCTGACAGACCCCGAAACCCAAGGCTATGTGCTGAGGGATGTGGGCATGGGCCTGCTGTTCGCAGCGCTGGGCGTGTTTGCGCTGCTGCGTAAGGCCGGCAAGGAAGTCGCAGATACCAAATTTGTAGACCTGAAATAAACCTAAGCAGGGGGGCGTGGCCCTCCTGCTTTTTGGTATGAAGCATTTTCCATAAGGGCATAATACTGCCAAAGGAGGCGGTGTTATGGTAAAAGGAATTTCCAGACAGGTGATTGTGGTGCGCAGTCCCGACCCAAAGCTGTTTGAACAGGCGATTTTTATTCTTCGGGAGGATGCCAAGGCCGTGACGGATGCGGAGCTTTTGAAGGAAGCGAGGCTGGCAGTCCGGGGCTCCGTTCGGGAGGGAAGAAAAATCAGAAGACGGACAGAGCCTCTTTGGGTCGGTGCCGGCGCCGGACTTATGGGTTTGGCTTGGTGGATTTGCAGCGTGCTTTGACTTGCGAAACAAGTCGCAGTGTGGTATAATCCTCCCGAAAAGGGGTGGTAGCACTGCAAATCGGAACGCTTCAAGTAGACAATCCTATAGCTTTAGGCCCTATGGCCGGGGTGACAGACTGGGCCTTTCGCACGGTCTGTGCGGAGCTGGGCGCTGGGATTACAGTGACGGAGATGGTGTCCTCCCGGGCGCTGGTTTATCAGGATAAAAAAAGTGCCGCCCTGTTGCGCAAAAACGCAGGAAGCCTCTGTGGGGCGCAGATTTTCGGAAATGACCCGAAAATCATGGCAGAAGCGGCGGTATTGGCCTTGGAAATCTCCGGCTGTGATTTTTTGGATATCAATATGGGCTGTCCCATGCCGAAAATTGCCAATTCGGGGGATGGCTGTGGGTTAATGCGCACACCGGAGCTGGCAGGAAAAATCGTGTCGGCGGTGGCAAAGGCTGTAGCTGTCCCGGTTACGGTAAAATGCCGTCTGGGCTGGGATAAGGGCAGTATCAATGTGCTGGACTTTACCAAGCGGATGGAAGATAACGGCGCTTCTATGGTTGCCGTCCACGGAAGAACCCGGGGGATGCTTTATTCCGGTGTGGCGGACTGGGATATGATTACCAAGGTCAAGGAGAATTTGTCCATTCCGGTGCTGGCCAATGGGGATATCGTCAGCGGGGAAGTGGCAGTAAAATGCCTGAAGCGCACTGGCGCTGACGGCGTGATGATTGGCCGGGCATCCTTTGGCGACCCATGGATTTTTGCAGAGGCAAAAGCAGCCCTGGAGGGCAGGAGTGCCCCGGAGCGGCCTAAGCTTGCAGACCGGATTTCTGTGGCAGTTCGGCAGTTTGAGCTGTCAGCTCAGGACCACGGGGAACATATCGCCTGTTTGGAGGCTAGGAAGCATTTTGCATGGTATCTCCGGGGGGTGGCTCACAGCAGTTTTTATAAAAATCAAATTTCTTCCATGAACACCATGGAGGATATTTACGCCATTGCCAAGGAAATCTGCCGCAATTTGCAATAAGTGGGAAGTATAAACTGTCCGCCGTTTCGCATCCTAAGCCATGAGGTGAGGGAATGAAACGGCGGATTTTATTATGTCTTTTGGCTTTGGCGTTGGTGATTGTACCGGTGGGAGCAGAACCCATACGGTGGGTGGATTTTGGCGTGCCCTATGAGTCCTTAAAATATGCGCTGGAGCAGGATATCGCCACCTATGAGCAGGAAAGGCATACGGATTGGATTACGATTTTATCCCTGGCGGCCTGCCGAACAGGCGGAAAATGTTCTCTTACATCGGTGAAAAAGGCCGCGACGGAACTCAAAGGAGAAAAAGCACCGAAAGAGCTGGCTGGGAATTTGGGAAAATACTATGATTATTACCATGAGGCGTTCACTGCCGCTCTTGGGGGATTGGTGGGTAGTTACGCCATAGAGGTGGACGGACAGTGGAAGCCCCAGTATGGCCTCAAGGCCTTTTCTCCCATTGCCGCTGGCTACGGATACAGCCATTGTGACGATTTTGGTGTCAGCCGGTCCTTCGGTTTTCAGCGAAAGCATTTGGGGAATGATTTAATGGGCGCAGGAGGAACACCCATCGTGGCCGTAGAGGGTGGTGTAGTAGAGGTCATGGGTTGGAATCGCTACGGCGGCTGGCGGGTTGGTATCCGTTCTTTTGACAACAAACGCTATTACTATTATGCCCATTTGCAAAAGGATAAGCCCTTTGCTGAGGGCTTGCAGGAAGGGGATATTGTGCAGGCCGGGGATTTGATTGGATTTATGGGGCGTACCGGTTATTCGGATAAAGAAAATGTCAACAATATAGAAACCGTTCATCTGCATTTCGGTTTGGAGCTGGTGTTTGATGAGAGTCAGAAGGAGTGCAATTCGGAAATTTGGATTGATGTGTATGACCTTGTCCGGCTTTTATCCCAACACCGTAGCAGTATCCGCCGGGTGGATGGCGCTTGGCAGCGAGTTTACCCTTATCGGGACTTGGATATTGAGGAATATCCCAAAGAAGCATAAAAATTCATGGGGCCCCCTGGGAACCCGCAATTTATTTATTTGGAAATGCTGTTGCCGGCGGTGTCAGCACCGTCACCGGTCAGGCCCAAACGCTGAGCCGCATCCTGCCGCATTTTGTATTTGAGGATTTTTCCCGCGGCATTCATCGGGAACGAATCCACAAATTCAATGTATTTCGGCACTTTATGGCGAGCCATGCTGGCCTTGATATAGTCCGTAAGCTCCTGCGTGGTTAAGGAATCGGGTTCTTTCAGAATGACACAGGCCATGATTTCTTCGCCGTACTTTTTATCCGGTACGCCGATGACCTGCACATCCCGAACTGCCGGGTGGGTGTAAATAAATTCCTCAATTTCCTTGGGGTAGATATTTTCACCGCCGCGGATAATCATATCCTTCAGCCGGCCGGTAATTTGGTAATTGCCGTTGCTGTCCCGGCAGGCCAGGTCGCCGGAGTGAAGCCAGCCTTCGCTGTCCACCGTGTCTTTGGTGGCCTGGGGCATTTTATAGTAGCCCTTCATGGTGTTGTAGCCCCGGGAGCAGAATTCGCCGTTGACACCCGCTGCCACTTCCTCGCCGGTTTCCGGGTCAATGATTTTGCACTGCACATGGGGGAAGGGATATCCCACGGTATTGGTACGCACATCCAGAGAATCGGTCCATGCGGACATGGTAGAACCGGGGGCGGATTCCGTCTGGCCGTAGACACTGACGATGCCCCGCATATTCATTTCATCCGGCTGGGCCGCCCGGCGCATCAGCTCCGGAGGACATCCTGCGCCGGCCATGATGCCGGTACGCATATGGGAAAAATCCGTATTCCGGTAGTCCGGATGGTTGAACATGGCGATGAACATGGTGGGAACGCCGTTAAAGCAGGTAATTTTTTCCTGATTGATGCAGGCAAGGGAAGACTTGGCGGAGAAATAGGGCAGAGGACAAAGGGTTGCGCCGTGGGTCATGGAGGAGGTCATGGACAGCACCATGCCAAAGCAGTGGAACATGGGCACTTGAATCATCATCCGGTCCGCGGTGGAAAGGCCCATCCGGTCACCGATACATTTGCCGTTGTTCACTACATTATAATGGGTCAGCATGACACCCTTGGGAAAGCCGGTGGTGCCGGAGGTGTACTGCATATTGCACACATCGTCCGGGCGAACTGCCGCGGCCATCCGGGCTACCTGCTCGGCGCTGACCATGTCATAACGGGCCATAGCCTCATCAAAGGTGAGACAGCCCGGCTGACGGAAGCCCACGGTGATGACATTGCGCAGGAAGGGAAGCCGCTTGCAATGCAGAGGCTGACCTGCCTTGCTGTTTGCAATCTCCGGGCACAGCTCGTTGATAATGCCCCGATAATTAGAGTCCAAGCAGGATTCAATCATCACCAGTGTGTGGGTGTCGGATTGGCGTAGCAGATATTCTGCTTCGTGGGATTTATAAGCGGTATTCACAGTGACTAAGATAGCGCCGATTTTGGTGGTTGCCCAGAAAGTGATATACCATGCCGGCACATTGGTTGCCCAAATAGCCACCTTTTTACCGGCGGTGACGCCCATGGATACCAAAGCCCGGGCAAAGCGGTCCACATCCGTGTGGAATTGCTGGTAAGTACGGGTGTAGTCCAAAGTGGTGTACTTAAAGGCGTATTGGTCGGGGAATTCCTCTGTGACTCTGTCCAGCACCTGAGAGAAGGTCAGGTCAATCAGTTCGTCCTTTTTCCAGATATACTGTCCTGTGCCGTCGTGATTGAAATACAGGGACTTTTTACTTCCCCGGGGATTGCCGTAGCGGTTCATGTAGTTGACGAAGTAGGGGAAAATGACTTCCCGGTCCTGCAGCTCAATGAGCCATTCCGGCTTCCATTCCAGAGAGATAAAGCCATCGTAATTGACCGAGGACAGCGCACGCATCACATCGTCAATAGGCATACTGCCTTCGCCGATGAGCTGGTAATTGCCCTCGTCATCAGAATCCCGCAGATGGACATGACGGACATAATTGCCTAAGTTTTTAATGGTGGTATCCCCGGATTCTCCATTGTCCCGGTAGGTATGGTGCACATCCCACAGTGCCGCCAAATGGTCACAGGCGAATTCGTCCATCATTTTCCGCAGTCTGGCGGTATCGGAATATATTCCGCTGGTTTTTAGAAGCAGGGTCACACCTGTGGCTTCTGCCTGCTTAACCAGAGAAACCAAACGCTGATATACAGCATCCTCATCATCACACAGGGCGCAGGCCACCACATAGGGGACCTGGGTGTTTCGGGCAGTTTCCATCAGCGAAGACAGAATTTCCACGCAATCGTCCTGGGAGGAAAGGTCGCAGGAGGTATCAAAGCAGGGAATATTCAGCTGATTTTCCCGAAGCTGACGGGCAGTGGCCGCCGCTTGGTATTTATGAAAGGGGCCGCCCCGGTCCTGCATAGCACTTTGCTTTTGCAGATTGTAAACCTCAATGCCGGAAAAGCCCATATCCTTGGCGGTGGAAATCATTTCCTCCCAAGAAAGCTCCGGCCAGCCCCGGGTAGAAAAGGAGAGATTCATGCTTCTGCCTCCTCATAAACGATTTTGTTGAGGGCACTCAAGTAGGCCCGAATACTGGCGCCGACAATGTCGGTAGAGATGCCCCGACCGGAATGGACCTTGCCGCCGGAGCGGAGCTTCACCACCGTTTGACCCATGGCCTCGCGACCCTCGGTGACAGCCTGAATCTGGAAATCATCCAGCTCATAGTGATGGCCGGTAATCCGCTCAATGGCCTGAAATGCCGCATCAATGGGGCCGTCACCAATGCAAACGCCTTCAAGAACGGTATCTGCCCGGTGAAGCTTCATATGTGCCGTGGCGGAAATGGTATTGCCGGAGGTAATCACATAGCTTTCCAATATGTAAGTAGGAGGTACCTGCATGGCAGCAGAGGCCACAATGGCATCCAGCTCTTTGATGCTGACCTGCTCTTTTTTTGCGGCAATGTTCCGGAAGGCTTCAAAAACCCGAACCCCATCCTCCTCGGAAAGGTCATAGCCCAGTCTTTCCACTGCCTTCAGCACCGCACCGATTTCATCGTGGGCTGTGAGGAAAATGCCGGAATCTTCTTGAATGCTGCTGTCAAAAGGAGATGCCTTGCTTTGGCCGGGTTGGCACATTCTGTTGATTTGTGCGATGGCGCGGCTCAGCTGGGTAACATGGATACCGCACTGAACGCCCAGCTGCTCTCCTTTGGCATCCAAAATCCGGGCAACATGGGAAAGATTGGCAGTATCAATGGGATAGGCGGCGGCTTTGATTTCTGCAGCGCCCTGGGCTGCGGCGGCTACACAGCAGGCATCCGCCATGGCGATGGTATTGGCACAGTTTACGCCAAGGCAAACCGATTTCAGCGCAGGAACGGTTTCGTACAGATTGCCAATAAATGCCCCAAATTCTTCCGGCAAAGATGTGCCGGCGGTGTCACAAACAGTGACGGTGGAAGCACCGGCATCGATGGCTGCGGTGATGGCCTGCTTCAGCAGAGCCGGTTCGCTCCGGGTGGCATCCTGAGCGATAAATTCCACATCTTCACATAAGCTGCGGCACAGCGCTGTGATTTGGGCAATGGCCGTAAGCATGGCATCCGGCTTTTTGTGAAACAGGTATTCCATCTGCACCGGGCTGACGGAGGCGCAAACCTGCAGCCGGGGATGATTGGCAAGACGAAGCGCATTCCAGGTGTTGCGGACACTGTCTTCGCTAAGGGCCACAGGAACGGCTACCACGCTGTCTGTAACAGCACTGGCCACGGATTTAATTCGCAAGCTGTCCAGCCGGGGATTTTCCAGACCTTCCAGCTCAATGACCGCCGTACCCAGCTTATCCAACTGCTTTGCCAGCTCAATTTTTTCCTTAAAGGACAGAGAGAAATTCTCTGCCGCCTGCTTCATAGTGATGTCACTGATTTTGATATGATTCATATCGTCCACTCCTCTGCATATAAAAATCCCTGAGACCGATTAGACCGGTCCCAGGGACGAATTTCCATTCGCGGTACCACCCTGATTATTCTCCCAAAGGGGGAAAATCACTCTCGGACTTCCAACAAAGTCCCAGCCTGTAACGGGGCGTCCGGGTTCCATTACTGACCTCACGGCGTTCACAGAACCGACTCGGGAACCAGACTGTCCAATTCATCCGCACCGGCTCACACCAACCGCCGGCTCTCTGGAGCGCCTCAAAGAGGACAAGATTTCCGTCAAAGTCTTTAATACTATAATGGAATCATTTAAGCACAAAGAAAAGGATTTGTCAACGCTTTTTTTGAAAGTTTTTTATGAATTCAAAAAAATGTTTGTTTTCGGAGAAAAAACATTTGACTTTTTCCTGCGCACATGCTACAATGACTCCAATATCGCAAAAGGCTTTGACGAAGACGGTCAGGCCGGTGGAATCTCCAGAGAGTCAGCGGTTGGTGTGAGCTGATGGTTTCCCGCCAAAAGACCCATCCCTTCCGAGCCGGAGGACCGAACGGAAACACTAGTAGGATTCTCCCGTCTGCCCACGTTACGGGATAGGACTTGTTGGAGTCTGAAGTGGCGGCCGAGTGCCGCAATTTGAGTGGTACCGCGGGTAATATATACTCGTCTCAAGGATTATTTCTTGAGACGTGTTTTTATTTTATTTTTTAGGAAAGGAGATTTCCCCATGACCAACACAAATTCTTCCACACAGTTGATGGATATCGCTACCCGTATTCGAGGTATGCGAGAAATTTTGGGCTACAGCATGCAAAAAATGGCTGAGCAAACGGAGGTAACAGAAGAGATTTACCGCCAGTATGAATCCGGTATGGTGGATTTGCCCTTTACCTTCCTGCATAAATGTGCAAAGGTCTTTGGCGTGGAAATCACAGTTCTTTTGGAGGGTCACAGCGCCAAGCTGTCCGGCTATACCGTTACCCGTCGGGGCAAGGGCCTTGTTACCGCCAGCGAGGATGGCATCACCATTCAGGACATGGCACCAATGTTCCGGAAAAAGCTGGCAACTCCCTATTGGGTTACTTACCAGTATTCCGAGGAGCTGCAGGATAAACCAATCCATACCACCACCCACTCCGGTCAGGAATTTAACCTGGTAATCAAGGGCGCAATGCGCATTAAGATTGGGGAGCATGAGGAGACCCTGCGGGAGGGCGACAGCGTTTTCTATAAATCTTCTACCCCCCACGGCATGATTGCTATCGACGGCAAGGACTGCGTGTTCCTGTCCGTGATTATGGCATCGGACACCACCGACCAGCCTCTGTATATCGGCAAGAGCCGCAAGGACAGTTCGGGACAGAATCTGCTGTGCAACAAGTTTGTTACGGCGCAGGAAGATGAAAACGGCGTGCTCCAAAAGCTGTCCTTCTCCGATACGGATACCTATAACTTTGCCTTTGACACCGTGGATGCCATTGCCAGAAGGGAGCCTGAGAAGCTGGCGATGGTTCACATTGCAAACGATATGACCGAGCGCCGCTTCACCTTTAAGGATATGAAGGATGCATCCAGCCAAAGCGCCAACTACTTTAAGTCTTTGGGCATCAAGCGGGGCGACCGGGTGATGCTGGTGCTGAAGCGCCATTATCAGTTCTGGTTTGCCATCTTGGGTCTGCACAAGCTGGGCGCTATCGCAATTCCAGCCACCAATCAGCTGATGGAGCACGACTTTGTGTACCGCTTCCAGGCGGCCGATGTGAGCGCAGTACTATGTACCGCGGACGGCAATACCGCTGAACAGATTGAATTGGCAGAAAAATCCGCCGGTATGCGCCTGACCAAGGTGCTGGTAGGCGGCAGCCGGGAGGGCTGGCACGACTACAACGAGGAATATTGTCTGTTCAGCCGCCGCTACGAGCGGGAGAAGGATGCGCCCTGCGGCAATGACCCGATGCTGATGCTGTTTACCTCTGGCACTACCGGTTATTTCAAGATGGCTACCCATTCCTATAAATATGCGTTGGGCCATTATGTAACCGCAAAGTATTGGCATCTGTGCGAGCGGGACGGCCTGCACTTTACCATTTCTGAGACCGGCTGGGGCAAGGCTCTTTGGGGCAAACTCTACGGTCAGTGGCTGTGTGAGGGAGCGGTATTTACTTACGATTTTGACCGCTTTGACGCGGAAAAGATTCTTCCCATGTTTGCAAAGTACAATATTACTACCTTCTGCGCACCTCCTACCATGTACCGGATGCTTATCAAGCAGGATTTGAGCAAGTATGACCTTTCTTCCATTCACCATGCTACCACCGCCGGCGAGGCACTGAACGCGGAGGTATTCTACCAGTTTGAAAAGGCCACCGGTCTGCGGATTCATGAGGGCTTCGGTCAGACGGAAATGACCCTGGGTATCGCCAATCTCTACGGCGCAAATATTAAGCCCGGTGCTATGGGCAAGCCGGTGCCCGGATACGGCATCGATATTGTTGACCAGGACGGCAATCCTGTGGCAGACGGTGTCAACGGTGAAATCGTGATTCACACCGACCCAGCACCTACCTGCGGCGTGTTCCTGGGCTATTACCGGAATCAGGAAGCCACCGATGCTGTGTGGCATGACGGCATGTATCATACCGGCGATGTGGCATGGCGGGATGAGGACGGCTACTACTGGTATGTTGGCCGCGCGGACGATGTGATTAAGTCCTCCGGCTACCGGATTGGACCGTTTGAGATTGAATCTACCATTATGGAGCTTCCCTATGTGCTGGAGTGCGGTGTCTGCGCTGCTCCGGATGAGGTGCGCGGCCAGGTGGTCAAGGCTTGTATTGTTTTGGTGCCCGGCACCCAGGAGTCTGAGGAGCTGAAGAAGGAGATTCAGAACTACGTTAAGCAGCATACCGCGCCTTACAAGTACCCCCGTATCGTGGAGTTCCGGAAGGAACTGCCGAAAACCATCAGCGGTAAGATTCAGCGCAATAAGCTGTGATGAAAGTTTCGCTTGGTTGGCAGGGAAAGGCATCCCTGCCAACCGACAAAATCTACATTTTTATTGACAAATAGGCACAAAAGTGATATGATTCCATATCATATAAAGGTTATGATGGAGAGTAGCTCCTGAAACCCCTGTCCCAGAGAATTGGCGGTTGGTGCAAGCCATGACAGAAGCAGAAAGCTTGTCTATCTCCGGAGCCGGGAGGAAGATGGTCCTGCAAAGGATCGGTAGAACCTCCCCGCGTAAGCTGCGTCAGTGCGCAGGGGGTGTTGGCCCCTGGTGAGAGGTATCTGCTGTGAGGCAGGTGCAATTTGAGTGGTACCGCGGGCGTATTTTGCTCGTCTCAAGGAATCAATCTTTGAGACGGGCAATTTTTGCTTTTTGAGGTTAGGGAGTATGAAAATGACTGATATGGAACAGAAAATTCAAGAAATTGCCGGCCGTATCCGGGAGCTCCGGGAGGTTACCGGACTGTCGGTAGAGGAGATGGCAAGCCGCACCGGCCTTTCCGTAGAGGAGTACCGGGAGCATGAGGCGGGCAACCGGAATTTAAGCGTTGCATTTTTGTATCATTGTACCTTAAGCTTCGGCGTGGATATGGGCGACCTGTTGGAGGGTCGCAGCCCTAAGCTCCGGTCTTACGCCCTTACCCGCAGAGGGCAGGGTCAGCGAATCGAGGAAGCCCATAATATGATTGGCTTTAACCTGGCCCCGGACTTCCGCAACCGGATTGCCCTGCCGCTGTATATGGAGCTGAAGTACCGACCCGGCGCAGAGGATGCGGAAATTGCGGTTACCAGCCACGAAGGACAGGAGTGCGATATCGTGATCCGCGGCCACATGAAGCTGCGTATTGGCGACCGCTGTGAAGTACTTCACCCCGGCGACTGTATTTACTATGATTCTGCCACACCCCACGGCATGATTGCCGTAGACGGGGAAGACTGTGCTTTTTATGCCATCGTTTTGCGCAACGATGCCGCCCGTCAGGGGGAGCAGGCCGCCGCGGTTGCTACACTGCCGGATGCAGTGCAGCCTGTGGAAGAAAAGAAGCCCCGGGTCTACCGGAATTTCATTGACCCCACCGTGGAAAACGGTAAGCTGCAGAAGATTGCCTTCCATGATGAGGAAAAATTCAACTTTGCATTTGATGTAGTGGATGCTTTGGGCAGAAGCAAGCCCGATAAGCTGGCGATGCTCTATGTCGGGGAGGATATGTCCGAGCGCCGGTTTACCTTCCAGGACATGAAAAAGGAATCCGCCAGAGTGGCCAACTACTTTAAGTCCTTAGGCATCCGCCGGGGCGACCGGGTGATGCTGGTGCTCAAGCGCCACTATCAGTACTGGTTCTCCGTGCTGGCACTGCACAAGCTGGGTGCTGTGGCCATCCCTGCCACGAATCAGCTTTTGGAAAAGGACTTTACATATCGGTTCCAGGCAGGCAATGTAAAAGCCATCGTGTGTACCGCCGACGGCGACGTTGCCGATGCTGTGGATGCTGCCGCAGCCAAATGCCCGGGTCTGGAGCACAAGATTTTGGTAGGCGGCTGCCGGGAAGGCTGGCACGATTTCAACGAAGAATATCCTATTTTCAGCTCCCATTTTGCCCGCACAGAGGATGCTCCCTGCGGCAACGACCCTATGCTGATGTTCTTTACCTCCGGTACTTCCGGATATCCCAAGCTGACAGCCCACAATTATAAATACCCCTTGGGGCATTTTATCACCGCAAAATATTGGCACCGGGTCAATCCTGATGGCCTGCATCTGACCATTTCTGACACTGGTTGGGCCAAGTCCTCCTGGGGCAAGATTTACGGTCAGTGGCTGTGCGAGGCGGCGGTTTTCGTTTACGATTTTGACCGCTTTGACGGGGAAAAGATTCTTCCCATGTTTGCAAAATACAATATTACCACCTTCTGCGCGCCGCCGACCATGTACCGGATGCTGATTAAGCAGGATTTGAGCAAGTACGACCTGTCCTCTATCCAGCACGCATCCACCGCCGGTGAGGCACTGAACCCGGAGGTATTCCGGCAATTCCAGCTGGCCACGGGGCTGAAGATTATGGAAGGCTTCGGTCAGTCGGAAAGCACCTTGATTATCGGCAATTTGGCCGGCGACAGCCACAAGTTCGGTGCCATGGGCAAACCTGTGCCTTTGTATGATGTGCATCTGCTGAATGCGGATGGGGAGGACGTGGCTCCCGGTGAAAACGGCGAAATTTGTATCAATATTTCCAAGGGACTGCCCTGCGGTCTGAGCTACTGCTACGAAGGAAACCCCGAGGTCACTGCCGAAACCTGGCGAGACGGCTTCTACCACACCGGCGACTTGGCATGGAAGGACGAGGATGGCTTCTACTGGTATGTAGGCCGTGTGGACGATGTGATTAAGTCCTCCGGCTACCGGATTGGGCCTTTTGAAATCGAAAATGTTATTATGGAGCTTCCCTATGTACTGGAGTGCGGCGTATCTGCCGCCCCGGATGAGGTCAGAGGCCAAGTGGTCAAGGCCAGCATCGTGTTGGTTAAGGGTACAGAGCCTACGGAGGAACTGAAAAAGGAAATTCAGGACTATGTGAAGCGCCGCACCGCACCTTATAAATATCCCCGTATCGTGGTATTTAAGGAAAGTCTTCCCAAGACCACCAGTGGAAAGATCATCAGGAAACAGCTGTAAAATAGCCTCCCTCTGACGAGGGAGGTGTCAGCGAAGCTGACGGAGGGAGAGAACTACCCCTCAGTCAGTCTGTTTGGCTGACAGCTCCCCTGACAAGGGGAGCCTCGTGAGGAGTAAATACTATGAGGCACAAAAGACTCACTTTATTTGCCGGGCATTACGGCAGCGGAAAAACCAATATCGCCGTGAACTATGCTTTGCATTTGGCGCGGCAGGGAAAATCGGTGTGCATTGCGGATTTGGACATTGTCAATCCTTATTTTCGCACTAAGGACAGTGCAAAAGTATTGACCGATGCCGGCGTGGATTTGATAAGTCCCCAATTTGCCAACAGCAATGTGGATTTGCCCGCCCTGCCGGCGGAAGCCTACCGGCTGGTGGAGGATAAATCGGTGTACGGCATTATGGACATCGGCGGCGATGACCGGGGTGCTTACGCCCTGGGCAGGTACACCCCCTTTATCCGCAAGGAGAATAATTACCGGATGGTGTTTGTTTCCAACTGCTACCGCCCTTTGACGCGCACACCGGAAGAGGCACTGGAGGTCATGCGGGAAATTGAAACCGCCTGCTCTCTAAAATTTACAGATATCGTAAACAATGCCAATCTGGGAAATGAAACCACGGAAGATACCCTACTGGAGTCCTTGGAGTATATCCGGCGGCTTTGCCAGCTAAGCGGACTTCCCTTGTGGATGCATACCGCCCAGAAGGGCTTGGCTGCCTCTCTGGAAGGAAAATTGAAGCCACTGCTTCCGTTAACATTACAGGAAAAATATTTTGACTTACCGACACAGAAGCCGGGTAACCGACCCCTGTGGGGATAACATTCAAATTGAAGGAGGAACCACAAATATGGCAAAAGTAACGTTCCAAACTGATCGGTGCAAGGGCTGCGGCCTGTGCGTCAGCGCCTGCCCTAAGGGGATTCTGGCCATTGCTACCGACCACATCAACAACAAGGGCTATTCGCCGGCAGTCATGACCGACCAGGAGAAATGCATCGGTTGTGCATTCTGTGCTACTATGTGCCCGGATTGTATCATCACGGTGGAGAAATAAGGAGGTTTACTATGGCAGAGCGTGTACTTATGAAGGGCAATGAAGCCATTGCCGAAGCGGCGATTCGTGCCGGTTGCCGCCACTATTTTGGATATCCCATTACACCCCAGACGGAAATTGCCGCCTATATGGCAAAGAAAATGCCGAAAATCGGCGGTGTTTTCCTGCAAGCGGAAAGCGAAATCGCATCTATTAACATGGTTTACGGCGCGGCGGCGGCGGGTATGCGGGTAATGACCTCCTCCTCCAGCCCCGGAATTTCCTTGAAAACGGAAGGATTAAGCTACATTGCCGGCTCGGATGTGCCTGCGTTTGTAGTCAATGTCCAGCGTGGCGGCCCGGGATTGGGCGGCATTCAGCCTTCCCAGTCCGATTATTTCCAGGCAACCAAGGGCGGCGGCCACGGCGACTATCGGATGATTGTGCTGGCTCCTGCATCTGTGCAGGAAATGGCAAGCCTTACCATCAAGGGCTTTAATCTGGCGGACAAATATCTGATGACGGCCATGATTCTTGCAGACGGCACCATCGGACAGATGATGGAGCCCATTTCCTTTGAGGATGCGGAAATCGAAACCTATGAAAAGCCCTGGGCACTGACAGGCACCAACTGTCAGCGCAAGCATAATATAGTCAACTCTTTGTACTTAAAGCCCGATGAGCTGGAACTGAAGAATATGGAACGCTTCCAGCGCTATCAGGTGGTAGAGCAGAATGAAGCCATGTGGGAAGAATATATGATGGACGATGCGGAAGTTTGCGTGGTGGCCTTCGGCATTGCATCCCGTGTGGCTAAGAATGCGGTAGTAGCCGCCAGAAATGAGGGAATTAAGGTGGGCCTCATTCGTCCCATTACCCTTTGGCCCTTCCCCACCAAGGCATTAAATGCCGCGGCAGACAAGGTCAAGAGTTTCCTGTCCGTGGAGCTGAACATGGGTCAAATGATTGAAGATATCCGCCTGGCAACCCAGTGCAAGCGCCCGGTGTCCCTGTGCAACCGTACCGGCGGTATGATTCCCAGCCCCGAGCAGGTGTTGGAAAGCATCCGTCAGATGCAGAAAGGAGCGTGCTGATATGGCCGTTGTATTTGAAAAACCCAAAGCATTGACAGACGCGGTGCTGCATTATTGCCCCGGCTGTCCCCATGGCATCATTCACCGGCTGGTAGCAGAGGCAATGGACGAATTGGGCATTGAGGGAAAAGCCATTGGCGTCGCTCCGGTAGGATGCGCGGTTATGGCCTACGATTATTTTGCCTGTGATATGATTGAAGCCGCCCATGGCCGCGCACCGGCTGTGGCCACCGGCATTAAGCGTTGCCGTCCGGAGAATGTGGTCTTTACCTATCAGGGTGACGGTGACCTTGCTTCCATCGGCATGGCAGAAACCGTCCATTCTGCGGCCCGGAATGAAAACATTACCGTGATTTTCGTTAACAATGCCATTTACGGCATGACCGGCGGCCAGATGGCTCCCACCTCGCTTCCCGGACAGGTCACTCAGACCAGCCCCTACGGCCGGGATGTAAACCATTGCGGTTGGCCCATTCGGGTTTGTGAAATGCTTGCCACGCTGGAAGGCCCGGAGTATGTGGCCCGGGTGGCAGTGAACAATGTAAAGAACGTGAAAAATGCCAAGAAAGCCATTAAAAAGGCCTTTGAAAATCAGATTCAGGGCAAGGGCTTTTCCTTGGTGGAAGTGGTTTCTGCCTGTCCTACCAACTGGGGCATGACCCCCCAGAAGGCGCTGGAATGGGTGGAAAGCGATATGCTGCCATACTATCCCATCGGCGTATATAAGGACAGAACCGCCGCAAAGGAGGCAGAAAAATGAAAACAACCCAGATTTTGATTGCCGGCTTTGGCGGACAGGGTATTCTGTTTGCCGGAAAATTCCTGGCCTATAAGGGACTGATGGAGGATTTGCAGGTTTCCTGGCTGCCTTCCTATGGCCCGGAAATGCGTGGCGGTACAGCAAACTGCAATGTGATTCTGTCCGACTCTCCTGTTGGCAGTCCCATTATCACCCAACCGGATGTGCTGATTGCCATGAACCTGCCGTCTTTGCTGAAATATGTAGATACAGTTGTTCCCGGCGGCCAGATTTATGTGGACAGCGCATTGATTGGTGAAAAGGTGACCCGTACCGACGTGCAGGTGTTCTATATCCCCGCCACCCAGATGGCAAAGGACCAGGGGGTTTCCACCTTGGCAAACATGATTATGATGGGTCATGTACTGGAAAACCACCCGGAGCTGTCCTTTGAGGGCACAGAATTGGCAGTAAACAAGCTGGTACCTCCCAGCAAGGCCGCCCTTGTGGAGCTGAATATGAAAGCATTGCTTCTGGGCAAGGCGTATTCTGGCTAAAAAATAGAGAATCATAGAGGAAATGTATTTTGTATCTAATTGACATTCATTCCCACGTTTATCCGGAAGCCATTGCCGAAAAGGCCGCCGAGAGTATCCGTAATTTTTATGAGCTTGAGGGCGGTGGTATGGACGGAACGGTGGATATGCTGCGTAAACAGGGGGATTTGGCCGGTATTGACCGGTTTGTGATTCTCCCTGTGGGCCTAAAGCCGGACCGGGTGCGGCATATCAACGATTTCATTTTGGAGCAGGTTGCCGCAGAGCCCCGTTTTCTGGGCTTCGGCACAGTCCACGCGGCTATGGAGCAGATTACCGAGGAAGTGGAGTATATTTTGTCAAAGGGGCTGCGGGGTATTAAAATGCACCCGGATTCCCAGGTGTTTGCCATTGATGACCCTCGGCTGTTTCCTGTTTACGAGCAGATTCAGGGGAAATTGCCGGTGATTTTGCACATGGGGGATCAGCGGTTTGATTACTCTCATCCTGCCAGATTGCGGCGTGTGCTGGAGCTGTTTCCGAAGTTGCAGGTGATTGCGGCCCATTTTGGCGGATACAGTATGTATGAAACTGCCTATGAACTGTTAAAGGACAAGGATTGTATTTTTGATATTTCCAGCTCCTTGATGTTTATGCCGGAGGGAGTTGCAGAGAGGTATATCAATGCCTACGGCGCGGAGCGCATGGCCTTTGGTACGGATTATCCCCTGTGGGACCCTGTGACGGAAACCAGACGGTTTCAACAGCTAAAGCTGACGCCGGCACAATTTGACCAGATTGCCCACAAAACTGCAGAACGGATATTGCATTTATAATGAAAAATCCGGGCATCACCAATCGGTGATGCCCGGATGCTTTTTTTGTTTTTAGCCGTAAATGGACTTTCTTGCGCCTTCAATTAGCTCGACAGCGTTGTTATACATAATGTCCTCGATATCCTGACGGCTCAGGTTCAGGGTTTCTGCGGCCCGCTTGAAAGCCAGCAGCTCCTCGTAAGCAAAGAAGGTGATTTTCTCTGCTTCCTCGGGGGTTACTTCCCGCAGGTGGGGGTCCTGGCTGGGGTCGCCGTAGAGTCCGGGAGGCACCAGGTTGATATAGGTGTTATTCTCCTCAATCCGATGGCAACGCATCCGCAGGATGGGCATATCCGTACCGAACATAACATGCTTGGGACCAACATTGCGAATCAGCTCAGTAATGGCGTACTCACAGCAGTTGGCGCAGAAGTCGTACATCATATCCGGTACCTGCTTCAGGAATTCAAAGGCGTTACCCACATCGTTTTTGGTGTAGGCACGTCCGATATGGGCAATAATCAGCCGCACATTGGGGAATTCCTTCTTAAATTCGACCATCTGATGGAGGTTAACAGGGTCCTTCAAACGGCCGTGTCTGGGAATGTGGAGCATGGCAATGGCACCCATGCGGTCCAGCACTTCCAGATGATGCTTGGGGAAGAAGTCGAAAATACGGATTTCTGCCTCGGGCAGATACTTGGGGGTACGGTTTAAGTAGGACTTTACGCCCAGGAAACCGCCCTTACGGATATTATTTTCCAGAGATTCGGCAGACTCCAGCGGGTCAGAATAGTACAGTGCAGGCCAGCCGTGGTTGCGGGAGCATTCTGCAACATAGTTGTTATTGGCGTCCCAACCGCCGGCACTTGTAAACATCAGAGATTTTACTTCCTTGCCGGGGAACATCAGCCGGTAGGTTTCCTGCAAATCCTCGATGGAGTTGTCCTTTGCCACCAAGCTGGGCCAGGTGACAGTACGCTTATCGTCTCCGGTTTCCACATCGTTGGGGTCTACCAGTTCATCCAGCCAAACATGGGTATGGACGTCGAGAATTTTGTCGGGAAGAAAATCCTTCAATTCTTCTTCGTAAATCTTTTTGTCATAATCAGTAACTTCGAACAGTGCCATGATACTACCTCCATGAAATATTTTCTAGAATTTCTGCGATTTTTTTATACTGTGCAAACAGGGGTTTATAAATTTGTGTGCGGTTCAAATTCGGTTGCAGAACACGCTCTTTGACTGCCAGCGTTCCATGACCGGTCTGCGCATCGGGATAGATGCCGCAGCCTACGCCGGCCAGTATGGCAGCGCCTACACAGGCCAGATCCGCAACCTCCGGGATTCGTACCGGCAAGCCGGAAATGTCAGATAAAAGCTGGGCCCAAACGGGACTTTTCGATGCGCCGCCGGCAAGAATGATGCCGTCTTCCCCGGGCTTGGCACGGAAGGATTCCATCATCCAAAGAACTTGGAACACAATGCCCTCCATCACAGCCCGAGCCATATCAAAGCGGTCGTGGGCGATATCCAAGCCCACAAAGCTGGCTGTGTGGAAATTGGTGCTCTCCCCGGATTTGCCGGAGAAGGGATAAAAGAACAGCCCATTTTCTGCCGCCTGACGGGCAGCAACCTCCCGATTCAGGGACTCATAGGAAAGGGTACCTTCACCGGATACCTTGTTGCGCAGCCAATCCAGACAGATGCCACCGGAGGAAAGGGATTGCAAAGAGCCCCACATTCCCGGAACTGCGGCAACGGACTGGCTCAGCCCGGAGGCAAAATCGGCATTTTCCGAAATGGCAGTTACCACCCAGCAAGTACCGGAGCCAATGAGAATATCTCCGTCATGGCAGGCGCCTGCCCCCAATGCCACAGCGTATTGGTCATGGGCACCGGTAACCAGTACAGTATTTTCGGACAGGCCCAATTCCTCAGCGGCCTCGGGGGTCAAGTTTCCGATGACCGTTCCCGAGGGGAGAATGTCCGGTAACTGACCGCGTTGAATCCCGGCAAAAGAAAGAAGCTGTTCGTCATATTCTCTGCGGCGAATGTCACAAAGCTGGTTGATACCGGCATCAGAAATGTCCACAGCAGGAATGCCGGTCATCTTCAAGGCAAGATAATCAGGAACGGACAGGAAATATGCTGCGTTTTCGAACACTTCCGGCTTATGCTCCCGCAGCCAGCGAATAACAAGGGCAGGAAGTCCGTCACCCAGATGCCAGCCGGTGGCCTGATACATCCGGTCAGCATCACCGAATTCCTTCAAAAATGCTTCCTTTTCTTCATTGCACCGGCCGTCGTTCCATACGATGGCAGGGCAGAGCGGCGTGCCGGCTTTGTCTGTAGCTACAATAGTGCCGCCCTGCAAGGACATGGAAATAGCGGCCACATTTTGCGCAATTTCCTGTTCGTTGCAAACCTCCCGCACTGTTTCTACAACGGCTTGCCACCAATCCTGTGGATTTTGCTCACTCCACCCAACATGGGGAGTGCTAAGAGGATAACCCCGGTAGGCGTGTCCAATTAAGGTGCCGTCGGCAGAAAACAGCAGTGTTTTCGTGCCGGTGGTGCCTACATCAATTCCTAATAAGTACTGTTTCATAGCGGCCCTCTTATGTGTTGTCCACCATCAGGTCACCTTCCAAGAAGACCTTTTTAATATGTACCATATCATCAATGATAATGAAGTTGGCCTTTTTGCCTGCTTCCAGGGAGCCGATTTTGTCATCAATTCCCAGCATTCTGGCAGGGTTGATGGTGGCCATACGGATAGCATGGCACAGACCGTAGCCAGTGTGGGTCATGAGATTGCGGCAGGCGTTGTCCAAGGTCAGGTGACTGCCGCCCAGACGGCCTTCATCATCATAGTTCAAATCCGGGCCGTAGGCGATGCCCAGTGCCTCGTTGTTTTTATAGTCCCCGGCGGCGGGCATGGAATCGGAGATGAGAATCATCTTCTCCACGCCCTTGATACGCACTACCATCTTAATCATATCCGGTGCTACATGGATGCCTACCTGGTCACAAATCAGCTCTGCGTACATATCCGGGTTGTAGAGGGTATATTCGTCACAGCCGGCACCGATTGTGCCCTGGGCAAAGCCGGGTGCTTTGCCGGAATCTCCGTGATGGGTTTGCAGAGTAATGCCGTACTTTGCCAGCTTTCTGCATTGCGCTGCGGTGGCAAGGGAGTGACCCAGGGTGAACACCACATTGGGGAAATGGGCTCTGGTATAGGCCATGAATTCCTCAATGCCTTCCCGGTTGGGGTCAATGGCCCAGACGCGGACCAGGTCGCCAAGATTCTCGGTCAGGGTTTCGTAATCCTCCCGGCGAATTTCATCGGTCCATTTGATGCTGTTGCGGAAGCTTCCCATGAGAGCCATAAAGGGGCCTTCCATGTAAAGGCCGTCCATAATCCGGCCAACACCCTCTTTGGAGGCTTTCCGAATTTTTTCTGCACCTTCCAGCATGGCGTTCATGTCCATGTTGGAGTAGAAGGTGGGCAGCACCGTGGTGTGGCCATGCTCCAGGAAATGCTGACAGCAGGCATCGGTATCTCCAGTAAAGAAATGCTTCTCGCTGCCGTGACAGTGGATATCCACAAGGCCCGGTGCAGTGTAATAACCGCCAGCGTCGATACATTCACAGCCTTCCGGAATGGTCACTTTGTCGGCCCAATCGGCGGCCAGAATGGTGTCGCCGTCGAACAGCACAGTGCCGTCCCAGATGATGCCGTCTTCCATAACCAGTTTGGTATTGACAATCGCTTTCATAGTCCAACTCCTTACTTCAAAAGTGTGGCATACATACGATTTCCCACCGTTAGGGCGGTAGGGAATTGCCGATTTTTCTGCGGCAGGTTGTCTGATATTTCCTTTCCAATGATACCACAGCGGATTGGTAAAATCAATCAAAAAGCCAAAAAAATTGGAACAATCCTTCGGAATGGCAAAGATGAAAGGCTTGTATTTCCATGGGGGATTTGGTAGAATAAAATCGAAAAAGTCTGGGAGGTGCCTTATGAAAGGAAAAAAGATACATAGAATCGCCATAAGATGCCTGATTACTCTGCTGATTCTTGGGCTGACCGGCGCAGGAATCGTCTTTGGCATCAACGGTTATGTGGTATATACCACAGCACCCAGGATTTTATCTCCGGAGGAGGCTACCCGGCTGGAAGATGTGGACTGCATTTTGGTGTTGGGCTGTCTGGTGCACGACAGCGGAAGACCCAGCGATATGCTGTCTGACCGTTTGCGCAGGGGCGTAGAACTCTATCAGGAAGGTGCAGGGAAAAAGCTTTTAATGAGCGGTGACCATGGCAGGACAAATTATAATGAGGTGCAGGCTATGAAGCAGTATGCCATGGATGAGGGGGTAGCTGCAAACAATATTTTCATGGACCATGCGGGATTTTCCACCTATGAAAGCCTGTACCGGGCAAGAGATATTTTTCAGGCAGAGAAGATTCTGATTGTTACCCAGGAATACCACCTGCACAGGGCACTGTATATAGCCAATGCGCTGGGCTTGGAGGCCTACGGGGTTTCCGCGAACTACCGGAGCTATACCGGACAGACTGCCAGAGAAATTCGGGAAATTTTGGCACGGAATAAGGATTTTTTTACCGCTATGATACAGCCGAAACCGACTTATTTGGGTGAAACCATTCCTATCAGCGGTGACGGTAATCTGACTAACGACTGATTCGCGCAAAAAAGATACCCGCTTTTCAAAGCCCTTTGAAAAGCGGGTATTGCTTTGTTTATCGGTCTTCTCGGAAATAGGATAGGCCCAAGCTCTGGGGAGGCTGATGCTCCCGTTTCTTGCGCATGCTGGTGATAATCAAAACCAACAGCGTTACCACATAAGGCAGAAGCTTAAACAGCTCCTGGGTGGCATCGCCCAGACCGTGAATATAGTTGTTGGCATTACACAGTGCACCAAACAGGAAAGAACCGAAAATTGCCATGTGGGGCTTCCAAAGGGCAAAGATTACAAGAGCGATGGCCATCCATCCCCGGTCGCCAAAGGCATTGTTGGACCACACACCGTTAGCATAGGCCATGACATATTGCAGACCGCCTAACCCTGCTATGGCACTGCCTACGCAGGTGGCTAAATACTTGTACTTGGTTACATGGATGCCTGCGGCATCGGCGGTGGCGGGACTTTCACCCACAGCTCGCAAATTCAATCCCACCCGGGTGCGGTTCAATATAAAAGATACAATGAGCGCAATGATGATAGAGGCATAGGTGAGGAAGTCGTGAGACAGGAAGATTTCTCCAAACCACCCCAGGTTCTTCGCAAAGGGCAGCGCGGTGCGGAAAAAAGAACTGGTATTGGTCAAAATGATGGAGGGCATATCGCTGTCCACCAGCTTAATCAGAGAACCGCCGAAGAAGTTACCGATACCGATGCCAAAGGTGGTCAGGGCCAAGCCGGTGACGTTTTGGTTGGCACGGAGGGTGACGGTAAGGAAGCTGTAGATTAGGCCCATCAACACGGAACCGGCAATGGCGCACAGCAGGGGAATAAGAATTGCCAAGGCGGGAATCATGTTTTCTCTCATGTTTCCGCAGGACAGCTCGTATAAAAATGCGCCAATGACACCGCTGATGCCGCCCACATACATAATGCCGGGAATACCCAGGTTCAAATGACCGGATTTTTCCGTAACGATTTCGCCGGTGGAACCAAACAGCAGGGGTACGCCCAGAGGAATGGAGCTGCTGATAAAGGCAATTAGTTGATTCATACTGCTTGTCCCCCTTTCTTGCTATGGCGGAATTTAACGGTGTAGCGGATGAAGAATTCACAGCCCACTACGAATAGAATCACAATGCCGGACACAATATCGGCATAGGAGCCGTTCAGGAAGAAGGTATCTGCAATTTTTGCTGCACCGGTCTGAAGGAAGGTGACCAAGGCAGACATACCGGCCATGATAAAGGGGTTGAATTGTCCCAGCCAGGAAATCATAATTGCGGTGAAGCCTTGACCGCCTACGGTGTTTGTGTTGATGGAATGGTCTGTGCCGGAAACCAGAAGCATACCGGCAATGCCGCAGATTGCGCCGGAAATCATCATGGTACGGATGATGACTTTTTTTACATTGATGCCTACATACCGGGCGGTATTCTGACTTTCACCCACCACGGTAATTTCATAGCCGTGCTTGCTGTAGCGCAGATAGACGTACATCGCCACCATCAATACAGTTACCACAAGAACATTCAGCAGATACCGCTGGCCAAACAGCAGGGGAAGATTGCCGGTTGCTACCGGCTGGATAACGCCGGAGCCGGAGCCGGTGATATAAACATAATAGGCCACAATTTGGGTTGCGACGTAGTTCATCATCAGGGTAAACAGGGTTTCGTTGGTTTTGTATTGGGCATGGAATAAGGCGGGAATCAAACCCCACAGAGCGCCGGCCAAAATACTGCTAACCAAAATAATCAGCAGCAGTACACCGTGGGGTACGGCATCTCCGATTTCAATCATGCAGACCATGGCGGCCAATCCGCCGACAAGGGCTTGTCCTTCTGCACCGCAATTCCAGAATCGCATCCGGAAAGCCGGGGTGACAGCCAAAGAAAGGCACAGAAGAATGGCGGTTTGCTGGAGGAAACGCCACAGCAGTGTGGTTTTTCCCTCTAAAAGCCGGCCAAATACGCCCTTGAACATAATCGGATATACTTCCGTAATGGTGGTGCCGGTCAAAAGAGAGGATAGAAAACCGCTCAGCAGAATGCCCAGTAAAATGGCTGACAGACGAATCAGCCAGGCCTGCCAGCCGACCATGTCATCCCGCTTGGCAATATGCATCAGAGGTTCCCGATGCTTTCTTGTAAAATTAGCCATTACTGCCGCCTCCTTCCTGGGTAGTGTCTGCCGGTGCCGCTTCTGTTTTTGTCATCAGCAATCCGATTTCTTCCTTGGTGGCTGTGCGGGCATCCACCAGGCCGGTGATGCGGCCGGAGCCAATAACCAGAATCCGGTCACACAGCTCCAGAAGAACATCCAGGTCTTCGCCGACAAAAATGACAGCAGTTCCTTTTTCCTTTTGCTGGTTCAGCAAATTATAAATGGTGTAAGAGGAATTGATATCCAGACCCCGGACCGGGTAGGCAGTCATCAGGACCTTAGGCGAAGATGCAATTTCCCGGCCAACCAATACCTTTTGCACATTGCCGCCGGACAGGCGACGGATAGGCGTGTCCGTACCGGGGGTCACCACCTCTAAATCGTGGATGATTTGTTCAGCCAGATCCTTCGGCTTTTTTCTTTCCAGGAACATACCCTTTCCCCGGCGGTAGCTGCGCAGCATCATGTTGTCAACAATGTCCATATTGCCCACTAAGCCCATTCCCAGCCGGTCTTCCGGAACAAAGGAAAGCCGTACACCCAATTCCCGAATCTGAAGCGGTGTTTTGTTTCGCAGGTCATCGACCTGCCCGGTTTTGGGGTTGTGATAATAGATGTCACCCTGGGTTAAATACTGCAGGCCGGCAATTGCCTCCAGCAGTTCCCGCTGACCGGAGCCTGCGATACCTGCAATGCCGAGGATTTCTCCGGACCGTGCGGTAAAGGACACATCGTCCAGCACCGTATTTCCCTGGCGGTTCATGCAGGAGATATGCTGAACCTCCAGACGGGTTTCCGGGTTCTTGGGCTCGGTGCGGGCAATGTTCAGTGCCACTTTTTTACCCACCATCATTTCTGTGAGCTGACTTTCGTTGGTCTCCGAGGTGTTTACTGTGCCGATATATTCTCCCTTACGCAGTACCGCAACCCGGTCAGACAGGGACAATACCTCATGAAGCTTGTGGGTGATAATGATAATGCACTTTCCGTCATCGCGCATCCGGCGCAAAATGGCAAAGAGCTTCTGGGTTTCCTGGGGGGTAAGCACGGCGGTAGGCTCGTCCAGAATGAGGATATCTGCGCCCCGATACAAAACCTTGATGATTTCAACCGTCTGCTTTTCAGAAACAGACATATCGTAGATTTTCTTATTAGGGTCAATGTCAAAGCCGTATTGGTTGCTGATTTTTTGTATCTGCTCCGTAAACCGCCGCAGATTATAACGCTTTTCCTTCAAGCCCAATACGATGTTTTCTGTAGCGCTGAAGACGTCCACCAATTTGAAATGCTGGTGAATCATGCCGATTTTATAGTCAAAAGCATCCTTGGGAGAGGAGATGGTAACCTCTTTGCCACCGATAAAAATTTGCCCTTCATCCGGGAAATAGATACCGGAAATGATGTTCATTAGGGTAGTTTTGCCACTGCCGTTTTCGCCTAAAATGGACAGAATTTCTCCGTGGTTGGCAGTCAGACTGACATTCTTATTAGCAACGACCTTCGTTCCGAAGGTTTTGGTGATGTTTTTCAGTTCAATAGCCGCATTGGTAGCCAAGAAGACCCCTCCTTTTCTAATTCTCAAAATCAGGCTGTCCGGGACAGCCTGCTGTTCAAAATTAGAATCTAAAGCTGGGGAAGGCGGGGCAAGCATTGGCTTGCTCCGCCTTGCAGTCAGATTATTCGCCGTAGTTGCGGTCCAGTAGATTGATACCGTCGATTTCGATATCCCAGTAGGGGCCGGAACGGAACTTGGATTCCATGAAGATGCCGTTTTCGATAACCTCGGTGTCCTTGGTGAAATCAGCATCATAGTCAACGTCGGCCTTGTAGGAGGTCAGGGTCTCGCCCTTAACGGTGAATTTGGCAGTATCAAATACATTGATGGTGCCGTTCTTCAGACCGGTCAG
The DNA here is from genome assembly GCA_045577715.1 of Faecousia sp. Classification (GTDB taxonomy): domain Bacteria; phylum Bacillota; class Clostridia; order Oscillospirales; family Oscillospiraceae; genus Faecousia. The sequence goes on from JAZNIX010000036.1 coordinate 80,458, forward strand.
AACCTCCTCCAGCTTTTCCTGGGTGCCGGCAGCTACGTTCTTGCCCGGCTCGGTGAGCATAACGGAGCCGGTCTCCAGAGTACCGGTCCAGTCCACATCGATGGGCTGATTGTTCTGCACCTGGCCAATCATATACTTGAAGTAGGGAACCCAGTTGATGCGGGAGGAAATGAGGAAGGTTTCGGGGCAGGCAGCGGCAGTAGAGCCGTTGTAGGAAACGTTGGGAACCTTAGCATTTTCGCAAGCGGTGGGAGCGCCCATGGAGTCAGCGTGCTGAGAAATCAGAACACAGCCGCCGGCAATCAGAGCTTCTGCAGCCTGCTTTTCCTTGGTTTCGTCGTACCAGGAGCCGGTGAACTTTACATCCATGGTGACGGAGGGGCAAACGGACTTAGCACCCAGGTAGAAGGAGGTGTAGCCGGACATAACCTCAGCAAAGGTGAAAGCGCCAACATAGCCCATCTTGGCCTGCTCTTCGGTGATCTTGCCGGCAGCGATCATTTCGTTCAGCTTCAGACCGGCAACCACACCGGCGGCGTAACGGCCCTGGTAAATGGAAGCAAAAGCGTTGTGGAAGTTCTTCAGGTCGGTGGCAGTGTGTGCCTGGGTGCCGGTGGCGTGGCAGAACTGCACATTAGGATGCTCCTTAGCGGCCTGCATCAGGAAGGATTCGTGACCGAAGGAGTCAGCGAAGATGATGCTGCAGCCGTCGGACTCAATCAGTTCCACAGCGGCATCGTAGCACTTGGTGGATTCGGGAATCTGTGTCTTCTGGACCATGGTGACGTTCATCTCTTTGCAAGCCTGAACGGCAGCGTCGATGAAGTTCTTGTCATAGGTAGAGTTCTCGTCGTGCAGGAAAATGAAGCCGACCTTCATCTTTTCTGCGGAGTCTTTGTCGCCGGCGTTGGAGCAGGCGATCAGGGGCAGCAGCATCATAGCTACTAAAAGGATTGCCAGAATCTTTTTCATGTTTATTCCTCCATTTTTATTGTATCGCGGCTATGCGATAAGAAATACAATAGAAATAGCCGATAACGATGCAGGGGCCCTGCTTTCGTGCATCCGGCTAAAAAAACAGGCAGAACGCCATAGAAGCGAATCTGCCAGCACCCCATTTTGGGGGAGAGAACCAATAGTCGCGGCTTGGGGCGTCGCGGTAGAAACATTTGGGCCCAACGGTATCCGTTTATCCAAACTTATACTGGCAAAAGTATAAAAAATAGTATTGCTATTTTACCACGCAGCCTGGGTTTTTGTCAACAAATTTCTACTTTTTTCAGCAAATCAGTGACTTATACGAAAAGAAAATTACCAAAGGGGACAGGCTTGTGTAAAATGCCAATGGCGTTTTTGGCAGATGCCGTATTTTTCTGTTGCAACTGATAGGAAATGCTGATATAATGAGTGAAATAAACACGGCCCTCCAATTTAACAGAAAGAGAGAATTGCTATGAACTGTTTGGAAGAAAGAATTGCCAGAGACGGTGTGGTGAAAGAGGGAAATGTGCTGAAGGTGGACAGCTTCCTGAACCACCAGATGGATATTGCACTGATGGACGAAATCGGTAAGGAGTTTTACCGCCGTTTCCGGGACAAGCCGGTAAACAAGGTGCTGACCATTGAAGCCTCGGGAATCGCCATTGCCTACGCGGTGGCCCAGCAGTTTCATGTGCCGGTGCTGTTTGCCAAAAAGTCCAAGAGCATTAACATTGCAGGGGATACCTATGTGGCGGAGGTGGAGTCCTTTACCCACAAGAACCGAAATACGGTGCTGGTGTCCAAGCAGTTTCTGTCGGAAAAGGACCATGTGCTGATTATCGACGATTTTCTTGCCAACGGCTGTGCCCTGCAGGGACTTATCAGTATTGTGGACCAGGCCGGAGGTACGGTGGAGGGAATCGGCATTGCAGTGGAAAAGGGTTTCCAGATGGGCGGACAGATTATCCGTAATTTAGGCTATCAGTTGGAGTCTTTGGCCATTGTGGAAGCGATGAATCATGAAACCGGAGAGATTGTCTTCCGGGAGCAGAAGTGAAAAAAGACACCCCCCGGGGTGTCTTTTTTGTTTTAAAAGGTTGGACAAAACAGACGCATTTTGTTTTTAAGAAGTATCTATGAGTTTTCGGACAAGGCTTCAGTCAGAAGCTTGCTGGCAAGGCAAAAACCGTCACTGAACGCGCACTTGGAAACTAGGCACACATACTCTTCCATACAATCCACATATTTCCCAAAGATATCCCTTTGTTGCCGCCCCAGCTCCTTATTGAGTTGTCCTTTGTGCCTTTCAATCAGACTGATCAGATCCTCTATTTCCGGATCACCAACGCCGCAATTCTCGGCTGATGTAATATTTCCGTTCCACAAATCTTCAATCGTGCGTTTCATTGATATCACCTCAGCTTTCACACTTTTTGATTATAGGTCAGATTCGCCCTATTGTCAATAAGTCAATTTGCCATAATATGTGGTGAGGTGATATTTATGGATCGACTGAAAAAGCTGAGGAAAGAGCGGGGATATACCCAAGTTAAAATGCAAATGCTAACAGGGATAGACCAAAGTGATTATTCCAAAATAGAGCAAGGAAAGCGATACTACACCTATGAGCAGTGCAAGCGAATCGCCGTTGCGCTGAACACCAGCATGGACTATTTGGCAGGGTTGACTGACGAAAAGCGGCCATATCCACGGAGCACCAAAGAATAAGCCTTTATTACTTCTGGCTTTGCGCCTTGCGGCGCTGGAGACTACGGGACTCGATTTGCATTTTCGCCTTTGGCGAAAATTATTGTGTTGCCATCGTCTAGCCGATGGCAAGCAACAGTCCACCGGACTGTTGCATTTAGATGGGTTCGAGTCCCTACCCTAATTTCACCAAACAAAAAAAGACACCCACAGGGGTGTCTTTTTGTTTGGTGGAGACTACGGGACTCGAACCTGTGACCTCATGCGTGTGAAGCATGCGCTCTAACCAGCTGAGCTAAGCCTCCAAACAGGAACAGATAGAATTATATCACAAAATCAAGGAATGTCAACCCTAAATTCTTCCCCTTGTCAAATCTGAAAAATCTGTTACCATAATCGTAAGAGGTGAGAAAAATGCAGTATCAGCGCATGGTTCCGGGAATTTTTCTGGCGAGACCCAATCGGTTCATTGCCCATGTTGAGATTGACGGTGTCACGGAGATTTGTCATGTGAAAAACACCGGAAGATGCCGGGAACTGTTACCCCCGGGCGCCCGGGTATGGTGTGAAAAAAGCGACAATCCCCAACGGAAAACCAAATATGATTTAATTGCGGTGCAGAAAGGGGAGCGGCTCATCAATATGGATTCCCAAGCCCCCAATGCCGCGGTAAAGGAATGGCTGGCAGGCGGCGGCTTGGGAGAAATTTCCCAACTGCGTGCAGAAACGCTATGGGGAGCTTCCCGGTTTGATTTTTCCTTTGTTCGGGAAGGCAAGCCCTGCTTTTTGGAGGTCAAGGGTGTGACCTTGGAGGAAAATGGGGTGTGCGCCTTTCCGGATGCACCAACGGAGCGAGGAACAAGGCACTTAAAAGAGCTGCGCGAAGCGGTGAAAGCCGGTTATGGTGCGTATGTGCTGTTTGTGATTCAGATGGCAGAGGCAGCTTACCTGCATCCCAATGATGCCACCGACCCATCCTTTGGGCAGGCGTTGCGGGAAGCGGCGGAAAATGGGGTCAATGTTTTGGCCATGGACTGCACGGTGACGGAACGGGAAATGACCCTGCGCAGTCCGGTAAAGGTAGTATTATAAGGAAACATCCCCTCCACCGGAGGGGATGGTTTGTTTATTGGATGGATTTTGCAGTGAATCATGTTACAGTGTTTCCAAGAGCGGTGCTAATTGGGAAAGCCGTTCGATTTCAAGGTCCGGCTGCAATGCTTCCGGTGCCGCAACGTGATGGGGATTGACCCAACAGGTGCGGATACCGGCATTTTTGCCGCCCTGAATATCTGAAGTCAGGCTGTCGCCTACGATTAAGGATTTAAGGGGGTCAAAGTCTGGAATCTGAGAAAAGCATCGCTGGAAATAAGTAAGAGACGGCTTATTTGCTCCGATTTCTTCAGATATAAAGGTCTTTTCAAAAAAGCGGTAGAGGTTGGCGCTGGTCATACGCCCGGCCTGCACCGAGGCAGTGCCGTTGCTGACAAGAAACAGCCGATATTTTTTGCTTAATGCGGTCACCGCTTCCTCAGCACCGGGAAGAAAGTAGTGGCCGATTCCCAACAAAGCCTCATAATTCTTGGCAGTGGCGACAGGGTCAGCGGTCACGCCCAAGGCTTCAAACAGACGGGCAAAGCGGAAAACCTTTACCTGCGCCCGGGTGATTTCTCCACGCTCCAGCATTTCCCAGTGCTGTTTGTTGATTTGGCTGTATAGCGCCACATTTTCCTCTGACAGTGTTACGCCGGCTTTTTCCAGTGTCTTTCGGATGGCGATGGATTCTGCTTTGTGAAAGTCCAGAATCGTATCGTCTAAATCCAGAAACAAAAACTCAACCATGGTACAATCTCCCGGTAATCTCATTGGCAAGAATGGCGAATTCCGGGATGCCCAGCACTTCGCCCCGAATATTTTCATCAAAGCCGCAGGCCCGAAGAACATCGGTTGCACCGGCCTTTCCCAGTTCCGGAAAACCGCTGGCCAGACCGTTGCTGAGCTTTTTGCGGCGCATGGCGAAGCTGGCCCGGACAGTACGGAAGAAGACCTGCTGATTTGCGATGTCCCAAGGCCGCTCTTTTCTTACACGCAAGGAAACCACAGCGGAGGTTACCTTAGGCTGCGGCAGAAAACAGTGGGCAGGCACATCAAACAGCACCTCCGGCTGGGCATAATACTGACAGAAGATGGTAAAGGCGCTGTAATCTTCCGAGTTGGGAACTGCGGCAATACGCTGTGCCACTTCCTTTTGCACCATAACGGTGACGGAATCAAAACACTCGGCTTCCAGCAAAGCAGTTAGGATGGGGGAGGTAATATAATAAGGCAGATTGGCACAGGCCATAGGTCTTAAACCCGGAAACTTTTCTTTTACCAGGGCAGGGATGTCAAGCTTCAACACATCCTCCCATAGAATTTCTAAATTTTCAAATTCACCTACGGTTTGTTTTAGTATCGGCTCTAAGCGGCGGTCCACCTCTACGGCACAGACCTTGCCGGCCCGCAGAGCCAGCTGTTGTGTCAGAGGGCCGATTCCCGGGCCGATTTCCAAAACACCGGCAGCAGAGTCCACACCCGCATCCCGGGCAATGGATTCCGGCACCCAGGTCGCAATGAGAAAATTTTGGCCCTTGGCCTTGGAAAAGTGGAAGCCGTGCTCTGCAAGCAAGGGCTTCATCACTTGAATATCACAAACATTAATCATAAAAAATCCGCCTTTCTTTCGGTTAGTATACCAAAAGAAAGGCGGTTTTGCAAGAATTATCCCAAGAAATACACTTGGCAGTTACGGATACCGAATTGGATACATTCCTCTACGGTATCAAAATACAGGTCAACCCGGTGGCCCTTAATGGAGCTGCCGCAGTCCTCGGCTACGGCAATGCCGTAAACGTATTGACCGTCATTGGTCACTATGTACATACGTGTTCCGTAGGGAATGACTCTGGGGTCTACCGCAATGGCACCAACCCGGCAATATGTACCAATGGCGGTGAAATCGGTACAGCCAGGGTCAGCCTTGTTGTAGGCGGTTGCCTTAAATTCCTCCACCCGGGTATAGGTCAAAACCTCTCCGTCGGGGGTGGTAATGGTGCCGTTGCTGATAACAGGCTGGCTGGGAGATACCTGCGGCACTTCCGGCTCCGGCTCCGGTTCGGGCTCCGGCTCCGGTACGGTTTCTTCCGGCATGGGAATGGGCTCCAGGGTTTCTACGTCCGTGCCAATGGCAATCACGGTGTCCACCGGCTGACGGGCTACCACCTGAGAGTTGACAACCCGGTTAATTTCCTGTCCGTCAACATAGTAAACGGTGGCGGAGCAAAGAAGCTGACCGTCTGCTCCGGATGTAAGCACCACTTCTTCCCCTTCCTTTAAGGAAGCGTCATAGCAGTAAACGGTGTTATGCGGGATGGCAACCGTATAGGTTTCCTCTGCCTGGACAGACCGGGCAATGGTCAGCACCATACCGTCGTAGGTGGCAGTGTTCAGCGGAAGGGACAAAACATCATCTGCTGTCAGAATCAGATTGATACGGTTCAGCAGGGATTCTACCGTTTCGCCGTAGCTGCTGACCTGGAGGGTTTTGCTTCCGTGGACAATGGTAATGTTCTGCTTTCTCTGAACAGTGATTTCTGATACACCGGATGTGTTTTGTGTTGTGTAGGTATCATCCTCGCCCAGCGTAAAACCGGCTTCGTGTAAGATATCGGCAGGATTGGTGGCATAGGTGGTATGAAGCAGAACGCGATCACCGTCATTGATTAAGTAGGCGTTTCTTGCAAAGGCTGTTTGCGCAAGCAAAAGGGAAATGCAAACAACACTCAATACCACAGCAATAATGCGGGTAAGAATTTTCATTTTCTTTTTCATGAAACGATTGTATTCCAGCATAGAATGTACCTCCTTTCGGAATCAATGCATTAGATACGAAAGCGTATCAAATAGTTACAGAATGAATTTATGTATGGGAAATTGAATGTATTATAACATTTTTTGTTAAAAAGTCAAGCCTTTTCGTTAAAATGACAGGAAATGACAACATTTCGATAAATTATGTTAATTTAATTATGTAAACTTTCATCCAAAATATACAGCACAAAGGGCGCTGCAACCACTATATCTGGTATAAATGGGAAAAGAAGTTTACATAATTGGTTAAAATTTGTAACTATTTATTATGACCGAAAAAATTTGCTTGAGAGGGGTACAATGGGGCAGGAAGTATTGACAAGGGAAGGAAATTGTGTTAAATTTATCGGGTAAAGGCTGTGATGAAGACACGCATACCGGAAGAGTGCCCAGAGAGGAGCCTAATTGGTGAAATGGCTCTGCAACGGATTCCTGTATGATACCACTTCTGAGCTGCACGGGCGGAAATGCCCTGCCGGGAGCACCCGTTATTGTGCCAATGAGTGGCGGTATATGTACCGCAACCAGGGTGGAACCGTGGAATACTTTGTATCCCACCCCTGATTTTTCAGGGGTGGGATTTTTTCTTGCCCCAATACTAAGGAGGCAATTATCATGTCCGAAGAAAACCTGTATACCTTTGAAAACCCCGAATACCGTAAGACCTTCTGGCACACCAGCTCCCATGTGATGGCGCAGGCCGTCAAGCGCCTGTGGCCGGAGGTGCAGCTGGCCATCGGCCCTGCCATTGACGAGGGCTGGTACTATGACTTTGATGCACCCTTTACCTTTACGCCGGAGCATCTGGAGAAGATCGAAGGGGAAATGAAGAAAATCATCAAAGAGCGCATCCGTTTGGAGCGGAGCGAGCGGCCCCGCAGTGAAGCCATTGCTTGGGCAGAGGCCAACAATGAGCCCTATAAGAAAGAGCTGATTGAAGACCTCCCCGAAGATGCCGTCATCTCCTTCTATACCCAAGGGGACTTTACGGACTTGTGTGCCGGTCCCCATCTGGACCACACCGGCCGTCTGCGCCACAACGGCTTTAAGCTGACCAAATCCTGCGGTGCATACTGGCGGGGCGACAGCAACCGCAAGATGCTCCAGAGAATTTACGGTATTGGCTTCCCCAGCAAGGATGAGCTGGATGCCTATTTGGCCGCCCAGGAGGAGGCCTTGAAGCGGGACCATAACAAGCTGGGCCGTGAGCTGGAATACTTTACCACGGTGGAGGAGATTGGACAGGGCCTGCCGATTTTACTGCCTAAGGGCGCAAGAGTGATTCAGACACTGCAGCGCTGGGTAGAAGACGAGGAACAAAAGCGCGGCTATCTTCTCACCAAGACACCTTTGATGGCGAAGCGGGATTTGTACCGGATTTCCGGTCACTGGGATCACTATCTTGACGGTATGTTTATTCTGGGTGACCCGTATGACGAGGAAAAGGAATGCTTTGCACTGCGTCCCATGACCTGTCCTTTCCAGTATCAGGTCTATTTGAACCGGGCCCGGTCCTACCGTGACCTGCCCATGCGCCTTGGAGAGACCTCCACACTGTTCCGCAACGAGGACAGCGGCGAGATGCACGGACTGATTCGTGTCCGTCAGTTTACCATTTCCGAGGGCCATCTGGTACCCCGGCCTGATCAGCTGGAGGAGGAGTGTAAGGGCTGTCTGGAGCTGGCAAAATACTGTCTGGATACGGTGGGCATGCTGGAAAACTGCACCTTCCGCTTCTCCCAGTGGGATCCTGCCAAGGCAGGCATCAAATACGAAGGCACTGCCGAGCAGTGGGAAACCGCCCAGGCAGTTATGAAGGGAATTTTGGATAACATTGGTCTGGATTATGAGGTGGGCATTGACGAGGCTGCCTTCTACGGCCCCAAGCTGGATATTCAGTATAAGAATGTGTTCGGCAAGGAGGATACCATCGTTACCATCCAGATTGATATGCTGCTGGCTCAGAAGTTCGGTATGGAGTATACGGATTCTGACGGACAGAAAAAGATTCCCTATATCATTCACCGCACCTCCCTGGGCTGTTATGAGCGTACCCTGGCCTACCTGATTGAGCGTTATGCAGGTGCGCTGCCCCTGTGGATGATGCCCACCCAGGTGAAGGTTCTGCCCATTACGGATAGAGCCCATGACTATGCCAAGGATTTGGCAGAAAAGCTGAATGGGCTGAACATCCATGCAGAAACCGATTGCCGCAGTGAAAAGCTGGGCTACAAGATTCGGGAAGCCCAGATGCAGAAAATTCCTTATATGCTGGTCATCGGTGACCGGGATATGGAAAACGGTACCGTTTCTGTCCGTACCCGGAAAGGCGAGGACTTGGGCGCCATGACTCCCGATGCATTTATTGCAAAGTGCTTGGCAGAGATTGCTTCCAAGAGCAAAGAGGTTTAATTTTACAAGCCGCCCGATACCACCGGGCGGCTTGTTTTTCCCTCGGGGGTGTGATATACTGTATGCAAGACAACCGCTTTTGCAGGAGGGGCTATGGGAAAAACAACACAATCTCTGGGAAAATGGCTGATTCCCGTGGCCTTTGTACTGTTGGGGGCTGTTTTTTACCGGGCAATTCACGGACATGGCTTTTTGGGGCTGATAAGCTTTTGCATTGCCGGGGTCATTACCTGCTATTATTTGCTGAATTTCCTTCAGAGAAGATTTGAAAAAACAGCAAAGCTTTTGAGAATACTATTCACAGCCGGGCTGTGCCTTGGAATTTTGATTTTTGCCGTTACGGAGGGAATCATTATAAAGGCCAGTCTGGGAAGTTCGGAAAATGACTGTAAGTACATGGTGGTATTGGGGGCAAAGGTGAATGGAACTGCTCCGTCGGTATCTTTAAGCGACCGCTTAGATGCCACCTATGATTATTTGACAGAGCATCCCCAGGTCATCGCGATTCTTTCCGGTGGACAGGGGGAGGATGAGGGCATCTCAGAAGCCCAGTGCATGTTTGAACAGCTGACAGCCCGGGGAATTGATGCCCAGCGGCTGTGGTTGGAGGAGAAAGCCACGTCTACGTGGGAGAATTTAAAGTTTTCTCTCAATCTGATTGAAGAAAAAACCGGTATCCGACCGGAGAAAATCGGTTTACTGTCCAGCGAATACCATCTGTTTCGGGCCAGCCTGTTTGCCCGGGACTGCGGTGTGGAGGCCCAGGGAATTCCCGCAAGAGCCAGTTGGCCCTCGATTCGCATCAATTATTTTCTGCGGGAGGTTGCCGGCGTGTGGCATTATATCATTTTAGGAGGACAATATCATGATTGAACGGATGTATGCCGAATATGCTTGGGAAAAGACGGAGAATCTGCTTTCCATCGATTCTCCCTCGGGTTATACGGAAAAGGCGGCGCTGTGGGTAAAAGAGGCCTTTGAAAAACTGGGCTTTGAGGCAAATATTACCCAGAAAGGCGGCGTGATGGTAGATTTGGGCGGCGAAGACCGGGAGGACGGCTTGCTGCTGGAGGCCCATGTGGATACACTGGGAGGTATGGTGGCACAGATAAAGGGCGATGGCCGTCTGCGCCTGACTGCTTTGGGCGGTATGAACCCCAATAACGGCGAAGCGGAAAATGTCTGGGTCTATACCCGCTCCGGAAAAATTATTGACGGCACACTGCAGCTTTGCAATGCATCTGTTCATGTGAACGGAGAATATTCCAACGCAAAGCGCTCCTTTGATACCATGGAGGTGGTGCTGGACGAGGATGTGCGCTCTGCCGAAGATACCAGAGCCTTGGGGATTGAGGTGGGGGATGTTGTGTGCTTTGAGCCCAGAACCCGCCGCACAGCTTCCGGGTATTTGAAGAGCCGTTTTCTGGACGATAAGCTGTCTGTGGGTATTTTACTGGGCTTTGCCAAGTATTTAAGCGATGGGCGCATCACCCCCAAGCGCCGCACTTATGTCCATGTGACGGTGTATGAAGAGGTAGGCCATGGGGGCTCTGCTTCCGTGCCCAGTGGTGTAACAGAGGCGATTTCTGTGGATATGGGCTGTGTGGGAGACGGATTGCAGTGTACGGAAAAGCAGGTTTCTATCTGCGCCAAGGATTCCGGCGGCCCATATTCCTATGAAGTAGTGGGCAAGCTTATCGATGCGGCCAAGGCAACCAATGCAGATTACGCAGTGGATGTGTATCCTTATTACGGCTCGGATGTGGAGGCAACCTTGCGCAGCGGCGCAGATATTCGCCATGGGCTTATCGGTGCCGGTGTCTATGCAAGCCACGGCTACGAGCGCAGCCATATTGACGGAGTGTATAACACACTGAAGGTGCTTACCGGATATCTTTCGGTCTAAGTCAAAAAGAGAAGCAAAAAAATACGTCTTTGCAAAAACTTTCTCTTGCTTTTTTGAGGAAAGTGTAATATACTATCTAAGCACCGATGCCGGTGTGATGGAATGGTAGACGTAGTGGACTCAAAATCCACCGCTGGCGACAGCGTGCCGGTTCGAGTCCGGCCACCGGCACCATAATACCTACCCTTATTTGATACAATGGTATCAGCAAGGGTAGGTATTTTTTCCCTTTTTATCCGGAATCGGTTTCCTGATCCACAACTATCGTTTTGACCAGAATTTATTGCAAAAAAATATTTTTATGGTAAATTCTAAAAAGGGGGGATCGCTATGTATTACATACAAAGTAGATGGAAGCTCGAAAATAGGAAGCTGCATTATTACGGACTGCGCAGTGCTCCCAATTTGTTCAAAAATGATATCACTGTCTCGAAGAAGCAGGCGGATATTCTTGCTTCGTTACCCCGGGAACTGAATCCTAAGGAGTTATTCGTGATTGAAAAGTTTATCGGCAAACAGGTCGTGTCGGAGCACCAGCGAAAGCACGTTCCGAAAGATTTTTCCGAGGCAACTTTCTGTACGGATTGCTGTGCCAATGATTTTTTGATTCCGGGATTGGAGTTTGATGATAAGGGCCTGTGCCCTATGTGTCAAACGGCAGAGGATGCCAAAAATCTGAAAAGTGTTGTTCCAATTGTGGAGGATATCTCTCGCAGCAAAAAATCACGCTTTGATATTGCGCTGTTCTACACCGGCGGAAAGGATTCCACATACCTGCTCTACTATCTTTCCAAGGTAAAGGGGTTACGGGTATTGGCGCTTACCTGGGAAATCCCTTTTATTTCCGAAAGTGCCGCCAAAAGCATTGCAAATGCCAAGAAAACCTTTCAAAATGTAGAGTTCATTACCCGTACAGTCAGTCAAAGCGACTTGCGACGGTTTTACGGCAAACTATACTCCCTCAGCGATAATACCTGTGCCTGTCCTTCACTGGCATATCTGCTGTTTTATCCGGAACTGGTAGCAAACAGAGTGCCGTATTTTGCTGCAGGCAACGAGCCTGTTCAGATGCTTGGATTGTACTATAATCACATGGCACCCAGGATCGCGTATTCCTTTGCCGGCAATCGCTTTTTGACCTTCCTGATGAATGTTGCGCGCGTGCTGACTTTGCGGCCACCTCTGAAGCAGGGTCAGTTCCAGACCCTAATGACCATGAAGCAGCTGGCATACGGCGATCATCCGGTTAAGAAACTCAGCGGATACGAAAGCGAACTGGTTTCCAATGTTGTGGATGCAATTCAGGCTGTTCCGGAGTTGCTTCCCCCCTTCAAAAGAAGCATCCGGCAGTCCTCTCGCACCGGAAATATACCGGCCTTTGTTCACTTTGATCTTGATAAAACATCCGGAGGCACCTACGATTGGAACAAGGTAAAATCTATACTTGTTCAAGAATGTGGCTGGGTGCCACCGGAGGATGAAAACAAAGCACTGCACACAAGCTGCAAAATTGAAAAATGCAAAGACCACACCCAATTTGTGCGATTTTATCATTGCAAAAGCAAGATGATCCCGTTTAGTGCACTGGAATTCTCCCTTGCAAGCAAAAAATGCGGTAGATCCAAAGAGCAGACCCTTTATGAAATGGAACATTTGCTAGGATTTTCTCTTGAAGAAATCCCAGAGTGCGCCATTATGCAACAATTCTTGAGGGAGCATAAATGATTACGATTTATTGTTTTTCCGGAAGCGGACACAGTTTGGCTGTTTCAAAAGAATTGGCTAAACTGCTGGATTGCGAAATCAGACCGATTGATAACAAAACCACAACGGAAGATGCTGCGGTGGTCGTGTTTCCGGTGTATTGTCAAAATATCCCGAAGCCGGTGAAACGATTTCTAAAGGGTCTGGAGGCTAAGCATGTTGCGCTGATCGCAACCTACGGAAAAACATCCTATGGTAATGTTTTGTACGAAGCACAAAAGCTCTTGTGCGGGCAAGTTATTGCGGGGGCGTATATTCCTATGGGACATACATTTCTTGACGGTGATTACGAATTTGATACAGCGCAGCTGCTGCCAATTGTGCAAAGGATCAAAATGCCTCAGCAGGTCACAATTCCTAAAACCGCAAAGAATCCATTGGCAAATATCTTTCCTGGTTTGCGCAGCCGCATTGGAGTAAAAATTAAAAAAGAGGACAATTGTTGTAGCTGTGGACTTTGTGAAACAAACTGCCCGGTTGGAGCAATCCGAAACGGTCGGATTCATTCACAGTGTATTCGCTGTTTGCGTTGCGTAACAAACTGTCCTCAAAAAGCATTACAATACAAAAACGGCCGGATACTGGACATCTACTTAAAAAGCTACTGTAAGGAAGAATATGTGCTGTATCTATAGAAAACTATTTTAGGTTTTGTTGCCTTGTTTGACCGATGGTCGTTTAACGAATGCAACGCTCTCACCGTTAGCGTTGCATTGTATCAAATTGTG